>JBJMII010000048.1:0-43100 GCA_045806925.1 Mycobacteriales bacterium
CGCTGGCGCCCAGCCCGGCGGGGCGGCACGGCCCCGGCCGGGTCCCGCGCCGGCCCGGTCGCCCCGGCCGAGTGCCGGCCCGCCGGCGAGGCCAGCGGGCACGGTGGCGGGGTCGGCGGGCACGGTGGCGGGGTCGGCGGGTGGGACGACATCGCGCGGCGGGACGTGCCGCAGGCCGAGGTCGGCCCGCACCATGGCCAGCTCGGCGAGCAGCGCGCCGGCGTCCGGCGGCCGCGCACCGGGCTCCCGCCGGGTGGCCCGCTGCACCAGCTCGTCCAGCGCAGGTGCGATCCCCGGCGCCCGGCTGGACGGCGGCGGCACGTCGTCGTGGACGTGCCGGTACGCCACCGCGATGGCCGAGTCGCCCGCGTACGGCGGGCCGCCGGTGAGCAGCTCGAAGAGCAGGATGCCGGCCGAGTAGACGTCCGTGCGGGGGTCCGCGGCGCCCCGGGTGACCTGCTCCGGCGCCACGTACGCGACCGTGCCGAGCACGACGCCGGCCTGGGTGGACGTGCTCGGCGCGGCCACCGCCCGGGCCAGCCCGAAGTCGACCACCTTGACCGTGCCGTCCGGGGCGATCAGCACGTTCTCCGGCTTGACGTCGCGGTGCACCAGCCCGGCCCGGTGTGCGCCGGCCAGCGCGGCGAGCACCGGCTCGAGCAACGACACCGCCTCGTCCGGGCGCAGCCGGCCGCGCTGCCGCAGCACGTCGCGCAGCGTGCCGCCGGGCACCAGCTCCATCACCAGGAAGACCACCCGGCCGGCCCGGGTGTCCTCGGCGCCCTGGTCGAAGACGGCCACCGCGTGCGGGTGCGACAGCCGGGCGGCGGTCCTCGCCTCCCGCACGAAGCGGTCGGTGAACGCCGGGTCGTGGGCGAGCGCGGGCGCCATCACCTTGACCGCGACCCAGCGGTCCAGCCGCAGGTCGGTCCCCGCGTACACGGTCGACATGCCGCCGCGGGCGAGCATCCGGTCCACCCGGTAGCGCCCGTCGAGCACCGTCCCGACGAGCGGGTCGGCCACCGCGGTGCTTCCCACCCGGCGAGTCTAGGTCGGCGGACCCGCAGCGGGCGCCAACCGGGCCCGCCCCGTTCGGGCCGCCGTACCATGGTCGGCACGTACCGGGGAGCCCGCCGCGCGGGCTGAGAGGCGAGCGGACGGCTCGCGACCCGCAGCACCCGATCGGGGTAATGCCCGCGAGGGGAGGAGTCAGGATGCAGGACGACCCGTTCGTGGTGGCCGGCGAGCGGCTGGGCAGCCGGCTGCTGGTCGGCACCGGCAAGTTCGCCGCGCATTCGGTGATGCGGGACGCCGTGCTGGCCAGCGGCACGGAGATCGTCACGGTGGCGCTGCGCCGGGTCGACCTGGACCGGGCCGGCGACGGGGACATCCTCGACTTCGTGCCGCCCGGTGTCCGGCTGCTGCCGAACACCTCCGGGGCGCTGGACGCGGACGAGGCGGTGCGGCTGGCCCGGCTCGGCCGGGCCGGCACCGGCACGTCCTGGGTCAAGCTGGAGGTCACGCCGGACCCGCGGACGCTGGCGCCGGACCCGGTGGAGACGCTGCGCGCGGCGGAGCGGCTGGTGGCCGACGGCTTCACCGTGCTGCCGTACTGCCCGGCCGACCCGGTGCTGTGCAAGCGGCTGGAGGAGGCCGGCTGCGCGACGGTGATGCCGCTGGGCGCTTGGATCGGGTCCAACCGCGGACTGCGCACCCGGGACGCGATCGAGGTGATCGTCGAGGCGGCCGGGGTGCCGGTGGTGGTGGACGCCGGGCTCGGGGTCCCCAGCGACGCGGCGGAAGCGATGGAGGTGGGGGCGGACGCGGTGCTGGTGAACACGGCGATCGCGATCGCCCGCGACCCGGTCGTGATGGCGCGGGCGTTCGCGCTGGCCACGGCCGCCGGGCGGCTCGGGTTCCGGGCCGGGCGCGGGGCCGTCGGCAGCCGCGCCGAGGCGTCCTCGCCGCTGACCGGGTTTCTCGGGGCGGTCTCCTGATGGCGGCGCCGAAGGGGCGGTTCGCCCGGCACCTCGACACGCTCGACCTGCCCGGCCTGTCCACTCGCGACTTCACCGACGCGGACGTCAGCGCCGCGCTGGCCAGGCAGGACCGCGACCTGGCGGACCTGGCGGCGCTGCTGTCACCGGCTGCGGGGCGACGGCTGGAGGAGGTCGCGCAAGCGGCGCGGGCGGCGACGCTGCGGCGGTTCGGGCGGGCGGTCCGGCTGTACGCGCCGCTGTACGTGTCGAACGCGTGCCTGTCCAGCTGCACGTACTGCGGGTTCGCCAAGGACCTGCCGATCGCCCGGCGGACACTCACCGTGCCGGAGGTCGTGCGGGAGGCGGCACTGCTGACCGGGCGGGGCTTCCGGCACCTGCTGCTGGTCGCCGGCGAGCACCGGGTCGAGGTTTCGCAGGACTACCTGGCCGAGGTCGTCGAGCGGCTGCGGCCGACCGTGCCGAGCCTGTCCATCGAGACGCAGACCTGGTCCGACGACACGTACGCCCGGCTGGTCGCCGCCGGCCTGGAGGGCGTCGTGCACTACCAGGAGACGTACGACCGGGACCGGTACGCCGAGACGCACACCGCCGGCTGGAAGCGCGACTACGACCGGCGGCTCAACTCCACCGAGCTGGCCGCGCAGGCCGGCGTGCGCCGGCTCGGCGTCGGCGCGCTGCTGGGCCTGGCCGCCGACTGGCGCCGGGACGTGCTGGCCGTCGCCGCGCACGCGGCCTTCCTGGTGCGGGCGTTCTGGCACACCGAGGTGACGGTCGCGCTGCCGCGGATCAAGCCGAGCGCGTCCGGCTACCGGCCGCTGGTCCCGGTCTGCGACCCCGAGTACGTCCAGGCGCTCGCCGCGCTGCGGCTCTTCGAGCCGGAGGCCGGCATCGTGCTGTCCACCAGGGAGCCGGCGGCGCTGCGGGACGGGCTGGTCCGGATCGCGGTCACCCACATGTCCGCGGGCTCGTCCACCGAGCCCGGCGGCTACTCCGCGCCCGGCCGGGCCACCGGGCAGTTCTCGGTCTCCGACGAGCGGAGCCCGGCCGAGGTGGCCGCGATGCTCGCCGCGGCCGGCTACGAGCCGGTGTGGAAAGACGCCTTCCCGCTGGTGGACTCGACCCACTAGCTTCCCTCGCATGGGGGGCACGCGCTGGTATGCGCAGGGCTGGAGCTTCCGGCCGGCCCACCACGCGCCGCACGGGTGGGGCCGGCTCGGTGCGTTCGTCGACGGGGTCTACGCGATCGCGGCGACCCTGCTGGTGATCGAGCTCCGCCCGCCGGAGGACGTCCCGCCCGGAGAGCTGGGGCATGCGCTGGCCCACCTCGGCCCGCAGTACTGGGCGTACGCGATCGGCTTCCTGCAGATGATCGTCGGCTGGCTGCAGAGCCGGCGGCTGGACGCGTGGATGCGCGGCATCGACCACTACGCGTCGCTGCTCGTGCTCTTCTCCGTCGGCATCTACGCGCTCACCCCGTTCAGCACCGCGGTGCTCGCCCGGGCGCTGGGCAGCAACGACGACCTCGGCACCGCGGTCCGGCTGAGCTCCGGGCTGCTCTTCGTCGCGCTGGTCATCTTCATCGGCCTGCTGCGCTACGCGCGGGCGTCCGGGCTGCTCCGCGACGACGTCGCGCCGCAGGCCCGCCGGCTCTACCTGCGCAACAGCATGCTCGCGCCGCTGGTCCCGGTGCTCGCCTTCGCCCTGTCCTTCGACTTCCCCTGGGTGGGGCTGGCCCTGCTGGTCGGGCTCAACGTCCTCGGGCTGCTCCCACTGGAGTCGCACCAGCCGCCCGCCGGCGTCGACCGCGGACCGATGTCCACAGGCCGTAGGCACCGGTCGGCACGACCGTGAGCAGCAGCACCAGGTAGACCGTCGCCGCCACCGACCCCCAGCGCACGGCGTCGGAGTAGCGGGCCAGCGCGACCAGCTCCAGCACCCCGAACAGCGTGTACGCCACCGCCGAGATCTCCAGCCGCTCCAGGTCCCGCTCGACCAGGGCGAGCACGGACGCGATGCCGAAGGCGACCAGCCAGGCGGCCACCACCCGAGCGGTGAGCGGGGTCAACGGCCAGGGCCACAGGGTCGCCGCCTGGGCCGGCGAGACGAAGAGCACCACGCCGACCACGAGCATGAGGGCGCCCTGGATGGTGAGCACCACGGCCAGCCAGATCGGCAGCGGCTGCCGGCGCTCCGGGTCGTCGCCCGGCATCCGCTGCTGGCGCACTGCCAGCAGCGTCAGCGCCACCGGCACCACGATGTAGACGGCCAGCCAGAACCAGGCGGCGAAACGGGCGACGGCCCCGCCGGCCCCGAAGTGGAAGCGGTCCGGGTGCAGCAGCGTGGCGGCCAGTGTCAGCACGCTGAAGACCAGCACGGTCACCACCGGCACCCGGGCGTGCGCCCAGGCGTGCGAGCGCAGCGCGAGCAGGACCATCAGGAAGCCGGCGCCGTACCCGCCGCCGAGGAAGGCCGCGGTCAGCGGCGGCCGGATCGTCCAGGCGAACCAGGCGTCGGTGTGGTCGCTGAGCACGAAGAGCTGGTTGGTCGCCAGCGCGGTGAGGACGACGAAGACGCAGAGCAGCACCTTCGTCCCGCGCGACAGCGGCCGCACGTCCCCCCGCTCGCGCTCGCTCAATGTCCGCTCCTCGGTCAGACCGGCAGGCGCAAGCGCCGGCCGGTCGGCCCTCCTCGCTACCCGCTCGCGCTGCGAGCCCTCGCGCTCGCTCAATGTCCCACCCCCGGCCGTTGCGACCCCAGTCAAGCCGACGCGGGTCCCGCTGTCATTCCCCTTTGGCTAGGCTGCCGGGCATGCCGGGGGAGACCGCACCGGAGATCAGCACTCCGGACCGGCGGGTGCGGGTCTTCGTCTCCTCCACCCTGGAGGAGCTGGCCGACGAGCGGCGCGCGGTGCGGACGGCGGTCACCCGGCTGCGGCTCACCCCGGTGATGTTCGAGCTCGGCGCCCGGCCGCACCCGCCGCGCGAGCTCTACCGGGCGTACCTGGCGCAGAGCGACGTCTTCGTCGGGGTCTACTGGCGCCGGTACGGCTGGGTGGCACCCGGGGAGAGCGTGTCCGGCCTGGAGGACGAGTACGTGCTGTCCGGCGACCGGCCGAAGCTCATCTACGTCAAGTCCGCCGCGGACCGGGAGCCGCGGCTAACCGACCTGCTGCGGCGGGTGCAGGCGGACGACCGGGCCGCGTACAAGCCCTTCGAGGGCCCGGACGAGCTCGGCGACCTGGTCGCCGACGACCTGGCCGTGCTGCTCACCGAGCGCTTCACCCGGCCGGTCCGGGTGGCGCCGCAGGGCCTGCGCAGCGCGCGGCTGCCGGTGCCGCCGACCGCGATCGTCGGCCGGGAGGCGGAGGTGGGGGCGCTCGGCGCGCTGCTCGCCGACCCGGAGACCCGGCTGGTCACGCTGGTCGGCCCGGGCGGCATCGGCAAGACCCGGCTGGCGCTGGAAGTGGCCGCCGAGATCGTGCAGCAGCCCGGGGGCGGCGGCTTCGACGGGGTGTGGTTCGTCGACCTCGCGCCGGTGACCGACGCGGCGCAGGTGCCGGCTGCGCTCGCCGGTGCGCTCGGCATCCGGCCCGAGGGCACCGGCCCGCTCCTCGACCTGCTCGCCGACCGGCTGCAGGGCAGGCGGGTGCTGCTGGTGCTGGACAACTTCGAGCAGGTGCTCGGCGCCGCGCCGGCGGTGGCCACCCTGCTGGCCGCCTGCCCGGAGGTGACCGTGCTGGTCACCAGCCGGACCGTGCTGCGGCTGCGGGGGGAGCGGGAGGTGCCGCTGGCATCGCTGGCCATCCCGGCCGCCGGGGCACCCGCGGCCGTGGTCGCCGACGCCGCCGCGGTCCGGCTCTTCGTCGCCCGGGCCCGGGAGGTGCGCCCGGACTTCGAGCTGACCGAGCAGAACGCGGTCGCGGTGGCCGAGCTGTGCTGCCGGCTGGACGGCATCCCGCTGGCGCTGGAGCTGGCCGCGGCGCAGCTGCGGATGCTCACCCCGGCGGTGCTGCTGCGCCGGCTCGGTGACCGGCTGGACCGCCCGCTCGACCTGGCCGCCGGGCCGGTGGACCTGCCCCGCCGGCAGCGCACGCTGCGGGCCACCGTGGAGTGGAGCCACAGCCTGCTCAACCCCGCCGAGCGGGCGCTGCTGGCCCGGCTGTCGGTCTTCACCCGGGCCTGGACCCTGGACGGGGCGGAGGCGGTCGGCGCCGTCCGGGCGGCGGCCGGAGACGGGGCGGCCGGCGACATCGACGTGCTCGAGACGCTGTCCGGACTGGTCGCGCAGAGCCTGGTCAGTACGGACCAGCGGGCCGCGGGCGAGCCGCGGTTCCGGATGCTGGACACGGTCCGGGCGTACGCGCGGGAGCGGCTGGCCGAGCGCGGCGAGCGGGAGGCGACGCTGCGCCGGCTGGCGGACTACCTGTGCGCCTTCGCCGCGGCGGCCGGGCCGCGGCTGACCGGCCCGGACAACCGGGAGTGGACGGCCCGGGTGGACGACGAGCTGGACGACCTGCGCTCGATGACCCGGTGGGCGGTCTCCGCGGACGACGCGCAGACGGCGGTCCGGATCACCGCCCCGCTGTTCACCTACTGGTGGAGCCGCGGCCTGCTGCCCCTGCAGAGCGAGGCGGCCGAGCGGGTCGCCGCGCTGCCGTCGGCGAGCCGGCTGCCGCCGGACGCGGCCGCATGGCTGCTGTGGGCGCGCGGGATGTTCCGGATCGCCCGCGGCGACCTGGCCGGCGCGGAGCCGCTGCTGCGCCGGCTCGTCGACGTCACCGCCGGGATCGGCGACGTCCGGCTGCGCGCGCACGCGCTGGCCGGGCTCGGGTTGGCCACCAGCAGCGCGGCGACCGAGGAGGCGCGCGGGCTGCTGGACGAGGCGGTGGCGGCGTTCCGGCGGATCGGCGACCGGTGGGGGCTGGCCTTCGCGCTGTCCACCCGCGGGCAGGTGGCGCTGCAGCACGGCGACCCGGCCGCGGCGGCGGCGCTGCACCGCGAGGGGCTGGCCGCGGCCGAGGGCATCGGCAACGACTTCCTCCGCGCCCAGGCGCTCGACCTGCTCGGCCTGGATGCGATGGCGGCCGGCGACCTGGCCGAGGCGCGGTCCCGGTTCGCCGCCGCCGCCGAGGTGCACGGCGAGCAGCTGGACCAGGAGGGCTCGGCGTACTGCCTCGGCGGGTTCGCCGCGGTCGCCTTCGCGAAGGGCCGGGCGGAGCCGGCGGCCCGGCTGATCGGCGCGGCCAAGCACGCCCGCGAGGTGGTCGGCGCCGCGGTGTGGCCGGGGATGCGGCCGCTGGTCGAGGCGATGGACGCGGCGGTGCAGTCGGCGCTCGGGGACGCGGCGTATGCGGCGGCGCTCACCGAGGGCGCGGCGATGCGGCTGCCGGACGCGCTGCGGTACGCGCGGGAGGCGACCGAGTGAGCGGACCGGCGCGCCGCCCGGACCAGGTGGACCCGCAGCAGGACACCTTCGAGCCGGAGACGGACTCCTGAACCGCGTCGTCGTGGTCGGCGGCGGGCTGGCCGGGGTGCGGGCCGCCGCCGAGCTGCGCTCCCGCGGGTACGCCGGCTCGCTCACCCTGGTCACCGCCGAGGACGTCCAGCCGTACGACCGGCCGCCGCTGTCCAAGGCGGTGCTGCTCGGCGAGACCGACGCGGTGCCGCTGGAGGCCGGCTGGCTGGCCGGCGTCGAGGTTCGCCGCGGCGAGGTCGCCGTCGGGCTCGGCCCGAGGGTGCTGCGGACCGCCCCGGCGGCCGGGGACGCCGCGGCCGGCGCCGGTGGCGCCGGCGCGGGTGCCGGTGAGCTGGCCTGGGACGGGCTGGTGCTGGCGACCGGTGCGGTGCCGCGGCGGCTCGCCGGCTCGGACGGTGGCGCGCACGTGCTGCGCACCCTGGCCGACGCGCACCGGCTGCGGTCGGCGCTGGTGCCGGGCGCCCGGGTGGCGGTCGTCGGTGCCGGCTGGATCGGCGCCGAGGTGGCGACGGTGGCGTCCCGCCGGGGCTGCTCGGTCACCGTGCTGGAGGCGGCGACCGCGCCGCTGGCGGCCTCGCTCGGGCCGGTGGCCGGCGCCCGCACCGCCGGCTGGTACACCGAGGCCGGCGTCGAGCTGCGCACCGGCGCCGCGGTGTCCAAAGTAGACTCCCGTGGGGTGGGGCTGGCCGGTGCGGGCCGGGTGGACGCGGACGTGGTGGTGGAGGCGGTCGGGGTGCGGCCGGACCTCGGCTGGCTGGCCGGCTCCGGGGTGGACGTCGACCCGGTCAGCGGCGGGGTGGTGGTGGACGAGGCCTGCCGCAGCTCGCTGCCCGGCCTGGTCGCGGTCGGCGACTGCGCCGCCCGCTGGTCGCCGCGGGCCGGCCGGCGGATCCGCACCGAGCACTGGGACGACGCGCTGCACGCGCCGGAGGTGGCCGCCGCGACGCTGCTCGGCGAGCCGGCCGCGTACGACCCGGTGCCGTACGTGTGGTCGGAGCAGTTCGGTCGGTACGTCCAGTGGGTGGGCTTCCGGACCGACGACGGGCCGGCGGTGTGGCGGGGCGACCCGGAGGCCGGTACCGGCTGGGCCGCGGCCTGGCTGGACCCGGACGGCCGGCTGACCGGGCTGCTCGCGGTGGACCGCCGCCGGGACGCCACCCAGGCGCGGCGGGTGATCGACGCGGGTCGGCCAGTGGACGCCGGGCGGCTGGCCGACCCGGACGTGCCGGTTCGGGCCAGCTGAGCCCGATCGGGCCTGCCGGTCCGCCGGCCGAGCCCGGCCGCGGCCCACGTGGCAGGCTGGACGGGTGATGGAGGGGATCGAGTGGCTGACCGTGCCGGAGTTCGCGGAGCGGCTCCGGCTGCCGGTGACCCGGGTGCACCAGCTGCTGCGGGAGGGCGGTCTCGCCGGGGTGCGGTCCGGCGGCGTGCTGCGGGTGCCGGCCGGGTTCGTCCGGGACGACGCCGTGGTCAAGGGGCTGGCCGGGGTGCTCACCCTGCTGCACGACGGCGGCTACGACGACGAGGCGGCGATCCGCTGGCTGCACACGCCGGACGACACCCTGCCGGGTCTGCCGGTCGAGGCGCTGCGGGCCGACCGCGGCCGCGAGGTCAAGCGGCGGGCGCAGGCGCTGGCGTTCTAGGAGGGGTGCGAAGGTGACCGTGACGCTCAACGGCGGCGCCAGGCAGCTGCCGGACGGGACCGGGCTGGTCGAGCTGATCGAGCAGCTCGGGCTGCGGCCGGGCTCGGTGGTGGTGGAGCACAACGGGGAGGCGCTGCCGCGCTCGGCGATGGACGGGGTGGTGCTGGCGGACGGCGACCGGCTGGAGCTGGTGAGGGCCGTTGCCGGAGGCTGAGCCGCTGGCCGCCCGGGCGGGCCGGCGGCTCGCCGCCCCGGGGGGCGAGCCGGTGGCCGACCTGGCCGGGGAGTGGCGGCGGTCCCGGCTGGCGAACGCCCGGCTCTACCTCTGCACCGACTCCCGGCGGGCGACCGGCGACCTGGCCGGCTTCCTGGAGGCCGCGCTGCGCGGCGGCGTCGACATCGTCCAGCTGCGGGAGAAGGGGCTGGAGGCGGGCGAGGAGCTGGCCCTGCTCGAGGTGGTCGCGGACGCCGCGCGCCGGCACGGCGCGCTGTGGGCGGTGAACGACCGCGCCGACCTCGCCGCGACCGCCGGCGCGGACGTGCTGCACCTGGGCCAGGACGACCTGCCGGTGCCGGCGGCCCGCCGGCTGGTCGGCGCCGGCCCGCTGGTCGGCCGGTCCACCCACGACCGCGCCCAGGTCGACCTGGCCGGGTCAGAGCCGGGGGTCGACTACTTCTGCGTCGGGCCGACCTGGCCGACACCGACCAAGCCGGGCCGGCCGGCGCCCGGTCTGGCGCTGACCGCGTACGCTGCGGCGACCGCCGCCCGGCCCTGGTTCGCGATCGGCGGGATCGACCTGGACCGGCTGGACGAGGTGCTCGCCGCCGGCGCCCGCCGGGTGGTGGTGGTCCGGGCCATCACCGAGGCGGGCGACCCGGAGGCGGCGGCGCGGGCGTTCCGGGTCCGGCTCGGGTGAGGCACCTGACGTACCTCGCGGTGCTGGCCGGCTGCCTGCTCGGCACGCTGCCGCTGGAGGTCCTGCTGCGGACCCGGGTGTACGCGCGGTGGCGGCGGTGGCTGCTCGCGCTCGCCCCGACGGTGGTCGTCTTCGTGCTCTGGGACCTGTACGCGATCGCCCGCGGGCACTGGGCGTACGACCTGGGGCGGATGACCGGCATCCTGCTGCCGGGCAGGCTCCCGCTGGACGAGCTGCTGTTCTTCGCGGTGACGCCGACCTGCGCGATCCTCGCCTTCGAGGCGGTCCGGGCGGTGCGGGGCTGGCCGGTCGGGGACGAGCCCGAGCGGGAGCGGGTCGAGTGAGCTACACCCAGCTCGCCGTGCTCGGCGTGGTCGCCGCGGTGCTGGTGGACACCGTGCTGCTGCGTACCTGGCTGCTGCGCCGCCGGACGTACTGGACGGCGTACGCGATCGTGCTGTTCTTCCAGCTGGTCGCGAACGGCGTCTTCACCGGGCTGGACATCGTCAGGTACGACCGGGGCGCGATCCTCGGGCCACGGATCGCGTTCGCGCCGGTGGAGGACCTGCTCTTCGGCTTCGCGATGGTGACGCTGACGCTGTCCACCTGGGTCTGGCTGGGGCGGCGCGGAGTGCGGACCTAGAGTGCCGCCAGCAGGTCGGCCAGCTCGGCCGGGCGGGCCAGGAACGGGGAGTGGTCGCCCGGCAGCGTGACCGGCTCGACGCCGAGCCGCTCCGGCACCGCCCGCCGGGCCCAGCCGGCGTCGATCACCGCGTCGTCCTCGCAGCGCAGGTACGTCGATGGGACGTCCGGCCATCGGGTCAGCGGGGTGGTCTCCTGCAGGATCCGCCAGTGCTGGCGGCGCAGCCGGGCGGCGGCCCACCGGGCGCGGTCCGGCGGGCTGTCCGGGAAGAGCCGGGCCACCGCGGCTTCCGGCTCCCAGGAGGTGGAGCCGTCGTCGTGCCGGAGCTGGCCGCGGCCCAGGCCGCGGACGGTCTGCCGGTCGCCCTCGGCGACGCTGCGGCCCGGCTCGGGCAGCATGGCGGCGAGGTAGACGAGGTGCCGGACCGGATGGGTGGCGGCGACGAGCGGGATCGTGAGCCCGGCGAGCGAGTGCCCGACGAGCACGACGCCCTCCCGGGGAGGGCCCTCCTCGCGGCGACTACGTCCATGCTCCGCCCCGCGAGGCAGAGACGGCTCTGCTTCGGGGGTGGCGTGTCTCTGCTTCGCCGGGGGGAGCAGAGACGTAGCCGGTTCGGGAGGGGGTGTCCTCCCCGGCAGGGCGGTGCGGACCGCGGCGGCGTAGTCGGCGGCGCCGGCGTCCGGGTCCTCGGCGGGGAGGTCGACGGCGACCGCGCGGGAACCCCGGGCGGCGAGCTCGCCGATGAGGAGCTCCCAGCACCAGGCGCCCTGCCAGCCGCCGTGCACCAGCACGAAGTCGGTCACCGGCGCGCCGCGTACGCCCGCGCCAGCCCCGGCACCGCCACCGCCGCCCGCCGCGGCAGCCGCACCGACACCCGCCGGTCCAGCACCCGGTAGTCGGCCCGCTCCACCTCGTCCAGGATCCCGCCGTAGAGCCGCAGCGCGGTCCGGATGCAGTCCCGCGACGTCGGGTGCAGCAGCCGGATCCCCGGCTCGGCGGCCCGGTAGAGCTCCCGGGTGCGGGCGATCTCGTACGCCAGCAACCGGCGGACCGGCCCGTCCACGACTCCCCGGGCCAGCCGCTCCCGGGAGACGCCGAAGTGCGCCATGTCCTCGCCGGGCAGGTAGACCCGGCCGCGGCGGAGGTCCTCGCCGACGTCACGGACGAAGTTCGACAGCTGGAAGGCCACCCCGAGCTGGACCGCGTACGGCTCGGCCAGCGACCGGTCCACCAGCGGCTCGAGCACCGGCACCAGCTGCAGCCCGATCACCGCGGCCGAGCCCCACACGTACTTCATCAGGTCGTCGTACGTCGGGTAGTCGGTGACGGTGAGGTCCATCCGCATCGAGGCGAGGAAGTCCTCGAAGAGGCCGAGCGGGATGTCCCAGCGGCGGACGGTGTCCACCACCGCCGGGCTCACCGGGTGGGGCGGCAGCTCGGACCCGCCGGCCAGCACCTCGGCCAGGAAGCGCGACCCCCAGCCGACCAGCCGGTCGGCCTTCTGCTCGTCGGTCAGGGTGGAGGCCAGGTCGTCGACGATCTCGTCGGCGTACCGGGCGAAGCCGTAGAGCGCGTGCACGTACGGCCGCTTCGCCGGCGGCAGCAGCAGGGTGGCCAGGTAGTAGGTCTTGCCGTGCGCGGCATTGAGGCGGCGGCACTGCTCGTACGACGCGCGCAGGGCCGGGTCGGTGATGCCGGCGGCGTCCAGCTCGCGCGCGCTCACGCGCCCGAGGCTACCGGCTCCCGCCCGCCCGGCCCGGCGTCGGCCGGGTCCGGCTCGTGCCCGAGCACGGCGTACGTCGCCACCACAGCGGCCGCCCCGCTGGCGAGCACCGGCGCCCACTCGAGGAAGAGGTTCGCGCCCTGCGGGGTGATCATCATCGACAGATACACGCTCGCGCCAGCGGCCAGCAGCCAGACCCGGCGCGGCAGCGGGGTGGCCGCCGCCACGGTCAGCCCCCACAGCACGTACCAGGGCTGCACGACCGGGCCGAGGAACACGATCGCCAGCAGCGCCACCGCCAGCGCGCGGACCGGCGCGATCCGGCCGGCGCGCAGCCACAGCCACAGCAGCACCGCGGCGAGCACCACCTGGCCGCCGGCCCGGAACGCGATGATCACCCCGTTCTCGGAGGTCACGAAGTCCCGCGCGCCGGTCAGGAGGTTGGTCAGCAGTCCCAGCCCGGTCGGCAGCGACACCCAGGTGATCACCCGGCCGGACGCGTTGAGCTGGTTGATCCAGCCGAAGCCGAGGCCGGTCGCCGCGGTCAGCACCACGATCGTGGCCAGCCCGACCGCGGCGGTGCGCAAGCTCGCCCGCAGCAGCACCGCCCGCCCAGTCAGGTGCCGCGCCCACACCCAGGCCAGGAAGGCGACCGCCACCGCGGCCGGCGCCTTGACCAGCACGCCGGCCGCGGTCAGCGCCACCCCGGCGGCCACCCAGCGCTCCTCGGTGGCCTCGATCGCCACCGTCAGCCCGGCCACCACCATGCCGAGCATCAGCGCGTCGTTGTGGCCGCCGGCCACGAAGTGCACCAGCACCAGCGGGTTGAGCACCCCGAGCCACAGCGCGCCGCGCGGGTCGGCACCGCAGGCGGCGGCCAGCCGGGGCAGGTAGCGCGCCAGCAGCAACAGGCCCATCACTGCGAGCAGCCGCATGAACAGGACCGTGGTCACCACCCGGTCGCCGGTCAGGGTGGCGATCGCGCGACCGAGCCCGAGCCACAGCGGCCCGTACGGCGCCGGCGTGTCCACCCACATCCCGGAGATCTCGTCCAGGAACGGTCCGGGCAGCGACACCGGTCCCACGCTGTACGGGTCGAGGCCGGCGTGCGCGATCTGCGCCTGCGCGGCGTACGAGTAGAGGTCGCGGCTGAAGAGCGGGACGCAGACCAGCAGCGGCGCGCCCCACAGCGCGGCGATCCGCAGCAGCCGCGGCCGGTCGGTGCCGGCCTCGTCCCGGCGCACCGACCGGCCGAGATGCAGCCAGGCCATGCCGAGCACGGCCAGCCCGATGTATACCAGGGCGAGCGAGACCCGCTCGCCGATCCCGCCGCGGAGCACGGCGATGACCGGGGTGCGCTTGACCGGGTCGTAGACCGGGGGAGCGCCGGCGCCGAGCGAGCCGAGCGCGAGCAGCACCGAGCCGGCGAAGCCGGTGCGGACGACCTTGCGGAGGTGCTCGCCGCCCTGGGCGGCCCACCGAGCGGCCCACCGGTTCCGGAAGGCCCGGGCGGCTCGGCTGGCCGGCACCGCCGTCGCCGTCAGATCCGAGGTCGGATCGGGGTGCGCGCGGCGGCCGGCACCGGGTCCGCGAGCGGGCCGGTCTCCGTCCGGGCCGGCGACGCCGTGCCCGCACCGGCGGCCGGGATGCGCCCCGGCAGCAGCTCGAAGAGCGCGGCGGAGCCGGCGACGGCGGCAGCGGACAGGATCGCCTGCACGATCGCGCTCACGTCGACCGTTCCGCCCTTCGGCATCAGCACCATGGACAGCGCGGCTGACGCGGTGACCACCGCACTCCGCACCCGAAGTGTGGGAATGCCCGTGGCGACCAGGATGAAACCCCACAGCAAGTACCAGGGATGCACCACCGGGCCGAGCGCCACCACCGCGATGAAGCCGAGTCCGAGCGAGCCGACCAGCCCGTACCGCTCCATCCGGGCGAGCAGCAGCAGGCAGAGCACCAGCGCGACCAGCCCGCCGGCGCCGCGGAAGACCTTGATCGCCTCGGTGGTGGTCTGGTCGCCGCCGAGCCCGACCAGGCGGGTGAGCAGGCCCACCGCCTCGCCGAGCAGGGTCGTGCCGGACAGCCAGTTACGGACCGTGCCGGGGGTGTTGAGGGCGCCGGTCCAGCCGTACCCGAGGCCGGTGAGCCAGGAGACCACGCCGACCACCGAGCCGGAGACCGCGGCGGCCATGACGCCGGCGCGGACCAGCCGGAGCCGGCCGGACAGCTGCTGCGCCCAGACCGGCACGACGAAGACCAGGGCCAGCGCGGCGGGCGCCTTGACCAGCAGCGCCAGCGAGCAGACCACCACGCCCAGCGCCGGGTGCCGGTCCAGCACCAGCACCAGGCCGGCCACCACCAGGCCGACCAGCAGCGAGTCGTTGTGCGCGCCGCTGACGAAGTGCAGCAGCACCAGCGGGTTGAGCACGCCCAGCCAGAGCGCCCGGTCGGCCGGCACGCCGCAGTGCGCGGCCAGCCGCGGGACGTAGCGGACCAGCAGCACCACGCCGGCCAGCGCGAGCAGCCGCATGCCGAGCACGGTGGGCACCGTCTCGTCCGAGCCGAGGTCGACCACCCAGCGGGCCAGCTGCAGGAACAGCGGCCCGTACGGCGCCGGGGTGTGCGTCCACAGATCCGGGACGTCGATCAGGAACGGGTTCTCCGGGATCGCGCCCGGTCCCCAGAAGTACGGGCTGGCGCCGACGTGCACCATCCAGCCCTGCGCGCCGTAGCTGTAGACGTCCCGGCTGAACATCGGCGGCGCCAGGCACAGCGGCGCCGACCAGACCGCCAGGGTGACCAGCAGTGACCGGCGGCTCGGGCCGTCCGCGGTGCCGACCCGCCGGCCCAGGAAGAGCCACGCGACGACGAGCAGTGCCAGCCCGGCGTAGCCGACCGCCAGCGCGAGCGGCTCGCTGCCGCGCAGCCAGCCGATCAGCGGGATCCCCGCGAACGGGTCCTCCCGGGGCAGCGCCCCGGCCGCGACACCGCCGAGGGCGAGCGCCGTGGCCCCGCCCAGCCCGAGCGTCCGG
Organism: Mycobacteriales bacterium; assembly: GCA_045806925.1. Lineage (GTDB taxonomy): Bacteria > Actinomycetota > Actinomycetes > Mycobacteriales > CADCTP01 > CADCTP01. The sequence continues at coordinate 15,437 of JBJMII010000048.1, forward strand.
TAGCGGTCGAGGAGGCGCAGCTCCCCGGCAGCCCGGTACCGGGACAGGCGGGTGGGCAGTGCGGACGGCACGGCGGTCGAGGTTACCGGCTGGGAGACCGGGCGTCTTGCCCGAATGGGACGTGTCGGGTCGAAGCATCCTGAGATCCCGGTCTCGTCACCGCCAGGCGCGGGAACGGTACTGCCGGTCGCGACCGGTGACCCGCTCGGCGGCCAGCCGGCCGGACAGCAGCACCATCGGCACCCCCACCCCCGGCTGGGTGCCGGAGCCGGTGAAGACCACGTTCTGCAGCCCGCGGGCCAGCGTCCGCGGCCGGAACGGGCCGCTCTGCAGCAGCGTGTGCGCGGCCGCGAACGGGGCGCCCGCGGCCAGCCCGGACGCCGCCCAGTCCGCCGGCGTGACCAGCCGCTCCACCTCGATGCCGGCGCCGAAGCCGACGTACCCGCGCGCCTCCAGGGTGCCGACCAGCTCGTCCCGGTAGCGCGGGCCGGTGCTGGCCCAGTCGATGCCGGCGGTCAGGTTCGGGGCCGGGGCCAGCACGTAGTAGGTCTGCCGGCCGGGCGGCGCGAGCGCCGGGTCGGACCGGCTCGGGTTCGTGACCAGCACGGACGGGTCGGACATCAGCCGCCCGTCGCGGATCAGCTCGGTGAAGGTGCGCCGCCAGGCCCGGCCGAAGTGGATGTTGTGGTGCGCGGCCCCGGCGTACGCCGCGGTCGAGCCGGCGTGCAGGACCACGCAGGACGGGGAGTAGCGCAGCCTGCCCAGCCGCCTCGGCGCGACGGCGGCCGGCAGCAGCTGCCGGTACGCGGTCGGCAGGTCCGGGTTGAGCACCACCACGTCGGCCTCGACCCGCTCGCCGTCCGTGGTCACCACCGCCCGGGCCCGGCCGCCGGCGACCTCGACCCGGGCCACCTGCGTGCCGTACCGGAAGCGCACCCCGTGCTTCTCCGCCGCCCCGGCAAGCGCGCGCGGCACCGCGTGCACCCCGCCGGCCGGGAAGTAGACGCCCGCGACCGAGTCCATGTAGGCGACCACCGCGTAGATCGCCAGCGCGTGGTACGGCGACAGCCCGGCGTACATCGCCTGGAACGAGAAGACCCGCTGCGTCCGCGGGTCCTTCAGGTGTCGGCGCACCGCGGTGGCCAGCCGGCCGAAGCCGCGCAGCGCGACCAGCCGGGCCAGGTCCGGGCCGAGCAGCCCGAGCGGCGAGTCGATGTTGCGGTCGATGAAGCTGCGCATCTCGGCCCGGTAGAGCGCGCAGACGTAGTCGACGAACCGGCGGTACCCGGCCGCCTCCCTGGCGCCGCACACCCGCTCCACCTCGGCGGCCATCGCCTCGACGTCGGCGTGGACGTCGAGCGTCGAGGAGTCCGGGTAGTGCGCCCGGTAGAGCGGGTCGACCGGCCGCAGGTCCAGCCAGTCCTCCAGCCGCTCGCCGACCGTGTCCAGCGCGTCCGCGATCAGGTCCGGCATGGTCAGCACGGTCGGCCCGGTGTCGAAGGAGTACCCGTCGACCTCCAGCCGCCCGGCCCGGCCGCCCGGCACCGCCTCCCGTTCGAGGACGGTGACCTCCCGCCCGGCCGCCACCAGCCGCAGCGCGGCCGACAACCCGCCGAGCCCCGCCCCCACCACGACCACCCGCCGGGTCGGCCCCGTCACCCTGCGCATGAGCGGCCGCCCCGGTCAGGAGCGGCGGGCGGTCGCCGCGGCGGCGAGCTCGCGCAGCGCGCGGTCCGCGGGCGGCGCCACCTCGACCGCGGCGAGCGCGTTCAGCGCCCTCTCGGTGCTGGCCGCGATCATCCGCTCGACCTCGGCGAGCGCGCCGGTCTCGACCAGCACCTGGCGCAGTGACTCCATCCCGACGATGTCCAGGGCGGGGTCGCCCAGGTAGCGGTCGACGACCCGGACCTGCGCCCGGCTGCCGTGCTGCACCGCCAGCGCCACCAGCACGGTCCGCTTGCCCTCGCGCAGGTCGTCACCGGCCGGCTTGCCGGTCTCCGCCGGGTCGCCGAAGACGCCCAGCACGTCGTCGCGCAGCTGGAAGGCCTCGCCCAGCGGCAGCCCGTACGCGTCGTACGCCGCGCGCAGCTGCCTGCCCGCCCCGGCCAGCGCCGCGCCCAGCTGAAGCGGGCGGAGCACGCTGTACCGGGCGCTCTTGTACTGGATCACCCGCCGGGACCGCGCCACGGACCCGCCGCCGAGGGCCTGCTCGAGCAGATCCAGGTACTGCCCGCCCATCAGCTCGGTGCGCATCTCGTCGAAGATCGGCCGCGCCCGCACCAGCCGCTCCGGCGCCAGTCGGCAGCCGAAGAACATCTCGTCCGACCAGCCGAGGCACAGGTCGCCGACCAGGATCGCGGCGCCCGCCCCGAACGCCTCCTCGTCGCTGCGCCAGCCCTCCGCCCGGTGCAGCGCGCCGAAGCGCCGGTGCACCGTCGGACGCCCCCGCCTGGTGTCGCTGCTGTCCATGACGTCGTCGTGGATGATCGCCGACGCCTGGAAGAGCTCGAGCGCGGCCGCCGCGACCACCATCCTGTCGTCGTCCGGCATCCCGGTGCCGCGCCAGGCCCAGTAGCCGAAGGCCGGCCGCAGCCGCTTGCCGGCGGAGAGCAGGTCGCGCAGCGCCAGCACCATCTCGCCGACCTCGCCCGCCATCGACGCGAGCCGGGCGTCCTGCCGGTCCAGGAAGCCGTCGAGCGCCTCGGACACCCGCCGGCGCAGGTCCTCCCGCTCGACCGGCGAGTCCTCCAGCTCGCCCGGTCGGGGGATGAAAACGGGCTCCGAACGGTGTCGGGTCGAGGTCACAGACGCTCCAGGGTCGGTGGCAGGACGCGTGCCGGGGAGTATCCGGCACGGTGCGCCGGCCCGCCTGTTGTGCGGGATCGAGGGCGACCCCGCGTTCCCCTACGTCGGTGACGGCGCCGGTGGATGCGCTCCGGCTACGCTGCCCGCATGACGGCCACCATTCGCGACCGGCTCGCCGAAGGTCGCCCGACCTTCTCGTTCGAGTTCTTCCCGCCGAAGACCGACGAGGGCGAGCGGCAGCTGTGGCAGGCGATCCGGCAGCTGGAGCCGCTGCGACCGTCCTTCGTCTCGGTCACGTACGGCGCGGGCGGGTCCAACCGGGACCGGGTGGTCGAGATCACCGAGCGGATCGCGACCGAGACCACCCTGCTGCCCATGGCACACCTGACCGCGGTCGGCCACTCCGTCGCCGAGCTGCGTCACATCGTCGGCCGGCTCGCTGCCGCCGGCGTCCGCAACGTCCTCGCGCTGCGCGGCGACCCGCCGGGCGACCCGCTCGGCGACTGGCCGGAGCACCCGCAGGGCCTGCGCTACGCCGCCGAGCTCGTCCGGCTGGTCAAGGCGCACGGCGACTACTGCGTCGGCGTCGCCGCCTTCCCCGAGAAGCATCCCCGCTCGCCGGACCTGGACACCGACACCCGCCACTTCGTCGCCAAGTGCCGCGCGGGCGCCGACTTCGCCATCACCCAGATGTTCTTCCGGGCTGAGGACTACCTGCGGATGCGGGACCGGGTGGCAGCGCTCGGCTGCGACGTGCCGATCCTGGCCGGCATCATGCCGATCACCAACGTCCGCGGCATCCAGCGCTCCGCCGAGCTGTCCGGGGCCGCCTTCCCGGCGGAGCTCGCCGCCGAGCTCTACGAGGTCGAGGACGACCCCGTCGCGGTCCGCCGGGTGGGGGTCGAGCACGCGACCGCACTGTGCGAGCGGTTGCTCGCCGAAGGCGTGCCCGGGCTGCACTTCTACACGCTGAACAGGTCCACTGCGACCCGCGAGGTGTGGGCACGGCTCGGGCTCGGCGCTCGCGCCGTCGACCGGGCCTCGGCCTGAGCAGCCGCCTCCGGCGGTGGTCACGGCCCTGCTCCTCGCTGTAGCCACCGCCATCCTGCTGGTGCTGACGACCGCGACCGCCCACCGACCGGCGGCGCCGGTGCCGGGACTCGCGGACTACCTGCGCCTGTGGGCGGCGCTGCACGGCGGCTACCAGCCCCGGCCTGGCAGCCTCGCCGGCCGCTGGCTGTCGCTGGCCTACGCCGCGGCCCGGCCACTGGCGGCGCGCGGTGCGTCTCCGGGCGCGCTGACCGCCTGGGGTGTCCTGGCGTCGGCGGCGGTCGCGGCGATTGCGGGCGCGGGCGGCCGGTGGCCGCTCGCGGCCGTGCTCGTCGTCGTGATCGCCGGCTTGCTCGACAACCTCGACGGCGCGGTGGCGATCCTCGCCGGCAAGACCTCCCGGTGGGGCTTCGTGCTGGACTCCCTCGCCGATCGGGTCTCCGACGCCGCCTACCTGGTCGCGCTCTGGGTGCTCGGCGCCCCCGGTGCGCTCTGCGTGCTCGGCGGTGCCTTCATGGCCCTGCAGGAATACGCCCGGGCCCGGGCCGGTAACGCGGGCATGGGCGAGATCGGCGTCGTCACCGTCTGGGAGCGGCCCACCCGGGTCATCCTGACCGCCGGCCTGCTGCTCGCCTGCGGTCTCCTGCCCGAGTCCGCCGACCTCATCGTCACCCTGGGCGCGGTCGCCTGGATCACCCTGGGCGCCGTGGGCCTGTCCCAGCTGCTCGTCGTTGTCCGCCGCCGCCTCCGGGGATGACCGCCGCCGCGGATCCGGCTCGCACTGGCAGTCGCAGTCGGCGACGCAGCGGCGTTCGCACTCAGGGCCGCACGAACAGTCGTGACCCGCGACGTACACCGGCTCCCGGCGGGGTCGTCCGGGCAGCAGGTCCGCCCTGGACGGATGGTCCTCCGGGATGCCGACCACGGACCGGACCCGATCCCGCTCGGGTCGGTCACGCACGAACGACGCCGAGCCGGGCGGTCTCGGATACGGACGATCACGCCGGTGAGGCAGGCCGACGCCCCAGCAGGCGAACGGGTCCAGGTGGGCAGGAAGCCGACGCCGGCCCAGGTCGCGGACCCCGTCCGGCCGCATCGGCTCGACGGGCTCGCCGCTGTCGTCGACCACAGCCAGGCGCAGACCGGCGACCGCGAGCGCCCGCTCGAGCAGCTCCAGACTCGACCTCCCGTGCCGCTCCGCTCGCGCCACCGACGCCGGGCTCACGCCGGTGGCCCGAGCCAGCTCGCGCTGGCTGAGGTCGGCGCGCCGGCGCGCCCTCCGCAGCACGCCTGTCACGTCGAGGAATTCGGTCATGGGCCGAGCTTGAACCGTTGTCAACATGGGCGGAAGGCCGATTCCGAATCTGTGGACAGCGGCTCGAGCTGTGGACAACCGTCCCTTCACCGGAGGGGCCAGCCTATTCTTTCGGCTACGTCTCTGCTCCAGGCAGCGACGCAAAGACCAGCGGACTTCGAGATCTTGGCTGCGCTTCTGCTCCGTATCGGGACGCAGAATGCGTACCGAGCTGCACGGTCGCGGGCTATGGGCGGCGGCTCGGTAAACTCACCGAGCGGCTGGCATGCAGTGTCTTCGGCGACTGCGTCTCTGCTTCGGCTGCTTGAGCAGAGGCGTAGCAATTCGGCTGGTGTCGGTCCGGAGGCAAGGAGGCTTATTCACAGGCCAGCTTGTAGAAGTGCAGCGCGATGACAGTCGAGATGGTTTGAGCGAAGGTCTTGAGCGGGCGCCGATAATCGGTGTGCATGATTCTCCAGGTCTTGAAGTTCGCGATGACTTGCTCGATAACCCAGCGGATCTTGTTGATCTGCTTGTTGAATTCCTTCTCCCAGTCGAGCGGGTCCCGGTGAGCGGGTTTCTTGATGGGGGTGATCATGTCGTTGCCGACGTACCCCTTATCACCCATCCAGTCCCTCGGATCCAGGGTCCGGAGGACGCCTGACTCAGTCAGGCAGTACGTGTCGTGTCGGCTTCCGTCGATCGGGTCGGAGATCCAGGCCAGACGCCCGGTGAGAGTGCAGGCGACCTGGACGTTCATGCCCGTGGTCTTGTGCTTGCCCGAGTAGAGACCGGGCCGGCAGGCCCACGACCAGCAGGGGAGCAGCGTGCCGTCCACGACGTACTGGGTCCGGTCATCCAGGTCGTCCGCGGTGGGCACGTACTCGGCAAGCACCGCCCCGAGCACCGGAGTCACTCCTGTGATCGCCCGGCTGATGGTCGACTGAGACACCCCGAACCTTTCCGCCAACTCCACCTGGACACGGTTGCGCCGCATATACGTCAACGCCACGACAACCGACTTGAACAGTCCCAAGACCGGCGGCCACACATTCTCCGGAGAATCCACCGTCCCGGCCCGCACCAGAACACACAACTCGACGATGTCCTGCCTGGCGAAACCTGTTGTATGATACAACCCGGCGGTCCGTTTCTTCGAGTATTGAGTGTGGTAACCCAATTCTCTTCGGAAGCGGACCGTCCTTTACGTAGACACGCCGAGAGAACGACGATCAATCAGACTGTGAATAACCCTCAATGGACTCGGTGTGTGTGGCAACTGGCAGTGCTTATTACCAGGCGACCGGTAGTTCTTCCAGCCTGCGCATGAGCATGCCGGGGCGCCAGCGCAGTTGTTCGGCGGGTACGGCCAGGCGCAGTGTGAGGAGGCGGGTGAGCAGGCTACCCAGCGCGATCCGCGGCTCGAGCCGTGCCAGCGCTGCGCCCACGCCATGGTGCGATCCGTGCCCGAATGCGAGATGGGGGACCAGGTCGGTACCGGTCACGTCCAGCCACGACCAGCCGGAAGCCTGGCTGGTCAGTAGTTCGCGCCACTCCGCGACGAACTCGGCCACCTCCCGCAGGACCGTCGCGGTAGGGCGGCTCGGCATGCACGGCCGCGTAGAGAGCCCGCAAGTCGTCAGTGAGCGTCGCGACCCGCCCGTCGTACGTCTCCACTCCGACCTCATCCGGAGGCTGCACCGTCCCATCCTCGTCCTGTCCCGGCTGCCGGGCGGACATGAGCGCGCATCCCGCATGCAGGACGGCAAGAGCGCGCACGAGAGTGGCTGGGTGCTCCGCTACGACCGAACGACTCGTCTACCAGGAGCTTCACCACCTCAGCGCACCGAGCCCGCTCCACCAGCATGATCAGGTTGGAAGGGCTCACTTCATGGGCAGTTCGACCTGGGCGCGCTCGCATCGGCGATCAGGCGAGCGAGCACGCCCGGATTGCCAGGCAGCTCGAAGTGGTTGACGCCCGGATTGTCGGTCAGGCTGAAATGCCAGCAGCTCATCGCACTCCAGGCGTTGACCGCGTCGTTGGTGATGTCCTCCTGATTGATGTCGCCATCGCGCGTGAAGAACTCCGTCGTGCCAGTCACCAACTGACCCACGGTCAGATCGGTCAGTCCGAGCCCGACGAGTGTCTCGATACCGGAGCCCTTCTCGGCGTAGACGTCGACATTGGGAAAGTGGGCCGGATCGGCGAACGGGACGCCGCCGATGTAGTAGTTGGCGATCGGCTTAACCCAGGATAGGCCGGCATCATCGAACAGCCGCGTATAGTCCTCGGGCGTGTAGGATGTATCGGTCGACTGGTCGTGAATGATGATCTCGTCGTCGTGGAAGATCCGGGGATCCGACGCGGTAATGAACGTCGACGGGTGAGAGAGGAACATCCGCGCGCTGCTGCCGGCGTTCTCGGGCGTCGCCGGAAAGCTCAGGTCGGGAACGTTGAGGCCCACGAACATCAAGGCATAACCGAGCCCCTGGCCTGGGAAGTTGCCCGCCAGCGGCGTGAAGCCGTGGATGTACCTGCTCTTCCAGGCCGGGCTCGTGTGGGTGAGCAAGTATTGGATGTAGATCGGCCCGTTCGAATGGCCGACGAGATGGACGGGACGCCGGCCGTTCTCGCGGTAAGTCTGCTCGATGAGCTGCTTGCTCCGCTGCAAGAAGCCGTCCATGTCCGGCGTCAGTCGTGCGTCATAGCCCGCGACTCTGATGTCCTTGTCGCGCGTGTAGCCGACCGCCTCGAGCGCCTCGTACATCGGCTCGTAGAATGGCGCGCTGGCCGTCTTGCCGTAGTCAGGGATGGAGACGGTGACGCCGCGCTGCTCGTGGAACCGGAGGCGTATCGGCTTGTGGGAGCGGCGATCGTAGCGGAGCGTCATGAGCTCGTCCCGGCAGACCTGCGAGAAGGCCGGGCCCGGGTCCTCGAAGACCAGATCCTCGAAGGTGCCCGAAGGTGGGCAGTTCGGGTCCGTGGCCTGGTGCTTGACGGTGAAGGTGACCCTGGTGAAGTGCCACGCGGGGAAGAGGACGATCGGCGTCACACCCGGACCGGCAGGCTTCGCGGCCGCCGTCCCGGGCATCATTGTCGCGGGCATCAATAACAAGAGCGCGGCGACGATCAGGGCAATCCGACCTGAGAGCGCGCGTATCGATCCGCCCAAGCCGTTCATCTGGCCTCCCCGAATCGTCCGGCGCCGCATGAGGCGTTGACTCTAGATCGGATCGGCATCGGGGCTCAAGACCTGCCGCGGGGAGGCGAACACCCGCAGTTAGGCGAACCGTTTCGTCGCTGAGCGCGGTGCGCTGCGCGTGACGGGTGCAAGTAGCCAATTGGACCGCTGAGCTGGCACGATGCTGATGTGTCGTGATTGTCCCGCACCGTCTGGGCCGACGGGTCCCCGGCCGCAGCCCAGGGATCGCGGAAGCGACGGTCACTTCCCCGGCCGGTCCTAGAGCCGGACGGCGCGCCACCAGCCGAGCGCGGAGGCGCCCAGGAAGGCGAGCACCACCACGAGGTGACCGGTGCCGGAGCCGAGGCCGAGCCACGGGTCCCGGACCGACTCCAGCACGTGGGTCAGCGGGAGCAGGTCGGCGACCTGCCGCATCCCGTCGCCCATCACGCTCGGCGGCGGCCCGCCGCCGCCGAGCAGGAAGGACGGGAAGAACGCGAGCAGGCCGAGGCCCTGCGCGGCCCGCGCGTTCGGCACCAGCGAGCCGATCAGCAGCCCGATGCTGGTGAAGGCGAGCGCCCCGGCCAGCACGGCCAGCACCGTGCGGACCGGGTCGTGCACCGGCGGCAGGCCGTAGACGGGGGCAGCGACGGCGAGCATGACGGCGGACCCGACGGCGGTCAGCACCACCCCGACAGCGAGCGTGGCGGCGGCGAAGGACCAGCCCGGGAAGCCGGCCGCGGTGAAGCGGCGCAGCACGCCGCGCTCCCGGTATGCCGCCACGTGCACCGGCACCATCACCAGGCCGATCGCCGCGATCACCACCGACAGGTACGAGGCCACGTACCAGTGGGCCGGGTCGACCCCGCCGAAGTCGGGGGCGTCCTCCGCGGCGAACGAGCCGGCGATGACCAGCACGGTCACGATCGGGAAGGCGAAGACAAAAGCGAGCACCAGCGGCTCGCGCAGCACCAGTCGCAGCTCGGCGGCGACCAGCCGGGCCACCGTCGCGCCGGCCGGCCGGGCCGGGGTGTCCACTGTGGTCATCGGTCGTCTCCCGTCCTGAGCAGGGTCACCAGCGCGGCCTCCAGGTCGGGCATGACCACGGCGAGGTCGTCCGGCACCCGACCGGTGCGGACCAGCTCCGCGCACACGTACGCGACGACGCCGCGGTCGCCGTGCACCTCGACCGTCTGGCCGGTCCGCCGGACGTCGGTCACGCCCGGCAGCGCCGTCCACTCCGGACCGTCCACCCCGGACGGCCAGCCGAACCGGACGGTCGCCCAGGGCGCGTGCCGGTCGACCAGCTCGGCCGGCGTGCCGCCGGCCACCACCCGGCCGTCCCGGAGCACCACCACCCGGTCGCAGAGCGCCTCCGCCTCGTCCATGTAGTGGGTGACCAGCAGCACCGTGGTGCCGCCGTCCCGCAGCGCCCGGACCGCGTCCCAGACGTCCCGGCGGGCTGCCGGGTCCAGCCCCTGGGTCAGCTCGTCCAGCACCACCAGGTGCGGCCGGTTGAGCAGGGCGAGCACCAGGAAGAGCCGCTGCCGCTGCCCGCCGGACAGCGCCCCGAACGCGGTGCGCCGGTGCCCGGCCAGTCCGAAGGCGGACAGCAGCCCGCCCACCGGCGCCGACCGCGGGCCGCGGAACAGCGCCACCGCCTCGCCGACCCGCAGCCGGTCCGGCAGCGCCGAGTCCTGCTGCTGGCTGCCGACCAGCGACCGCAGCCGCGGCCCGTCGACGGCCGGGTCCAGCCCGAGCACCCGGATCGAGCCGCCATCCGCCCGGCGCAGCCCCTGCAGGCACTCCACCGTCGTGGTCTTGCCGGCGCCGTTCGCGCCGAGCAGGCCGAGGATCTCGCCCTCGGCCACGTCCAGGTCGACGCCGTCGACCACGGTCCGCTCGCCGTACCGCTTGCGCAGCCCGCGCACCTGCACCACCGCGGTGCCCATCGCCCCGCCTCCGCTCCCGGCGGGCGCCTCCCGCCGACGGACCCAGCCTCGCCGCGCGGGCCGGTGTCCACATCGGAGCGGGGGACGGTCCGCCGGGTCCACCCTCAGGGGGAGGCGAGGCCGTGCCGGTACGCGTACACGATCGCGCCCGCCCGGTCCCGCACGCCGAGCTTGGCGAAGATGCTGCCGACGTGGGTCTTCACGGTCGCCTCGCTGACCACCAGGGCGGCGGCGATCTCGGTGTTGGACGCGCCGGTGGCCAGCAGCCGTAGCACGTCGAGCTCCCGGTCGGTCAGCGCGTCCGCCCGGGCGGCGGCGCGGTGCCGGGGCAGCGCCTGCCGGCGAGTCACCTCCAGCACCCGCGGGATCACCGCGGGGTCCAGCCAGGCGCCGCCGCCGGCCACTGCCCGGGTGGCCGCGATCAGGTCCTCCGCGGACGCCTCCTTGAGCACGAAGCCGGCCGCACCGGCCTCGATGGCACCCCAGAGCACCTCGTCCTCGTCGAACGTGGTGAGCACCAGCACCGGCGGCCCGTCCCGGTCCCGGAGCTGCCGGGTCGCCTCGATGCCGTCCATGCCGCGCATCCGGACGTCCATCAGCACGACGTCGACGCCGGCCTCGACGGCGGCGAGTGCCTCCGCGCCCTCGCCGCACTCGGCGACCACCTCGAAGCCGTCCTGTTCGGCCAGCACCCAGCGCAGGCCGGCCCGGACGAGCGGCTGGTCGTCGACCAGCAGCACCCGGATCACCCGGCCCCCTCCCGCGCCGGCGCCGGCCGCGGGTCGGGCCCCCCGGCCGGGTCCGCTGCGCCGGCCGGCCCGCGCGGCTCGGCTGGCGTGCGGTCCGGGCCGGCTGGCGTGCGGTCCGGCTCGGCTGGCGTGCGGTCCGGGCCGGCTGGCGTCCGGTCCGGGCCGGCTGGGATCGCTGCCCGGATCGCCCAGCCGGTTCCGGCCGGCCCGGCCGACAGCCGGCCGCCGAGCGCCTCGACGCGTTCCCGCATGCCGACCAGCCCGACCCCGCCGGCGTCCGGCGCCGCGCCGGCCCCGCCAGCGTCCCGGACGACCACCTCGACCGCCTCCGGCCGCACGTCCACCTCCACCTGCACGGCCGCGCCCGGCGCGTGCCGGGCCGCGTTCGCCAGCGACTCCTGCACCACCCGGTAGACCGCCAGCCCGGCGACCGGCTCAACCCCGGCCAGGTCGCCGGTCACGGTCAGCTCCACCGGGCCGGCGGTCCGCCCCACCAGCTCCGGCACGTCCGCCGCGGTGGGCACGGGCGCCAGCCCGGCGCCGCGCTCGTCCCGCAGCGCGGCCACATCGCGTCGTACCTCGGCCAGCCCGGCCCGGCCGATCGCCTCGGCCTGCCGCAGCGCCTCCTCGGCGGCCGCCGGGTCGTCCCGCAGCCGGCGGCGGGCGCCGGTCACGTGCAGCAGCAGCACGCCGAGCGAGTGGCCGACGAGGTCGTGCAGGTCGCCGGCGATGCGCCGCCGCTCCAGCTGCACGGCCTGCTCGGCGAGCCGCTCCCGGGTCGCGGTCAGCTCGGCGACCAGCGCCCGGAAGCGGCGCATCTGCTCCGCGGACAGCCAGCCGAAGAGGATTCCGCCGGTCCAGAACGGCCACCCCCAGTCCGGCCGCACCGCCAGCTCCACGACGCCGGGGACCGCCACCGCGACCAGGCCGGCCGCGAGCCGGATCCGCCGGTCCGGCTCGACCAGGGCCACGAAGCACACCGCGATGACGAGCAGGAAGTACGTCCCCTCGCTCCGTTCCCGCAGGGCGAGCGTGATCGGCGGCGCGAAGGTCCACCCGGCGAGCAGCGCGGTCGGCAGCCGGCGCCGGGTAGCGACGAGGAAGCCGGCGGCGGACAGCGCGGACAGCGCGGCCACCTCGAGCCCGGCCCGGGCGCCGTCCGCGCCGACCGTGCCGAGCACGCCGACCAGCGCCGCGGCGGCCGCCGCCACCCCGGCGAACCAGCTGTCGCCGCGGGCGGTCCAGCTCGGCGCGCGCACCGCCCGAGCCTAAGACCCGGGCTGGGACGGGCACATCGGTCCGCGGGCGGACCCGCCGCCTCCGTCCAGAGGCTCGGGCATACCAACCAGCGCAGAGAGACCGCGGTGCCCCGTCGGGGCGGCGCGGCAGGCGCCGAGAAGGTCGACGAACCCGGGTCAGCCGGCCCAGGCGATCAGCGCCACCGAGCCGGCGGCGACGGCGAGCCCGACCTGCTGGGCGCGGCCGGTCCGCTCGCCGAGCACCAGCCGGGCGAGCAGGATCGTCGCCGCCGGGTAGAGCGCGACGACGACCGCGACCAGGGACAGCAGGCCCTGCCGGACGGCCAGCAGGTAGGCCAGGTTGGCCAGCGCGTCCAGCGCGCCGGCGGTGACCGCCAGCCGGGCCGCCCCGCCGGTCAGCCGCCCGGCGCGGCCGGTGCCGACCGCGAGCGCCGCCACCGCCAGCGCGGAGGCCAGCCGGGACACCAGCAGCGGCCACCCGCCGCTGCCCGCCGGCGCCTGCGCGAGCAGCACGAAGTAGAGCCCGAAGCCGACTCCGGCGAGCAGCGCGATGCCGACCACCCGGAACGTCACGCGGCTGTGCGCCGGGTCCTCGGTCGGGCCGCGGCTGATCAGCACCACACCGAGCAGGGCCAGCGCCACCCCGCCGTACGCGAGCGGCGGCGGCCGCTCGCCGAGTGCGATGCCGACGGTGACCGGCACCACCGCCGACGCCACCGCGGTCAGCGGCGCGACCACGCCCATCGGCCCGGCGGCGAGCCCGACATAGAGCAGCACCACGCCGATGGCGCCGCTGATCCCCGCGGCGGCCGACCAGGCCAGCGTGGTGGCGTCCAGGCGCCCGGGCACGACCGGCAGCAGCGCGGCCATCACCAGCACACCCACCGGGTAGCTCAGCAGCAGCACCCGCAGCGCCGGCGCCCGCCGGGAGGCGAGACCGCCGACGAAGTCGGAGATCCCGTACGACAGCGCGCCGGCGAGCGCGAGCAGCACCGACACCACGGACCTCCCTCACCTGCCGCTCACTGGTGCAGTCCACTGTATGGACCGGATCAACAGAATGACCGGGCGTGCACCTCGGCAGGCCGGGGTAGGGGACGCCCGGGACCGCGCCGGAGCGGTCCGCGACGCGAGGAGCGGCTCCGTGTGCCACGACGACGACAGCCGGGCCCCTGCCCCGCCGGTCCGCGGTGAGGTGGCCGGACACGGGGAGGTGGAGCTGACCTCCGCGGACGGCACCCGGTTCGCCGCGTACGAGGCCCGGCCGGCGGCGCCGCGCCCGGACCGGGCCGGGGTCGTGCTGCTGCCGGACGTGCGCGGCCTGCACCCCTACTACCGGGACCTCGCCGTCCGGTTCGCCGAGGCGGGGCTGCCGGCGGTCGCAATCGACTACTTCGGGCGGACCGCCGGCACCGGGCCACGCGGGGACGACTTCGAGTTCAGGCCACATGTCGACCGGGTCGAGCACGGCAACGTGGAGCAGGACGTGGCCGCCGCGATCGACCGGCTGCGCGAGCCGGCCGGCGGCGGCGCGGGACCGGTCTTCACCGTCGGCTTCTGCTTCGGTGGCAGCCGGTCCTGGCGGCTGTCCGCCAGCGGTCTGGACCTCGCCGGCGTGGTCGGCTTCTACGGGAAGCCGGCGCTGGTCCGGGACGTGGTCGGCCGGATGCGCCACCCGCTGCTGCTGCTCGTCGCCGGCGCCGACCAGGCCACCCCGCAGCAGGACTTCACCGACTTCGACCGCCAGCTCACCGACGCCGGCGTGCCGCACGAGATGAACGTCTACCCTGGCGCGCCGCACTCCTTCTTCGACCGCTCGTACGCGGAGTGGAAGGACGCCGGGGCGGACGCCTGGCGCCGCATCCTCGCCTTCGTCGACCGGCTAGCCGCCGGCTGAGCAGGTCGCGCCGGTGCTGGGCACGGTGAGCGAGACCAGGTAGGCGTTCACCGCCGCGGTCACGCACCGGGTCTTCGGGTACGCGGTGTGCCCCTCGCCGCGCCAGGTCAACAGCCGGCCGGTGGCCAGGGTCCTCGCCAGCACCTGCGCGGACGCGTACGGCGTCGCCGGGTCGTGGACGGTGCCGACCACCAGCAGCGGCGGCGCGCCGGCGGCGCGGACCGCGGGCAGCGGCTGCCGCGGCGCGGCCCATTGCTGGCAGCCGATCAGCCCGAGCGCGAGCGAGCTGCCGAACAGGGGGTACTTCACCCGCCAGGACGCGAGTGCCCGCCGTACGGTCGCGTCCGGCACCCTCTCCTCCGAGTCCGCGCAGTTGATCGCCGTGTTCGCGTCCAGCAGGTTGGTGTAGCTGCCCTTCGGGTCGCGCTGGGCGTACTGGTCGGCCAGGTCGAAGACGCCGCCCGCGGTGCCGCTGTCGGCCTCCGCGATCGCCGACTCCAGCTGCGACCAGTCGCCCTCGTCGTACAGCGCCGAGACGGCGGCGAGCAGCACGTGGCCGGCGGTCGCCTTGCGCGGGTCGTTGCGGCCGGACGGGATCGGCGACCGCCGCGCCCGGGCGATCACCCGCATCATCGACGCCCGCGGGTCCGGCCCGATCAGGCAGGCCGCCCCGCGGGCCCGGCAGCTCGCGGCGAACTGGTCGAAGGCCCGCTCGAAGCCTCTCGCCTGCGCCTCCGCGGAGGTCGTCTCGCTCGCCTCCGGGTCGACGGCGCCGTCCAGCACGAGCGCGCGGACCCGCTTCGGGAACAGCTGCGCGTAGACCGCGCCGAGCCGGGTCCCGTACGAGTAGCCGAGGTAGGTCAGCCGCGGGTCGCCCACCGCCTGCCGCACCAGGTCCAGGTCGCGGGCGGTCTCCTCGGTGTTGTAGTGCTGCAGCTCGTCGCCGTACCTGCGCCGGCAGGACTGGGAGATCTCCCGCGCCACCTGCACCTGCTCCCGGTACTGCTGCTCGGTCCGGGCGTCCGGGTCCAGCGCGATGGCCCGGTCCTTGAGCGTGTCCGGGATGCACTCGAGCGGGGAGGACAGCCCGACCCCGCGCGGGTCGAAGCCGACCACGTCGAAGCGGCGCAGCAGGTCCGGCGGCAGCGTCAGCGACAGCCCGACCGCGGCGTCCACCCCGGAGCCACCGGGACCGCCGGGGTTGACCACCAGCGAGCCGATCCGCTGCTGCTGCCCGCCGAGGCGGACCCGGACCAGGAGGAGGTCGATCGCCTTCGCCGACGGCGCCCGGTAGTCCAGCGGCACCCGCAGCCGGCCGCAGAAGAACCGCAACGGCCGGTCGCCGCCGGGGTGGCTGCGCAGCTGCGGCCCGATGGCGGCGGTGCAGTCCTCGAAGTCCAGCGGTGAGATCGTCGGCGCCACCGGGGCCGGCCGGCCCGGTGCCGGCGCCCCGGGGATCGGGTCCCCGCCGTACCGCCCGTGGCCCGCCGTCGTCGTGCAGCCGGCGAGCGCGAGCACGGCCGCCAGCAGCACCGGGAGGCCACGGTTGCGGCGCATCTGCCGACGGTACCCGTACCCGCCGGCCGGGAGCCCGGGTCAGCTCAGCAGCGCCGCCAGGTCGTAGGTGACCGGGACCTCCAGCTGCTCGTACGTGCAGGACCGCGGCTCCCGGTCGTCCCGCCACCGGACGAACTGGGTGGTGTGCCGGAACCGGGTGCCCTCCATGTGGTCGTAGCGCACCTCGACCACCCGCTCGGGGCGCAGCGGGTGCCAGGACAGGTCCTTCTTCGCGTTCCAGCGGGACTGCGCGCCCGGCATCCGGCCCCGGCCGGTGGCCTCCTCCGGCGGGATGGACGCAGCCTCGGCCCAGTCCCGCCACGGGTGGCCGTCCAGCGCGCTCTCCCGCCAGGGCGCCAGCTCTTCGACCAGCTCGGCGCGCCGGGCCATCGGGAAGGACGCGACCACGCCGACGTGCTGGAGCGAGCCGTCGTCGGCGTACAGCCCGAGCAGCAGCGAGCCGAGCAGCGGCGCCTCCGGCGTGCTGGTCTTGTGCCACCGGAAGCCGGCCACCACGCAGTCCGCGGTGCGCTCGTGCTTGACCTTGAGCAGCACCCGCTTGTCCTGCTCGTACGGCCCGTCGACCGGCTTCGCGACCACCCCGTCCAGGCCGGCGCCCTCGAACGTGCCGAACCACTCCCGGGCCACCGCCGGGTCGTCCGTGACCGACGTGCGGTGCACCGGCGGCCCGACGTCCGCCAGCACCTCGTCCAGCCGGCGGCGGCGCTCGCCGAGCGGCGTGTCCAGCAGCGACTCGTCGCCGATCGCGAGCAGGTCGAAGGCGACCAGGCTGGCCGGGGTCTGCTCGGCGAGCAGCCGGACCCGGGAGTCGGCCGGGTGGATGCGCTGCAGCAGCGCCTCGAAGTCGAGCCGGTCGCCGCGGGCCACCACGATCTCGCCGTCCACCACGCAGCGCTCCGGCAGCTGCGCCTTGACCGCCGCCACCACCTCCGGGAAGTAGCGGGTCATCGGCCGCTCGTTGCGGCTGCCGAGCTCCACCTCGTCGCCGTCCCGGAAGACGATGCAGCGGAAGCCGTCCCACTTCGGCTCGTAGAGGTAACCCGGCCCGTCCGGCACCTCCTTGACGGCCTTGGCGAGCATCGGCGCCACCGGCGGCATCACGGGCAGGTCCACCGGGTCAGTCTCCCCCGGCCGGTCCGCCCACGGCGTACCGGGTGAACAGCGAGCCGTCCTCCGCGAGCAGCCGCAGGATGCCGAGCCTGACCGGGGGATGGCCGGCCCCGACGACGATCCGCCCGGCGCCGGGGCCGGCCAGCAGCGGCGAGACGGTCAGGCAGAGCTCGTCCAGCCGGCCGGCGGCGACCAGGCCGCCGAGCAGCGCCGGACCGCCCTCGCACAGCACCCGGCGCAGCCCCCGGGCGGCGAGCGCGTCGACCGCGGCGGCCAGGTCGACCCGGTCCGCACCGGCCGCGACGACGTCGGCGACCGGCTCGAGCGCGGCCCGCCGGCCCGCCGGTGCGGCGGCGCTGGTGAGGACGACGGTACGGACGGGGGCACCGGCGAACAGTCTCGATCTGGGATCGAGGTCGAGGCTGCCGGAGACCACCGCGAAGGTGGGCAGCTCGGCCAGGCCCAGCGCGCGGCGCCGGGCCCGGCGGTCGGCGCCGAAGTCCGGGTATGAGTAGCCCTCGGTCCGGATCGTGCCGGCGCCGACCAGCATCACGTCGGCGAGGTCCCGCAGCAGGGCGAAGACCCGCTTGTCCGCCGGCGAGGACAGCCCGCCGGACCGGCCGTCCAGCCAGGCGGCGCCGTCCGCGCTGGCCACGAAGTTGACCCGGACGTGCGGGCCGGTGCCGGCCGCCACTTCGTACGCGGCGACCAGGTCGTCGTCGGTCAGCTCGCCGGACGGCGTGGGCAGCAACTGGTGCACGGACGGAATTCCATCACGGCGAATCCCATCAGGGGCCGGCAGCGTGCGCTCGCCGGCCGGCAGCGGGCCCCGACCGGCGCGCTGCCACCGGCCGGGACCCTCGGTGACCGCCGGCGCAGCCGGCGGCCCGTCTCCCCGCTCCTCCGCTGAGAGACGTGCCAGCCGGCGGCGAGGTTGTCGCACGGCGACATCCGGTCCGGGCTGGCAGAGTGGGACGGGTGACCGCCCCGGATCTGCGCTTCGCGCTCGCCCTGCACGCCCGGGTCGCCGGCGACGCCCCGGGCGGCTTCGCCTGGTCGCCGTACTCGGTCGCGTCCGCGCTCGGCCTCACCGCGGCGGGTGCGCGCGGCCGTACCCGGGAGGAGCTCACGGCGGTGCTCGCCCCGGACGGCGACCTGGACCGGCTCGCCGCCGCGCTCGCCGCCGGCGCGACCCTCGGCGCCGGCCAGGACGCCAGCGCCCGGCTGGCGGTCGCCAACACGCTGTGGGCGGACCTCACGCTGCCGCTGTCCCCGGCGTACCGGGCGCTGGTGAAGTCCTGGCCGGGTGGCGAGGCCCGCGGCGCGGACTTCCGCGGCGACCCGGAGGCGGTCCGGCAGGAGATCAACGCGGACGTCGAGCGCACCACCCGGGGGCTGATCACCGACCTGCTGGAGGCCGGTACGGTCAGCCGGGACACCGGCGCGGCGCTCGTCAACGCGCTGTGGCTGCGGGCGTCCTGGACCACGCCCTTCGAGAAGGGCGGGACCCGGCCGCAGCCGTTCCGGACGCCGGGCGGCGAAGTCGAGGTGCCGACCATGCGGGCCACCCGGCGGCTGCCGTACGCGGCCCGGGACGGCTGGCAGGTCGTCTCGGTCCCGGCCGGCGAGGGGGTGCTGGCGGACGTGCTGCTGCCGGACGGCGACCTGGCCCCGGCCGAGGCCGCGCTGGACGCCCGGCTGCTGGCGGCGCTGCTCGCCGCGACCCGGCCGACCGAGGTGGCGCTCGAGCTGCCGAAGGTCCGGGTCCGGGGCCAGGCGTCGCTGGAGCACCCGCTGGCCGCGCTCGGGGCGCGGCTGCTCTTCACCCCGGAGGCTGACCTGTCCGGGGTCACCGACGGGGAGGAGCCGCTGGCGGTGGACGCCGCCGTGCACAAGGCGGTGCTCACCCTGGACGAGGCCGGCCTGGAGGGCGCGGCCGCGACCGCGGTGATGATGACCCGGCTCGCCGCGGTCGTCACCCCGCCCCGGCCGGTGCCGGTCCGGGTGGACCGGCCCTTCCTGCTGCTGGTCCGGCACCGCCCGACCGGGGCGCTCTACTTCCTGGCCCGCGTCACCGACCCGCGCTGAGCCGCACCGTCGAGCCGCGGCCTGGCCGCACTCCCGGTGCCGGCCCGCGGGCGCCGCAGCTGGCCGAGCGGTCGCACCTACCGGCCGCCGGCATCCGTCCGCGCCTCGATCGCCCGGACGACGGCCGCCATGTCCGCATCGCCGTGGCCGCTGTCCAGGGTCTCCGAGTAGAGGGCGTAGCACACGTCGAGCAGCGGCGAGGCCAGCCCGGACCGGCGGGCCGCCTGCGCGATCAGCCGGTTGTTCTCCAGCACGTTCGCGATCGAGGCCTGGACGCCGAAGTCCCGGACGACCAGCTTGCCGGCCGGTTGACCGGCCGCCGGCCGCTGCCGGCTCGACCTTCAGGTGATCGGCAGCCGCCGTACCCGGATGCGGTCCTTGCCGATGACGACCACCGCTCCGGTGAGCAGGTCGTCCGCGACCTGGTCGAGGTTGGCGAGCAGCACCTCGACCCGGTCGGTCGGAGCGGGCCAGCCGCGGAAGAGGACGACGCTCGGCGTCCCGTCCTTGCTGGTCGCCAGCAGCTCGCCGAAGTCCGTGTCCGCCGAGAGCAGGATGCGCTGCGTCGCTGTCGCGGCAGCCAGCACAGCTGCGTCGGTGGCGCCGCACAGGCCGAGCTCGCCCACGTGTCGGGCATCGTGGCCGGCGGATCTCAGCGCCGCTGCCGCGTCAGTCGGAAGGCACTCGTCGATCAGGAAGCTCAACCGCCGAGGCGGACGGGCAGCTCCCGCTCCGCTACGGCCGCCGCCGCGTACTGAAGCGCCGCGCGGATGTCCTCCTCCGCCAGTTGCGGATAGTCGCGGAGGATCGCCGGCACGGTCTGACCCTCCGCGAGCATGCCGACCACCGTCGTGACCGGGATCCGGGTGCCTCGGACGCACGGCATCCCGCCCATGACCTCGTGGTCCACGCAGATCCGTTCCAATCCCACCCTCGCAGCCTAACGCGAGAAGGACCTGCTCCCGCTCCTGGACCGCTGCCCTGCGCGGCTTGATCCTATAGTCGTCCATCATCTTCACGATGCGAGACGCCATCACAATGAGCCAGGATAGCATCCGGATCGACCGTACCGCGGAGCATCCTGCTGAGAAAGGAGCAGGATGGCCGCCGATCTGGGAGACGACAGCTCGTTCCTTCGTGATCTCGGGCTCCGGGTGCGACTCTTCCGGGTCGCCCGAGGGCTGTCGCAGGACGAGCTCGCCCGAATCTCCGGGGTGTCCAGGGTGACGCTCGGGTCGATCGAGCGCGCCGAGCACGCCGCGAGCGTGCTGGCGTACCGGCGGCTGGCACGGGCGCTGGACCGGGACATCGGGGAGCTGCTGGCGGAGGGAGACGTGCTGCCTCCGCGCCGGTGAGCGTCGAGCCCTAGGCTCGGGGAGGTGACGGGGCGCCGGGTGCTGCTGGAGCTGGATCTCACCGAGCCGCCGGTGGAGGCTGCGCCGTCCGACCCGCTCGGATACCTGCGGGCGCGGCGGCGGCCGACGTTGCACGGGGTCGTCGACGCGCTGCGGGACGCGGCGGAGGACGACCGGGTCGCCGGGCTGGTGGCCCGGGTCGGGGGCGCGCTGCCGCTGGCCCGGGCGCAGGAGTTGCGGGACGCGGTGCGCGGGTTCCGGGCCGGCGGGAAGCCGGCCGTCGCCTGGGCGGAGACGTTCGGCGAGGGCGGTCCGGGCACGCTGCCGTACCTGCTCGCCACCGGCTTCGGCGAGCTGTGGCTGCAGCCGTCCGGCGACCTCGGGTTCACCGGGATCGCGGTGGAGGCCACCTTCCTGCGCGGCGCGCTGGACAAGGCCGGTCTCGAGCCGCAGCTGGCCCAGCGGCACGAGTACAAGAACGCGGTCGACCAGCTGACCCGGCACGGCTTCACGGACGCCTACCGGGAGGCCGCCGCCCGGCTCGCCGCGTCCGCCCTGGAGCAGGTGGTCGCCGCCGTCGCGGACGCCCGCGGCCTCGCCCCGGACCGGGTCCGGGAGCTGGTCGACGCCGCGCCGCTGTCCGCCGAGCAGGCCCGCGCGGCCGGTCTCGTCGACCGGGTCGGCTACCGGGACGAGGTCTACGCCGAGGTCCGCCGCCGGGTCGGGACGGACGTCGAGCTGCTCTACCTGACCCGCTACCGCCGTGCCCCGGCGCCGCGCCGGCTGGTCAAGGCGGTCCGGCGCCGCGGCCGCCCGGTGCTCGCCCAGGTGACCGTCGCCGGAGCCATCCGGCAGGGCCGCAGCCGGCGCGGCCCGCTCGCGCCCGGACCGGGCGCCGGCTCGGACACCGTCGCCGCGGCCCTGCGCTCGGCCGGCCGGGACGGCTCGGTGGCCGCCGTGGTGTTGCGGGTGGACAGTCCCGGCGGCTCGTACGTGGCCTCGGACGTGATCTGGCGGGAGGTCACCCGGCTGCGTGCGGCCGGCAAGCCGGTGGTCGCCTCGATGGGCGACGTCGCCGCGTCCGGCGGCTACTTCGTCGCGATGGGCGCGGACGCGATCGTCGCCCAGCCGGGCACCATCACCGGCTCGATCGGCGTCTTCAGCGGCAAGGTGGTCACCGCCGGCCTGCTGGATCGGCTCGGCATCGGCACCGACGCGGTCGTCGAGGGCCGGCAGGCGCGGATGTTCTCCAGCCGGGTCGGCTTCGACGCCGAGCAGTGGCGGCGGCTGGAGGAGTGGCTGGACCGGGTGTACGCGGACTTCGTCGGCAAGGTCGCCGACGCCCGCCGGATCACCCGGGAGCGGGCGCACGAGCTGGCCCGCGGTCGGGTGTGGACCGGCGCGGACGCGTACGAGCGGGGGCTGGTCGACGAGCTCGGCGGCCTGCGCCGGGCCGCCGAGCTGGCCCGGCAGCGGGCCGGGCTGCCCGCGGACGCCGAGCTGCGCCGGTGGCCGCCGCTGCGCCCGCTGGACCGGCTGTCCCCGCCCCGCTCCAGCGAGGACCGGACCGCGGCCGCCGGCCCGACGACGCAGTGGGCCGGCTGGGACGGGCTCGCCGCCGTCGCGGCCCGGCTCGGCCTGCCGCCGGACGGCCCGCTGACGATGCCCCCGCTCACCCTCCGCTGACCTGCCCGGCCAGCTCGACGACGGCCAGCGAGTCCGGCTCCAGCTCGACCGACCCGTCCCGGTAGACGAACCCGGGCATCGAGGATGCGAGCACGGCCATCGGGGTGCCGTCCAGCGGCAGCACCTGCCGCTCGGCGGCCAGGTTGACCGCCACCCGCAGCCCGCCGCGGGTCACCACCAGCCAGCGGGCGTCCTCGTCGTAGGCGACGTCGACCGCGTCCAGGCGCGGGTCGGTGAGCTCCGGCCGCTGCCGGCGCAGCCCGATCAGCCGCCGGTACCACTCCAGCAGCTCGGCGTGCGGCTCACCGTCCAGCTCGCACCAGTCCAGCTTGGACCGGGCGAACGTGTCCGGGTGCTGCGGGTCCGGCAGGTCCACCGGCGCCCAGCCGTGGCTCGCGAACTCCTCCTGCCGTCCACTCGCGACGGACGCGCCGAGCTCCGGCTCCGGGTGCGAGGTGAAGAACTGCCACGGCGTGCTGGCCCCCCACTCCTCGCCCATCCACAGCATCGGCGTGAACGGCGAGGTGAGCAGCAGGCCGGCGCCGACCTTGAGCAGCGCGAGGGACAGCGGGTCCGGCTCGCCGGACAGCCGGTCGCCGACCGCTCGGTTGCCGACCTGGTCGTGGTCCTGCAGGAAGGCGACGAACCGGTACGCCGGGGTGGCGTCCGGGTCGACCCGGCGGCCGTGCACCCGCCCCCGGAACGAGGAGTACTGCCCGGCATGCACGAACGCCCCGGTCCACGCCCTGGCCAGGGTGGCCAGCGAGCCGAAGTCGGCGTAGTAGCCGTGCCGCTCGCCGGTGAGCAGCGCGTGCAGCGCGTGGTGCACGTCGTCGTCCCACTGCGCGGTCAGCCCGTAGCCGGCCGCGTCCCGGGACCGGACCAGCCGCGGGTCGTTCTGGTCGGACTCCGCGATCAGGCTCAGCGGCCGGCGCAGGTGCGTGGACAGCGCCTCCACCTCGATCGACAGCTCCTCCAGCAGGTGCCGGGCGCCGAGGTCGACCAGCGCGTGCACGGCGTCCAGCCGCAGCCCGTCCAGGTGGTACTCGTGCAGCCACATCAACGCGTTGTCCAGGATGAAGCGGCGCACCCGCCCGGACCGCGGGCCGTCCAGGTTGAGCAGGTCGCCCCAGGTGTTGCGGCCGGCCTTGAGGTACGGCCCGAAGCGGGGCAGGTACGCGCCGGACGGGCCGAGGTGGTTGTAGACGACGTCCAGGATGACGCCGATGCCCTGCCGGTGGCAGGAGTCGACGAAGTGCTTGAAGCCGTCCGGCCCGCCGTACGGCTCGTGCACCGCGTACCAGCCGACACCGTCGTAGCCCCAGTTGCGGGTGCCGTTGACCGCGTTCACGGGCAGCACCTCGACCAGGTCGACGCCGAGGGCGGCCAGGTGGTCGAGCCGGTCCACCGCGGCGGCGAAGGTGCCCTCCCGGGTGAAGGTGCCGATGTGCAGCTCGTAGAGCACGGACCCGGCCAGCTGCCGCCCGGTCCACGCCTCGTCCCGCCACTCGTACCCGCCCCGGTCCGGCAGCCGGCTCGGGCCGTGCACGCCGTCGGGCTGCCAGCGCGACCGCGGGTCGGGCAGCGGGGTGTCGTCGTCGCCGAGGAGGAAGGCGTAGTCCGTGCCCGGGCCGGCGTCGGGCACGGTGAGCCGCCACATGCCGTCCTCGGTCGGGGCCATCTCGTGGTCCGAGTCGAGCGTGCGCAGCCGTACCCGCGCGTGGTCGGGCGCCCACACCTCGAACGTCGTCATCCGGTCTCTCCTCCGCTGGGCCGGTCGGCCCTGTCGGCATGCCTCTACCCGTCCGTACGACCTGGGTACACGCCGCTGGCCTCCGGCGCCGCCGGCCGAGGCGGGCCGGGTCCGTCAGGGACGCGCGAGCAGCGCCACCGGGTAGGTGGCGAGCAGCTCGGCGAGCGGGCCGGCGGCCGGCCGGCCGGTCAACACGTCGAGCCAGTCGCCGTCCGGCAGCGGCAGCGCGCTGTCCCGCCAGCCGCCGTCCCGGGCCAGCCGCACCGGCAGCCGGGTGCCCACGGTGACCGCGTCCCCGCGGGAGAACGCGACGGCGTGCTCCGCCGCCGCCCCGGTCGCCAGCAGCGGCTGGTAGCCGGAGAAGGCCGCGGCCCGGTCGCGCCGCAGCCGCAGCGCCCGGGACACCACGAGCAGCTTCGCCGCCCCGGACTCGTCGACCGGCGGCTGCCACCCGTCGTCCAGCCGGGCCAGCAGCGAGCGGCGCAGCTCGTAGTCGACCGGCCGCCGGTTGTCCGGGTCGACCAGGGACAGGTCCCACAGCTCGCCGCCCTGGTACGTGTCCGGCACGCCCGGCATGGTCAGCTGCACCAGCGCCGCGGTCAGCGCGTTCGACCAGCCGTACGGCTCGACCCGGGCGACGAAGCCGGCCACGTCGTCGTGCAGCGCCCCGGCAGCGAGCACCGAGTCCGCGACCGCGTGCATCGCCGCCTCGAAGGCCCGGTCCGGGTCGTTCCAGCCGGTGCGGGTCCGGGCCTCCCGCATCGCCTTCTCCAGGTAGCGGTGCAGCCGGTCGGGGGTCAGCGGCCACGCCCCGACCACGGTCTGCCAGAGCAGGTGACCCAGCGCGCCGTCCGGCGCGGGCGCCCGCGCCGACCACCGGTGGGCGGCGGCGGCCCATTCGGCCGGCAGCTCGGACAGCACCGCCAGCCGCGCCCGGACGTCCGCGGACCGCTTCGTGTCGTGCGTGGACAGCGTGGTCATCCCGGCCGGGTGGTGCTCCTGCCGCTGCGTCAGCGCCGCGTGGAACTCCGGCAGCGGCAGCCCGAACCGGTCCGGGTCCCCACCCACCTCGTTCAGCGCGACGAACCGGGTCCATCGGTAGTACGCGGTGTCCTCCACGCCCTTGGCGGTCACCGCCGCGGAGGTCTGCTGGAAGCGCAGCGCCAGCGGGTCGTCCGGCGCGGCGAGCCGGTCGGCCAGCGCGGCGACGGCGGCCGCGAGGTCCGGCCGCCGCGCCACCGCCCGGTCCACCGCCGCCTCCAGGTGCTCGGCCCCGTCCGGGAGGTAGGACCGGTAGACCGGGAAGCAGGCGAGCAGCTCGGCCAGCGTCTCCTCGGCGCCGGGGACCGCCGGTGCCAGCCCGGCCAGCCGCCGCACCTCGGCCCGCAGCATGCCGCGCGCCACGTCCAGCTTGCAGTCGTGCACGAGGTCCGGCCACTGCGTCGCGACCCCGGTCAGCCGGGTGTCCAGCGCGGTGAACGCGTCCTCCGCGGACGGGTCGACCAGCACCCCGTCCACCTCGGCCAGCGCGTCGTACCCGGTGGTCCCGGCGACCGGCCAGTCCGGCAGGTCCTCGCCCGGCTGCAGGATCTTCTCCACCACGATCCAGGTCCCCGTCGCCCGGTCCCCGGTGCCCGCCGACGAACCGGAGGCGGCGGAAGCAGAGGCGGCGGAAGCAGAGGCGGCGGACGCGGAGGCGGCGGACGCGGAGGCGGCGGAAGCGGCACAGGCCAGCCGGTCGAGGTAGCCGGCCGGGTCGGTCAGTCCGTCCGGATGGTCGATCCGCAGCCCGTCCACGTCGCCTTCGGCCACCCAGCGCAACACCTCGGCGTGGGTGGCGGCGAAGACCGCCTCGTCCTCGACCCGCAGCCCGGCCAGCTCGCTGATGGCGAAGAACCGCCGGTAGTTGTGCTCGGTCGAACCGCGCCGCCAGGACACCAGCTCGTAGTGCTGGTGGTCGTGCGCCCGGCGCGGGTCGTCGATGCTGTCGGTGCCGGGCGCCAGCGGGTAGCCCTTGTCGAGGTAGCGCAGCTCGCCGCCGACCAGCCGCAGGTCGTCCAGCGCGGTGGGGGAGTCGGCCAGCACGGGCAGCAGCAGCCGGCCGCGGGACCAGTCGATGTCGAACCAGCGGCCGTACGCGGACTGCGGGCCGAGCTTGAGCACGTCCCACCAGGCCGCGTTCTCGGCCGGCACCGCGACCCCGGCGTGGTTGGGCACCAGGTCCAGCACCAGGCCAAGCCGGTGCGACCGCAGCGCCGCGACCAGCGCGCGCCGGCCCCGCTCGCCGCCCCGGTGCGGGTCGGCCCGCCGGTGGTCGACGACGTCGTACCCGTGCGTGGAGCCGGTGGTCGCGGTCAGCAGCGGCGCCGAGTAGAGGTGGCTGACGCCGAGCGCGGCCAGGTAGCCGGCCAGCCCGGCCGCGGCGAACATGTCGAAGTCCGGCGTCACCTGCACCCGGTAGGTCCCGGTCGGGCGCATCGCCCTCAGTTGACCTTCCGGAGGACGGCGAGCGAGCGGGCCTCCACCGTGATCGCGCTCTTCGCCGCGGCCAGCGCCGGCTCGGCCTGCTGCGGGGTCGCGGTGTCGAGCATGACCTCCCACTTCGCGCCGTACTCCGGGGCCGGCAGGGTGAAGTCGATCGGCCCGTCGTGCGCGTTGAAGATCATGATGAACGAGTCGTCGGTCACCCGCTCGCCGCGGGCGCTGCGGTCGGGGATGCCGTCGCCGTTGAGGAAGACCGCGACCGACTTGCCGAAGCCGGCCTCCCAGTCCTCCTCGGCCATCTCGGTGCCGTCCGGGGTGAACCAGGCGATGTCCGGCAGCGGCGCGCCGGCGCCGCGGCGGCGGACCGGCCGGCCGTCGAAGAACCGGCGCCGGCGGAAGACCGGGTGGTCCCGCCGCAGCGCCGAGACCCGCGCGGTGAACCGGACCAGGTCCTCGTCGACCTCGCTCCAGTCCAGCCAGGTGATGTCGTTGTCCTGGCAGTAGCCGTTGTTGTTGCCGCGCTGGGTGCGGCCGGTCTCGTCGCCGTGCAGCAGCATCGGCACGCCCTGGGACAGGAAGAGCGTGGCGATGAAGTTGCGCCGCTGCTGGGCGCGCAGCTCCCGCACCTCGAGGTCGTCGGTCTCGCCTTCGACCCCGCAGTTCCAGGACCGGTTGTGGCTCTCCCCGTCCCGGTTGCTCTCGCCGTTCGCCTCGTTGTGCTTCTCGTTGTAGGAGACCAGGTCGCGCAACGTGAAGCCGTCGTGCGCGGTGACGAAGTTGATGCTCGCGAACGGCCGCCGGCCGGAGTGCTCGTACAGGTCCGGCGAGCCGGTGATCCGGGCCGCGAACTCGCCCAGGGTGGCCGGCTCGCCCCGCCAGAAGTCGCGGACGGTGTCCCGGTACTTCCCGTTCCACTCCGTCCACTGCGGCGGGAAGTTGCCCACCTGGTAGCCGCCGGGCCCGACGTCCCACGGCTCCGCGATGAGCTTGACCTGGGAGACCGTCGGGTCCTGCTGGACCAGGTCGAAGAACGTGCTCAGCCGGTCGACGTCGTAGAACTCGCGGGCCAGCGTGGCGGCGAGGTCGAAGCGGAAGCCGTCGACGTGCATCTCGGTCACCCAGTAGCGCAGCGAGTCCATGACCAGCTGAAGCGTGAACGGTTGCGTCGTATTGAGGCTGTTGCCCGTCCCCGTGTAATCCATGTAGTAACGCTCGTCGCCCCGCACCAAGCGGTAGTACGCGGGGTTGTCGATCCCCTTGAACGACAGGACCGGACCGAGATGGTTGCCTTCGGCGGTGTGGTTGTAGACCACGTCCAGGATCACCTCGATCCCCGCCGCGTGCAGCCGTCGCACGGCGGTCTGCAGCTCGGCCAGGGATCCGTCGGAGAGATAGGATGGCTGCGGTGCGAAATACGCCAGC
>JBJMII010000049.1:0-6743 GCA_045806925.1 Mycobacteriales bacterium
CTGCGGCCACCACCACCGCCTCGTCGAACACGGCGACTGGCAGATCAGCCTCACCGCCGAGGGCACCCCCGAATTCCGGCCCCCACCCTGGACCGACCCCGACCAGCGACCACAACGCAACCACCACCATCTTCCAAGCCCTACGGGGCCGGACCCTGGGTACGCGCAGCGGCGTGGATCCTGAGCCCGCCGGACCCGCCGCCGGCTCGCGCGCGCACGCCGGATCAGCGGGCGAGGTGGGTGAGCAGGTCCTGGCGGGTGAGCACGCCGGCCGGCTTGCCGTCGGCGAGCACAACCGCGGCGTCCGCCTTCTCCAGCGCCGTCACTGCGGCGTCCACCGGCTCGCCGGCGCCGACCACCGGCAGCGGCGGGGACATGTGCCGCTCCAGCGGGTCGGCCAGCCGGGCCTGCCCGGTGAACAGCAGCTCCAGCAGGTCCCGCTCGATGACGGAGCCGACGACCTCGGCCATCATCACCGGCGGCTCGGCCTTGACCACCGGCATCTGCGAGACGCCGTACTCGCGCAGGATGTCGATCGCCTCCCGGACGGTGTCCTGCGGGTGCACGTGCACCAGCTCCGGCAGCTGTCCGGTCTTGCGCCGCAGGACGTCACCCACGGTGGTCTGCGCGGTGCTGCGCAGGAAGCCGTAGTCGGCCATCCAGTCGTCGTTGAAGATCTTGGACAGGTAACCGCGGCCGCCGTCCGGCAGCAGCACCACGATGCAGGCGGCACTGGCGTCCGGCTCCGGTATCGCCGCCGCCACCCGCAGCGCCGCCATCGCGGCCATCCCGCATGAGCCGCCGACCAGCAGGCCCTCCTCGCGGGCCAGCCTGCGGGTGAGCGTGAACGAGTCCGAGTCACTGACCGGCACGATCTCGTCGCAGATCGACCGGTTGTAAGTCTCCGGCCAGAAGTCCTCGCCGACACCCTCCACCAGGTACGGCCGGCCGGTGCCGCCGGAGTACACCGAGCCCTCCGGGTCCGCGCCGACCACCCGGACCCGGCCGCCGGAGACCTCCTTGAGGTAGCGGCCGGCGCCGCTGACCGTGCCGCCGGTGCCGAGCCCGGTGACGAAGTGGGTGACCCGCCCGTCGGTCTGCCGCCAGATCTCCGGCCCGGTCGTCTCGTAGTGGGACTGCGGGTTGGCCGGGTTGGCGTACTGGTTGGGCTTCCAGGCACCCTCGATCTCCCGGACCAGCCGGTCGGAGGTGTTGTAGTACGAGTCCGGGTGCTCCGGCGGGACCACGGTCGGGCAGACGACGACCTCCGCCCCGTACGCGCGGAGCACGTTGATCTTGTCCGCGGAGACCTTGTCCGGGCAGACGAAGACGCACCTGTAGCCGCGTGTCTGGGCGACGATCGCCAGCCCGACCCCGGTGTTGCCGCTGGTGGGCTCGACGATGGTGCCGCCGGGGCGCAGCTCGCCGGACCGCTCGGCCGCCTCGATCATCCGCAGCGCGATCCGGTCCTTCACCGAGCCGCCGGGGTTGAGGTACTCCACCTTCGCCAGCACCAGCGGGGCCAGCCCCGCGGTGATGGACGACAGCTTCACCAGCGGCGTGTTGCCGATCAGCTCGACCAGCGACTCCGCGTACTCCATCGGACCAGGGTAGGGGACGCTCACACACCCTCCAGCCGGTGTCCGGCAGGGCGGTAGACCGCCCAGGTGAGCGGCGAGGGGGACCGGACGGGTAGCCGAGTCGTACCGATGGTCACCCTTCCGCCACCTCCAGTGGTGGGATCGTGCTAGTGCTGTCGAGCTGTCCGGTCCTTTCCGGCAAGACCCACCGATCGGTGTGATCGCCGGAGGCGTTAACCTGCTCGACGGGAGGTGCAGCGTGTCCGGACGGGCGGTGCCGCTGGCCGACGGAGTCTGGCGGATCCCCACCTCGGTCGGTGACCTGGTCAACGCGGTCGCCATCCGGGAGGCGGACGGGTCCGTGACGCTCGTCGACCCGGGGCTGCGGCTGCGCTTCGCCCGCCG
Organism: Mycobacteriales bacterium; assembly: GCA_045806925.1. GTDB lineage: Bacteria > Actinomycetota > Actinomycetes > Mycobacteriales > CADCTP01 > CADCTP01. Next base: position 1,986 of record JBJMII010000049.1, read on the forward strand.
GCGGCTGCGGGCCGGGCTGCTGGCCATCGGCGCCGGGCCGGCGGACGTGCGGCGCGTCGTCGTCACCCACGCCCACGTCGACCACGTCGGCGGGCTGGCTTCGGTGGTCGAGCAGAGCGGCGCGGCGGTGCACGCGCACGAGCGCGAGGCGGTCTACCTGCGGGACGGCCGGACCCCGCGGATGCGCCAGGGCCGGCCGCGCAGCTTCCCGGCGGTGACCGCCGCGGAGGAGTTCCTCGACGGCACGCGGCTGCCGGGCGGCCTGCGGGTGGTGCACACCCCCGGGCACACCCCGGGCCACGTCTCGCTGCTGCACGAGCCGACCGGCGTGCTGATCACCGGCGACGCGCTCTTCAACGTGCGCGCCATCCGCTACTGCCCCCGCTGGATGTGCACCGACCCGGACCTCAACCGGAAGTCCGCGGACGCGCTCGGCGACCTCGACTTCGAGGTGGCCGCCTTCATGCACGGGTCGGAGGTCCGCAGCGGCGCGCGCGCGGCCGTGCGCGCGTTCCTGCGGGGTCGCGAGCGGTGAGCCGCGCGTCCCGGGCCCGGCGGATCGCCACCGCCGCGGCGTACGGCGGCGGTGGTCTCGGCCTGCTCACGGCGGCCGGCTGGGGGTTGCTGCTCGGCGAGGCGAAGCTGGCCCGCCGGTGGGTCGGCCCGCCGGCCGCCCGGCCGCCGGTCGGTGACGGGGTGTGGGGCGCTGGCCCCGGCCCGGAGCTGACGCTTGCGCTGCTCGGCGACTCCAGCGCGGCCGGGCTGGGCGTGCACGACATGCTGGAGACGCCCGGGGTGCTGATCGCGGCCGGGCTGGCGGAGGCGGCCGAGCGGCCGGTCCGGCTGGTCACCGCCGCGGTGGTCGGCGCCCGCTCCGAGCACCTCGTCTGGCAGGTCGAGCAGGTCCGCGACCGGCACCCGGACGTGGCGCTGATCATGATCGGGGCGAACGACGTCACCTCCCGGACCCGGCCGTCCGAGGCGGTCGCGCACCTGGCCCGTGCGGTGCGCCGGCTGCGCGCGGACGGCACCGAGGTGGTGGTGTGCACCTGCCCGGACCTCGGCACGGTGGAGCCGATCGCGCAGCCGCTGCGGCTGGTGGCCCGGGTGTGGAGCCGGCAGCTGGCCGCCGCGCAGACGATCGGGGTGGTCGAGGCGGGCGGCCGGAGCGTGTCGCTGGGCGACGTGCTCGGCCCGGAGTTCGCGGCCCGGCCGAAGGAGCTCTTCAGCGCGGACCGGTTCCATCCGTCCGCGGAGGGCTACGCGGCGGCCGCGGCGGTGACGCTGCCGTCGGTCTGCGCCGCCCTCGGGCTGTGGCCGGAGGAGGCCGACGCCCAGGTGGACCGGCGGCTGTTCGCGCCGGACGGGGTGCGACCGGTGGCCTCCGCGGCGGCTCGCGCCGCCGGCCGGCCGGGCACCGAGGTCACCGGTGTCCGGGTGGACGGGCGGGAGCGCGGGCCGTGGGGCCGATGGGCCTTCCTGCGCCGCCGGCGGCCGCGGCCGGTCGCGGCGGAGCTCGCCGACGTCCCGCACGTCGGCTGAGCGACCGCCGGCGCGGGGCCGCCGACCGCCGGACCAGCGCAGCCGGCCGGCCGCCCCGGGGGTCCGGGATTACTCCTTCTCGACCCGCTTGATCGCGGACACGTCGAGCTCGAGCTTGACCTTGTCGCCGATCAGGATGCCGCCGCCCTCGATGGCGACGTTCCAGGTCAGGCCCCAGTCCTTGCGGTTGATCGTGGTGCGGCCCTCGAAGCCGGCGCGCTGGTTGCCGAACGGGTCCGGGGACGCGCCCTGGAAGTCCAGCTCCAGGGTGACCGGGTGGGTCTGGTCGCGCACGGTGAGCTCGCCGTGCAGCTTGTACGTCTCCTCGTCGACGACCTCGGCGCGGTGGCTGCGGAAGACCAGCTCCGGGTACTTCTCCACGTCCAGGAAGTCCGGGCTCCGCAGGTGGCCGTCACGCTGCTCGTTACCGGTGGTCAGGCTGGCCGCGTCGATGTGCACCTCGGCCGAGGAGCGGGTCGGGTCGGCGTGGTCGATCTGGATCGACCCGGAGAAGACGCCGAAGCTGCCGCGGACCGTGGCCACCATGGCGTGCCGGGCGGCGAACCCCAGCCGGGTGTGGGCGGGATCGAGGTCCCAGGTGCCGGTGAGGTCGATAGTGGTCGGGGTCGTCATCGTCTGCCTCCAGAGCGGTCTGCGGGCGCCGTCGGCGTCCGTTCAGATACTTGCATACTCAAGTACCGATGCCCAGAACCCGGTACGCCGGCCGCGCATTCCCCGGCCCGCCGGATCCTCCGTTCGCGGGACGAGTCCGGATCCCCCCGGGACGTAACCTGATGGCGTGGACCCCGCCCGGCTGACCCGCGCAGCCGTGGGCGGCGCGCTCGCGGCCGCCGGCACCGGCGCCGGCGTGCTCGCCGCGGAGGTGTGGGCCGCCGCCCGCCGGCGGTACGCGTCGGCCGGCTCCGCGCCACCGGTCGAGGGTGAGTACGGCGACCCCGGGGCCGAGAAGGTCCGGCTGGTGGTGCTCGGCGACTCCACCGGCGCCGGCGTCGGGGTGACGAAGACCGAGCAGACCGTCGGCGGCGTGCTCGCCCGCCGGCTGGCCGGGCCGACCCGCCGGGTGCGGCTGGCCGGCGCCGCGATCGCCGGCTCCGGCACCGGTGACCTCGGCCCGCAGGTGTCCCGCGCGCTGCTCGGCCGGCCGGACGTGGCCGTGCTGCTGGTGGGCACCACCGACGCCACCTCCGGCACGTCCCTGCAGGCGGTCCGGCAGAACCTGACCGACGCGGTGCGCCGGCTGCGCGACGGCGGCGCCGCGGTGGTGGTGGGCACCTGTCCGGACCTCGGCGCGAGCCGGGTCTTCGCCCAGCCGCTGCGCACCGTGGTCGGCTGGCGCGGGCGTCGGGTCGCCGTCGTCTCCGCCGCCGCCACCCGGGCCGCCGGCGGCGTCGCGGTCGACCTCGCCGAGCGGGTCGGCCCGGTCTTCCGGGCCGACCCGGCGACGTACTGCGAGGACGGCTTCCACCCCAGCGCCGACGGCTACCGGCTGATCGCCGAGGCGCTGCTGCCGGCGGTCGACGACGCCGCGACGGCCCGCATCGCCCGCTGACGGTGTCCATGGGGCGCCCTGCGATGCTCACTCGCCCGTCGCCTCACGGTGTCCATGGTTCGCCTCCGGCTCGCTCCGCTCCTCGGGCGCCCGGGGCGCCCTGCGATGCTCACTCGCCCGTCGCCTCACGTACTCTCGGGTAACCCGACCGCCCGACGAGGGAGTCGCCGTGCCCGAGGCCGTCATCGTCGCCACCGCCCGTTCCCCGATCGGCCGTGCCGGCAAGGGGACCATGACCCAGCTCCGGCCGGACGACCTGGCCGCGACCATCGTACGGGCCGCGCTGGCCAAGGTGCCGCAGCTCGACCCGGCCACCATCGACGACCTGATGCTCGGCTGCGGGCTGCCGGGCGGCGAGCAGGGCTTCAACCTGGCCCGGGTGGTCACCATCCTGCTCGGCTACGACACGCTGCCCGGCACCACGGTCACCCGCTACTGCGCCTCCTCGCTGCAGACCACCCGGATGGCCTTCCACGCCATCAAGGCCGGCGAGGGCGACGTCTTCGTCAGCGCCGGCGTCGAGTGCGTCAGCCGGTACGCGAAGGGCAACTCGGACGCGTGGCCGGACACCATGAACCCGGTCTTCGACGACGCCCGGACCCGGTCGGAGCGGGCCGCGCAAGGCGGCGTCGAGTGGCATGACCCGCGTGAGGACGGCGCCGTGCCGGACGTCTACCTGGCCATGGGCCAGACCGCGGAGAACCTCGCCCAGATCAAGGACGTCACCCGGGAGGACATGGACGCCTTCGGGGTGCGCTCCCAGAACCTCGCGGAGAAGGCGCTGGCGGACGGCTTCTGGCAGCGCGAGATCACGCCGGTGACGACCCCGGACGGCGCCGTGGTGGACAAGGACGACGGGCCGCGCCCCGGCGTCACGAGGGAAGGCGTCGCCGGGCTCAAACCGGTCTTCCGGCCGGACGGGCGGATCACCGCCGGCAACTGCTGCCCGCTCAACGACGGGGCCGCCGCGGTGGTGGTGATGTCCGACAGCCGGGCCCGGGAGCTCGGCATCGAGCCGCTGGCCCGGATCGTGTCCACCGGGGTGTCCGCGCTGTCGCCGGAGATCATGGGCCTCGGCCCGGTGGAGTCGTCGAAGCGGGCGCTGGCCAGGGCCGGCTTGAGCATCGACGACATCGACCTGGTGGAGATCAACGAGGCGTTCGCGGCCCAGGTGATCCCGTCCTACCGGGAGCTCGGCATCGAACTCGACCGGCTGAACGTCAACGGCGGGGCGATCGCGGTCGGCCACCCCTTCGGGATGACCGGGGCGCGGATCACCGGCACCCTGGTCAACTCGCTGCAGTGGCACGACAGGACGCTGGGTCTGGAGACCATGTGCGTCGGTGGCGGGCAGGGTATGGCGATGGTGCTCGAGCGGCTGTCCTGAGCCTCACCGGCGGGGCAGGCCGAGCGCCGCGCGCAGCGCGGTGAGCTCGGCCGCGAGCCCTCGTTCGGCGTCCGGGTCGCCGGCCCGGAGGACGTCGTCCACCAGCACGGCCAGCTGGTCCGCCAGCACGGCGTCGGCGAGCCGCGGCACCGGCCGCCGCGGCCGGCGCTCGGCGTCCGCCCCGAGGTCCGCGATCCGCTGCACGGCCTCGGCCGCCGCCTCCGCCCGCGTCCCCGGGCCGCCTGCTCCCGGCCGCGCC
>JBJMII010000050.1:0-9515 GCA_045806925.1 Mycobacteriales bacterium
CGCGGGGGGCAGCAGCCGCAGGTAGGGCAGCGAGACGTCCCGGCGGAAGGCCCGCAGCCCCGAGTTGAGGTCCGGGATCCTGGTCTGCGCGAGCCGCTCGGCGACCTTGCGGATCACCCACTTCGCCGGCACCCGGAGGAACTTGTGGGTGCCCTGCTCGGTGGTCCGCGCGCCGACCACCTGGTCGACGTCCGGGTTGTCGATCAGGTATTGCACGAACTCCGGGATCCGCTCGTTCGGGTACGTCATGTCGGCGTCGGTCCACACCACGTACCGCCCGTACGCCTCCGTGGTGCCGATCCGGCGGGCGGTGCCGGAGCCACCGTTGCGCCGGAAGGGCATCAGCCGCATGTGCGGGAAGTGCGGCAGCGCGTCCTGCAGCACCTTCAGCGTGCCGTCGGTCGACTTGTCGTCGATCGCCAGCAGCTCGTAGGAGAACTCGGTCGCGTCCATCGCCCGGCTGATCCGCTCGACCTCGGCCAGCACGTGGTCCTGCTCGTTGTAGCAGGGCAGCACGATGGTGACGTCGAGCGTGTTGGGCCCGCCGCGGCCGGGCGAGAGGGTCTCGCTGCCATGGGAGTGCGCGAGCGTCGGGTCCGGGGACCGGGACGTCGACGGCCGCGGTGCGGAGGCCGGCTGGTCGAGCGGGTGGGCGATGCTCACGCCGCAGCATGCTACCTCCCGGGCCCGGACGATCCCGGCGGCGCGGGTGGCAGCCGCGACGCCGCCGGACCGGGATGACGGCCGTCCGCTGCCGGAGAACCGACGGCTGGTCCCGCGTCGCCGGTCAAATCCGATTACCGCCCACTCGCCCGCAATCGACGCTCTATACTCCAAGCGCCGGAGAAGGGGTCGACGCAGCGGCTCCCGCGCAGAAGGGTGCACCATGTCGCTCGCCGTCCAGGACGTGCTCCGTTCTCGGCTCGAGGAGCACATCGCCCCGCACGGGCTGACCCTCGAGCAGGTCCTGGGCCAGGTGGACGACGTCTTCGGCGAGCCGCTGCTGGTCGTCGCGACCGGCTCGGTGCTGGCCGGCTACGGCCGGTCGACCAGCGACATCGACCTCTACGTGGTGGTGCCGGAGGAGGTCGTCAGCTCGCTGCCGATGGTGTCCTACCCGCACGGCGCCCGGGTCGACACCGCGCTGTTCGGCGCCGGGACGCTGGCCGAGCGGCACCGTCAGGTCGCCTTCCCGTGGCCGCCGCCGGAGCCGTCACCCGCCGCGTTCGCCCGGCGGTTCCGGTCGCTGGACTGCCTCAGCCGGTTCGGGCTGGGGCTGCCGCTGGCCACCGACGGCGGGGCATGGCAGGGGTGGCAGCGTGCCATCGAGGGCGACGTCGCCGGCTGGCTGAGCGGCTGGTATGCGGTCGAGGCGGTGCGCAAGCAGCGGGCCGCCCGACTGCTGCTGCCGGTCAAGCCCCGGGTCGCCGCGCAGAAGGCCAGCGAGGCGATGGTCGCCGGGCTGGAGCGGCGGGCGGTGCTCGCCGGCGAGCGCTACTTCAAGTGGAAGTTCGTCGGGGAGAAGCTCCGCCGGCTCGGGGACGAGCAGGGCGTGGCCTGGGCCTGGGAGGCATTCTGCCTCCCGCCCGCCCTGGCCGACAGCGCCGACTACGTCCGGCGCGCCGACGAGGTGGTCAGCACGCTGCTCGCCGATGTCGACACCCGGGGCTGGCGGCTGCGGCCGATGCTGGCCCCCGGAGCCGGCCGGCACGAGTTCGGCGGTGAGGTCCTGGTGTCCCGGTGGCGGCTGCGGACGGTGGCTGTCGACGCGGACAGCCCGGCCGCGACCGCGGACTGCTGGGACTACGGGCTGACCGAGCCCTGGCACCCGGACGTGGCCGGGCTGTTCGCCGAGGACATGCTCTGGCTCGGGGTCGCCGGTCCGGGCACGGGAGGCCAGCGGTGAGCGGCAGATGAGCGTCAGGCCGGTCGGCGACCTGCGCCGGCACGTCTCCCACGTCAGCCATGCGGCGACGGCCCTGCTCGTCGCCGCGCAGTCGGCCCTGGAGGACGTCGAGGGCGGCGTCCAAGCCGGGCAGTGGGAGCTGGTCGGCGCGCAGGCCCAGCACCTGGCGCTGGTCTGCCTGCACGTGCGCGGCCTGGCGGCCGGTGCCGAGCCGCACTTCTGGGACGACACCGCCGCCGGCGACCCGTACGCCGGGGTGCCCGAGGACGAGGTCGAGGCGGCGTTGCGGCTGGTCGCCCACGCGCGCCGGTTGCCCGGCACCGACCCCGGGCCGTGGCTGGAGCGGGTGCGCGCCCTGGTCGCCGGCACGGAGGCCACCGTGCAGCTCGCCGTGCCGCTGCCCGAGCTGCGGTCGCCGGCCGGCCTGTTCGGCGGGGTGCGGCTGGTGCGCGGCTGGTCGCCACTGGTCGAGGAGCTCGACCTGCCGCCGATGCTGCCCGGCGAGTGGACCGAGCCGCTGTAGCCGGCCGCGCGGACCAGCGCCGGCCAGTACGACGACCCCGAGGAGAAGCGGCGTGCCGAGGACGATGCTGGTGACCGGAGCCACCGGCGTGGTCGGCCAGGACCTGGTCGAGAGCGCTCGGCGGGCCGGCTGGGAGGTCGTCGGCTGCTCGGCGCGGGGCGCCGCCGGCCAGGGCGGCATCCGCGGCCAGGGCGGTGCGGGCGGCCGGGGCGGTACCGGCGGCCAGGGCGGTACCGACGGCCGGGGCGGTACCGACCGCCGAGGCGGCGCCGGCGGCGGGGGCGGTACCGGCGGCCAGGGCGGCGCCGTCGCCTGGCGGATGGGCGCCGAGCCGGCGCCGGAGGCCCTGCGCCGCGACTGGGACGTGGTCGTGCACGCCGCCGCCCGCCCCCGCTGGAACCTGGCGGCCGCGACGGCGCACGAGGCCAACGTGCTGCCGGTCCAGGCGCTCGACGACGTGCTCGGCGCCGGCACCCACCTGGTGCACGTGTCGACCGCGTACGCGACCGGCCCGCGCGGGGACACCGCCTCCGCGGACCCGGCCGACTTCCGGAACAGCTACGAGTGGTCCAAGGCGGCCGCCGAGCGGGTCGTGCGGGACCGCTGGCCGGACGCCACGATCGTCCGGCCGCCGCTGGTGGTCGGCCGCCGGGACACCGGGGCGGTGGCCCGCTTCAACGGGCTCTACTCGATCGTCCGGGCCGCGGTGGCCGGCATGCTGCCGGTCTTCGTCGCGGAGCACGGCGCGCTGTGCGACGTGGTGTCCTGCTGTGACGTCACCGCCTGCCTGCTCGCCGCGGCCGGGGCCGGGCCGGTGCCGGGCGGCCGGACCGACGTGCTGGGCCGCTCGGCCGCGGCGGCCACCGTCAAGGAAGTCATCGACGCGATGTTCGCCGGGCTCAACCGGTGGCGCGCGCAGCAGGGCGGCTCCCACTACACGCCGCCGTCGCTGGTCACCCCGGACCAGTGGCACCGGTTCTACCTGCCGTTCGCCCGGCCGCACATGACGCAGCGGCAGCGGCATTTCACCGACCTGCTGGCCGAGTTCCTGCCGTACATGGCGATCACCGAGCCGGTCGAGGTGACCTGGCCGGTGGATCCGGTGCTGGACTGCGTCGAGCTGTCCATCTTCCGGTGGGCGGAGGCCTTCCCCCGGCTGGCGATCGTCACCCCGGCCCCCTGGGTCGGCGCGGACGAGGACGGCGAGGACGCGCTGGAGATCGCCCGGAAGGACAGCGCATGACCCACCCGCTGGACCCCGACCGGCCGGACCCCGACCCACGCAGCTACCAGGCCGGCCTGGCCGCCATCTGGCCGGACACCGAGCACCTGCTGCCCGGCAAGGCGGTGGACGAGCTGGCCGCGCTCGCCGACGCGAACGACCGGGCCGGCCGGCTGGACGACCGGAGCATCGACGTGCTGCGGGACGCCGGCTACTTCGGCCTGCCGGTGCCGACCGAGCTGGAGGGCGGCGGCGCGGGCGTGCTGGAGTGCTGCGCGATCCAGCGCCGCATCGGCGCGGCCGACCCGGCGCTCGCGGTCGCGGTCAACATGCACCTCTTCTCCGTCGGGGTGATCGTCGAGCACTGGCTGCGGGCCAAGGACGAGGCCTGGATGCTGCTGGAGGCGATCGCCACCCAGCGCCGGGTGGTGGCCTCCGCGTTCGCCGAGCCCGGCCTCGGCGGCAGCCTCCTGCGCTCCACCTGCACCGCGGTCCGGCAGGGCGACGACTGGCTGGTCAACGGGCTGAAGACGCCGTGCTCGCTGGCCGAGCGCAGCGACCTGCTCTGCCTGCAGCTGCAGGACGTGGCCGGTGGCAGGGACAGCCTGCTGGTCGCCCTGCTGGTGACCGACAGCCCGGGCGTCGAGGTGGTCCGCACCTGGGACACGCTCGGCATGCGCGCGTCCGAGTCGGACACCGTGCGGCTCAAGGACTGCGTGCTGCCGGACGACCTCGTCTTCCACCGGTCCACCCCGGGCTTCGACGGGGACGTCGTCTTCGCCGCCGGGCTCGGCTGGTTCTGCGTCACCGCGACGGCGGTCTACCTCGGGGTCATCTCGGCCGCGGTGGACGAGGCGCGGCGGACGCTCGCCCAGTCCCGGCTGGCTCACCTGGGCGCGGCCCGCGCCGAACTGCCGTCCTTCCAGTCGCTGCTCGGTGACGTGGTCTCCGCGGTGCTGCCGATGGAGGTCGCCTGCGCCGGGCTGGCCCGCGCGCTGGACGACCGGACCAACGACCCGCGCAGCCTGCTGCCGGCCATGCTCGCGCTGAAGAGCGAGGCGGCCGGGGTCACCGGGCGCGCCGTCGAGGCGGCCGCTGAGCTGGTCGGCGTCCGGTCGTACGGGTCGTCCGGCGCGGCCTCCCGGCTGTGGCGGGACGCCCAGGCGGCGCGCTACCACCCGCCGACCCGGGTGGCCACCCGGCAGATCCTCGGCCGCTGGGCGCTCGGCCTGCCGTTCGGCTTCGAGCTGGCCGAGCGGCCGTACCAGGAGGCCGGCGCGGATGACGGCTGAGACCGGGCGGGCCTTCCGGCCGGCTGGCGGCACGCACACCGACGACGAGGTCCAGGAGCTGATCCGGCGGCACCAGTCCACCGGCCGGGCGTTGCTCTTCTCGCTGATGCGGGCGACGGACGTGGAGGACAGCGCGTACGGGTCGTGGATCACCGGCGCGTCCGGGGACCGGTACCTCGACCTCGGCTCGTTCGCCGTCTTCCTGCTCGGGCACAGCCACCCGGTCGTGGTGGCCGCGGTCCGCGAGCAGCTCGACCGGATGGCCGGCAGCAGCCGGACACTGCCCAGCCGGCCGCCGATCCTGGCCTGCGCGGAGCTGGCCGCGCTGGCTCCGGACGGGCTGTCCAAGGTGATGCTGCTCAACTCCGGCGCCGAGGTGGTGGAGGCGGCGATCAAGCTCGCCCGCGCGTTCACCGGGCGCGGCGGGCTGGCCCACCTGGCCGGGTCGTACCACGGGAAGACCGCCGGCGCGCTCAGCCTGACCGACGCAGCCGCCTTCTCCGACCGGGTCGGCCCGCTGCTCCCCGGCGTCACCCGGCTGCCCCGGGACGACGCCGGCCGGGCCGCGGAGCTGGTGCTCCAGGCGCGGCCGGCCGCCGTGTTCTTCGAGCCGGTGCAGGGCGAGGGCGGCGTGCAGCCGGTCGGCGCGGAGCTCGCCGGGGCGCTGCGGGCGGCCTGCGACGAGGTCGGCGCGCTGCTGGTGGCCGACGAGATCCAGGCCGGGCTGGGCCGCTGCGGCACGCTGTGGGCGCACGAGCCGCTCGGCGTCCGCCCGGACGTGCTGCTGTCCGGCAAGGCGCTCGGCGGCGGCGTGATGCCGGTGTCCGCGCTGGTGGCGACCGAGCGGGCGTACCGGCCGTTCGACCTCGACCCGCTGCTGCACAGCTCGACCTTCGGCGGCAACCCGCTGGCCGCCGCCGCGGTGCTGGGCGCGCTGCGGGTGATCCGGGAGGAGCGGGTGCCGGACCGGGCCGCCGCGGTGGGGGCCGGCCTGCGGGCGGTGCTGGACCGGCTGGTGGCCGCGTGGCCGCAGCTGTTCGCCGGGGTCACCGGCCGCGGCGCCTTCCTCGGCCTGCACGGCACCCGGCCGGACGTGACCGCCGAGATGATGCGCGCCGCGCTGGCCGAGCGGCTGCTGCTGACGCCGTGCCTGACCGCGCCCGCGGTGCTGCGCTTCACCCCGTCGGTGTTCCTCTCCGACGCCGACCTCGGCTTCGTCGAAGCCGCCCTGCATCGTGCCGCGCTGGTGGCGGCCGCCGAGGCCACATGAGCGAGCCGGAGAGCCCGCAGGGTGAGCGGGCAGCGAGGAAAGCAGGCCGGCTGGCCCGGGCGCAGGAGCCGGCCTGCGGAGTCCGGCTGCCCTGCCCGAGGAGTGAACGCAGCGCAACCTAGAGAACTGGGGAGTCGACGATGCCCGTCGTCCGTGTGACCGAGCGCCTGCTGGTGCCGGAGAAGGAGGTCTGGGACCTGATCTGCGACGCGGAGTCCTATCCGAAGCTGATGGACTCGGTGGTGTCCATCACCATCGTGTGCGAGGCACCCGGACCCGGCGGCACGGTGCACACCGTCGCGGACTGGGAGGTGGTGCTCAAGGGCTCCATCCTCAAGTGGCGGGAGCGCGACCTGCGCGACCCGGCCGCCCGCCGGATAACGTACAGCCAGGTCTCCGGGGACATGGAGCGGTTCGAGGGCTTCTGGCAGGTCAGCCGGATCACGGACGAGATCACCGAGGCCGAGCTGGTGGTCGACTTCGAGATCGGCATCGAGATGCTGCGCCCGATGCTGGAGCCGGTCGCGGTCCGCGCGGTGCACCGGAACTCGACGGAGATGCTTCGGTCGCTGGGGCCCCGGGCGGAGTAGGGGCGTGCCCGCCGAGGGACTCCAGATCACCGGTCTCACCAAGTCGTACGGCGGGCGCCGGGTGCTGGACGGGGTGTGCCTGGACGTCGACGCCGGCGAGGTGGTCGGCCTGCTGGGGCCGAACGGGGCGGGCAAGACCACGCTGGTCTCGATCGTGGCCGGGCTGCGTCGCGCCGACGGCGGCCGGGTGCGGGCGCTGGGCGTCGACGTGACCGGCGGCACCGGCGGCACTGGGGGCACTGGGGGCACTGGGGGCACTGCCGCGCTGCGGTCCCGGCTCGGGCTCGCCGGCCAGGACCTCGGCATCTACCCGGTGCACACGGTCGCGGAGAACCTGCGGCTCTTCGGCCGGCTCGGCGGGCTGCGTGGCGCGGAGCTGGCACGGTCGATCGCCGAGCTCGCCGATGCGCTGGAGCTGACCGGGCTGCTCGGCCGGCGGGCCGGCACGCTGTCCGGCGGGCAGCAGCGCCGGGTGCACACCGCCTGCGCGCTGGTGCACCGGCCGGCGCTGGTCCTGCTGGACGAGCCGACCGTCGGCGCCGACCCGGAGAGCAGGCTGCGGCTGCTGCGGCTGGTCCGCAAGCTCTCCGCGGACGGTGCGACGGTGCTCTACACCACCCACTACCTCGGCGAGATCGAGGACCTGGACGCCCGGGTGGTCATCCTGGCCGCCGGCCGGGTCCGCGCCGAGGGCAGCGTGGCCGAGCTCGTCGCCCGGCACACCCGGCGGGAGATCGTGCTCCGCTTCGACGCCGACCCGCCGGCCCTGCCCTGGCCGGGGGCGCGCCGGGCCGGCACCGCGCTGCACCTGCCGGCCGCCGACCCGGCGGTCGAGCTGGTCCGGGCAATGGACCTGCTCGGCCCGGAGCGGGCTCGGCTGGCCGGCATCGAGCTGGGCCGGGCCAGCCTGGAGCAGGCCTATCTCGCCCTGCTCGGCGCCGCCGAGCCGGACGGCACCGCCGCCCCGGCCGACGGCACCGTCCCCACGGCCGGCGGTGGTGCCCGATGAGGCGGGTGCTGGCCATCGCCGCGCACGACTCGCTCATGCTGCTGCGGGAGCCGGCCGCGCTGGTCTCCCTGCTGATGACCCCGGTGCTGCTGATGGTCTTCCTCAAGCCGCTCTACCGCAGCGTGCTGGCCCAGGCCGGGGCCGTCGGCGCGACCGGCGCGGAGCTCGCGGTGCCCGGGATGACCACGATGTTCGCCTTCTTCATGGTCGGCATCGTGTCCGACTCGATCTTCCGGGAGCACGGCTGGCGGACCTGGGACCGGCTGCGGGTGTCCCCGGTGCGGGACTGGGAGCTGCTGCTCGGCAAGGTACTGCCGGGCTACCTGACCGTGCTCGCGCTGTTCGCGATCCTGATCGGGCTCGGCTGGGTGCTGGTCGGCTTCCGGGTCCGCGGCTCGGTCGGCGGGATGGTGCTGGTCCTGCTCGCGCTCGCAGCCGTGGTCGTCTCCTTCGGCATGGCGCTGTGCGCGCTGTCCAGGTCACGTCGGCAGGCCTTCACCTATGAGCGGCTGGCCGCGCTGGTCTGGGCGGGGCTGGGCGGCACGTTCGTGCCGATCGACCTGCTGCCGGGCTGGCTGGCGGTGCCCGCCCGGCTGACCCCGACGTACTGGGCGATGCAGGGCTTCCGCGACGTGGTGCTGGACGGCCGGGGGCTGACCGCCGTGCTGCCCGAGGTGGCCGCGCTCGGCGTCTTCGCCGCGGTCTTCTCCGTGGTCGCGGTCAGCCGCTTCCGGATGGAGACGACCCGGGTCAACTGGTGAGCAGCGCGCGTCTCTCGACCATCTGGCGCAGTCCGCCCAGCGAAGTGCCCCGGGCGAGGGCCGGCCCGGCGGTGACACCAGCTGTGGACGGAACCACAGCCGAGACACTGCGCGCGGGACGCGGGACTATGCCGCAGTGCGCCTCCGCGCGATCATCAGCGCTCGCCGGCGTCCGGCCGGCCGTGTCCTGCGCAGCGGGCGAGCGGCCGTCGGGCTGGGCCGACCGGCGCGGGAAATAGTCCGACGACGATGTCGAATCCGCCTCCGGTCGTTCGACGCACCGGCGAGTGCGGGTTCGGACCGGTCACCACGAGCGGGGCCCGCGCGGACGAGAGCAGAGGAACGACGATGCGAGTCATGGCGATCAGCAAGGCGACGGCGGCCTCCGAGGCCGGCACGCCGCCGAAGACCGAGGACATCGAGGCGGTGATCGCGTTCAACGAGGAGCTGGTCAAGGCCGGCATCCTGCTCGCGGCCGACGGCCTCAAGCCGAGCTCCGCCGGCGCCCGCGTGCGGTTCTCGGGCAACGAGCGGACGGTGATCGACGGCCCGTTCGCCGAGACCAAGGAGCTGGTGGCCGGCTACTGGATCCTCGAGGTCGGCTCGATGGAGGAGGCCGTCGAGTGGTTCAAGCGCTGCCCGAACACGATGGGTGAGGAGTGGGAGGTCGAGATCCGGCCGTTCTACGGGCCCGACGACTTCCCGGACGAGCTGACCCCCGAGCTGCGCGAGTCCGTGGCCCGGATGGAGGCGACGGCGGCCGAGCAGCACCGCTAGCCCGGTTGCGCGGGTGGGCGGCGGTGCTGTTGCCTGCGTGAGGTGACCAGCGCCGCCGCCCACCGCGCCGTCGAGGCGGTCTGGCGGATCGAGGCGGCCCGCCTCATCGCCGGCCTGGCCCGGCTCGTCCATGACGTCTGACGAGCCGAGGACCTCGCCCAGGAC
>JBJMII010000051.1:0-53439 GCA_045806925.1 Mycobacteriales bacterium
CGGTGCAGGTCTGGGTGCCGGGGCCGCCCGCGCCGGCAACCCGGCCGCCGCCCGCACCGCGCTGAGCAACGCCAACCGCCCCGGCAACCGCCAGTCGTCCGTGAACGCCCCTCGGCCCCCGCGCCGGGCCCGGCTGCTGGTCCGGCACATCGACCCGTGGTCGACGCTGAAGTTCTCGTTCGTGCTGTCCGTGGCGATGTTCTTCGTCTGGCTGGTCGCCGTCGGCGTGCTCTACGGGATGCTGGACGGCATGGGCGTCTTCGCGCAGATCAACGGGCTGTACGACGAGGTCTCCGGCAACTCCGGCGACCGGCTCTTCTCACCCGCCCTGGTCCTCGGCTCGGCCACCGTCGTGGGCGCGGTCAACATCGTGCTCTTCACCGCGCTGGCCACCATCGGCGCCTTCGTCTACAACATCTGCTCCGACCTCGTCGGCGGCATCGAGGTCACGCTCGCCGAGCGGGACTAGCCGCCGTGCGGGTAGGGATACCGGGTTTGGGGCGCCTCAGCCCGGCCGTGTAACCTCGGCTCCCGCACCGCCCGGGGCCTGTAGCTCAGCCGGTTAGAGCGCATCCCTGATAAGGATGAGGCCGGAGGTTCAAGTCCTCCCAGGCCCACTCCGGGTCACCCAAACCGACGTCCAACCACCAGGAGCCCACTGTGAAGAAGCTGCTCGCGCTCGCCGCCGCCGCCGCCGGCGGCCTCTTCCTGCTCCGCAAGCGGCGCTCCGCCAAGGCCGAGTCCGACCTCTGGGCCGAGGCGACCACCACCAAGCCCGACCTGCGCTAGCCCCGCCGGGTCCCCGACCCGGGGACGTAGCTCAACTGGCAGAGCACCGCCTTTGCAAGGCGGGGGTTGGGGGTTCGAGTCCCCCCGTCTCCACCAGCACTCTCGCGGTGCAGCGGCACCTCAGGCTTCTCGGAAGCCAGCAGATCGTCAGCAGCGAGCCCGGAGAGACCGCGCGGACCCGCAGGTCGGCGCAGTCCCGGTGGCCGCTGCCAGTCGGGCAACGCATCGACGCGGGGATCCGGGATGTGTCTCGAGGATGGGTCGCTAGCTTCCGTCGGGGTAGCCGCCGCGGTGCAGGATCATCGGGTACCGCGGCAGAGCCGATGCCGGGTCGGCCAGCACGGCCTGGGTTCGCGCCCGGTACGGGTTGCGCGCCGCCCGCCAGCCGTCCGGGTAGGGCTGCAGGCCGAGCGCGAGTTGCCGGCCGGTGATGAGCGCCTTGGCCAGCCGGTCGAAGTCGCCGCCGAGGCGCTTTCGCCAGCGCCGCTCGACAGCCTTGGCCAGGCGGCCGTGCTGCGCCTGTGCCACCAGGCCCTGTTCCGTCAGCTTGACCAGCTTGGCACGGCTGGCGGGGCCGGGCTCGACGGCAGCGTACCCGTTGCGCTGGAGGAAGCCGACCGCCGCCGTGATGGCCTCCTTCGACACACCCGAGCGGGCCGGCAGGTCCCGTACCGGTACCCCGTCGGCGGACAGCACCCGCACCACGTCGGCGCTCATCGCAAGCGAGAGGGCGGACCCTTCCTCGTACTCGAGAGTGAAGGAGAGTAGCGCCTGCGAGAGCAACGCGGCGACGTCCTCGGCCACCGCGCCGGGTGCGCCGCGGACAGATGTACCGTCTGGTCCGCCGGCTCGACGCTGATGTACCCCCAGCGCTGCAAGCCGTCGAGGTTGGTGATCCAGCCGTTCGCCTCGACGGCGCGCAAAGCTACCCCGCCGGCCGGTATGAGCCGCATGAAGTTCGACCACATCACCATGGACGTGAGCCACACCCCGCTTCCCGCCTTGTTGCCGGTGTGGTGTTCGATCCGGTGCTCGAACTCGTTGTCGAACTCGATCGTGAACGCGATCAGCGCCTGCGACAGCGCCGTGGGCAGGGACGGTGTCGGCGGCGATGCGCGAGAAGCCATGCGGGAACCCTATGCACGGTGGCTCCCGGCAGCGATCGGTGCGGCGACCCACGCCTCGGCCTGGTGGTGGGGAACCCGGACGGCGATGTGGATCCGGTTGCGCTGCGGGCGCCACGTCCAGTTGACGGAACCAGAACGGCGCCCCGCGGCCGCGGTGACCAGGCCCTCGCCGTCATCGTCACGGTCCTCCGCTGCGGTCTCTATGATAGCCACCGGCCGATGGACGCGGTCCGGTGCGCGGTGCTACTGGCTGCCCGGGCCCGCGATGGCCCGGATCGGTCAGTCGGGGTGGGTGTGGAGATGGTTGCGCAGCAGCTTGCGGCCGGGGTCGATCCAGGGTGGTGGGGTGAAGTCGGGGCGACCGTCTGCGGCGAGGTGGACCTGCCAGTCGCCCCGCTCGACCAGGCGGTGATGGTGCCGGCAGAGCAGCACGCCGTTGTCGAGGCTGGTGCGGCCGCCGGATGCCCAGGGACGGATGTGGTGCGCCTCGCACCAGGCGTGGGGCCGGTCGCAGCCGGGGAAGGCGCAGCCCCGGTCGCGGACCGCTAGCGCCCGGCGGACGGCTCCGGTGAACAGCCGGCGGCCGCGGCCGACGTCGAGCACCTCGCCGCGGCCGCCCAGGACGGCGGGAACGACGCGGGCGTCGCAGGCGAGCCGGCGGGCGGTGGTGGCCGAGACCGGCGAGCCGCCGTCGAGGGTCGCCACCCCGACGCCGTCGACGAGCGTCCGCAGCGGGACGGTGACGACGATCTGGGCCGGCTCGCCGGCCGAGCCGGGCAGCGTCCCCGCGCGGAGTGCCCGGCGGCAGACCTCGACCAGCGCCTCGGCCCGTCGCCGTCCGGGAGGCCGCGCGTCCGGACCGTCCGCGGCGGCCGGCCGGGGCGCAGCGAGCGGGTCCAGGGTGGCATGGACGACGGCGGTGCCCTCCGCGTCGAGCCGCCCCCGCAGCCAGGAGCCACCGTCACCGTCCGGGGCGAACGACAGGTCCATCCGCCGAGCGGCCCGCTCCTCCGCTCGGGCGAGGGCCGCACCGGCCCGCTCCTCAGCTGTCTCCGGGTCGGCGACGGCGACGAGACGCCGGCCCAGCCGGCCGAGCAGCACCGGATCGAAGACCGCCGCATCGCCGACCAGCGTGCGCTCCGCGTCGCGCCTGAGGCGCTCGTCGGCCGGCAGCTCCGCCACGGTCCTGGTTATGACCGCCGCGTGCGCCAGGCCGAGCTGTCCGGACGCGCAGGCAATGGCCGTGTCGTCCAGCCCGGCGCGCAGGCCGCGAGCCGTCCGCACGTATGACGACGCCTCGCTCGGCGAGAGCCGCAACCGGTGCCGGAGCCAGGCCGACGAGCTGGCCGCTCCGTCCGCCAGCAACGCCTCCCTGGCGTCCGCCTCGCCGACCAGCCGCAGCAGCACCGCTTGGGCCTGGGCGACCATGGCGCCGGCGGCCACCACCAGCGCGGTCAGCTCGGGGTCGCTCAGCCGCCAGAGCCGGGCCTCCGCGATCTCGGTCAGTGCGGCCCGCGCGCTCGCCATCGCCCCAGTCGGCGGCGTGAGCTCCAGCGCGGCGGTCATACCAGGACGGTAGCTCCCACCTCCGACATTTCCCGCTGTCGGAGCGCCGAGACCGGCGGCTCCGCCGGCCGGAACGGCCGGGCTGTCTGCGCACTTGCCGGGCTGCTCTCGATGCGCGACTCCCGCCTACGCTGTTCCCGTGACGGCGGTGGCCAGACCCGTAGCGGTGGATCTGCTCCGCCACCTCCGCCGCGCCCGTGACCACATCGACCGGCACTACGACAGCCGGCTCGACCTCGACGCGCTCGCCCGGGTGGCGGGCGTCTCCAAGCACCACTTCGTGCGCAGCTTCGAGGCCGCGTACGGGGAGACGCCGATCCGCTACCTGACCCGGCGCCGGATCGAGCGGGCGCAGGACCTGCTCCGCACCGCGAACCTCACGGTGACCGAGGTGTGCATGCTGGTCGGCTTCGCCAGCCTCGGGTCGTTCTCGTCGCGTTTCGCCCAACTGGTCGGCGAGAGCCCGACCGGGTACCGGAACCGCTGGGCCGCGCGGGGCGGCGCGCGGGTCCCGGGCTGTTACGTCTTCATGCGCGGCGCCGTCGACCCGGCCGGCACCAGCGGCAAGGGCGCAATCTCGGAGAAGCCCGGGAGCGCCGGGCGGACCTAGGGTTGACCGCATGATCACCAACATCTCCCTGGTCACCGTCTACTGCCTCGACCAGGACGTGGCCCGCGACTTCTACGTCGACGTCCTCGGCTTCGAGCGGGGCGCCGACGTCACGATGGGCGAGGGCTTCCGCTGGGTCACCGTCAAGCACCCGGAGCAGCCGGAGCTCGAGGTCACCCTCATGACGCCCGGCCCGCCGCTCGATCCGGACGCCGCCGACTTCATCCGCCGGCAGCTGGAGAAGGGCCAGATGGGCGGGCTCGGGCTGAGCGTCGACGACTGCCACAAGACGTACGAGGAGCTGGTCGCCAAGGGCGTCACGTTCCTGCAGGAGCCGGCCGACCGCCCGTACGGCGTCGAGGCGGTGATGCGGGACAACTCCGGCAACTGGCTGGTGCTGGTGGAGCCGAAGGACTACACCCCGGCGGACTTCGCCTGAGGAGGCGCCCCGGCACCGCCGCGGAGACCGTTCCGTCGAGCTGAAGTGGCCGGCGGTCATCACGGTTGACTGAGCCGCCGCTCCAGTGGGGTACGGAAGCGGGGGGTGACGCGGACCGGGCCGATCCAGTCCTGGAGGCGGGCAGCCTCGGCGGTGACCGCGGCGGTCGCGTCGGTGCCGACGTCCTCCAGGAGGCGGAGCACGATCTCGCCGTCGCGGCGCTGGGCCCAGCCTCCGACGACCCGGCCGTCCCACCAGACGGTCGGGCCGGCGTTGCCATTGGTGTCGAAGAGCGACTCCTTGTGCGCACCGAGGAACCAGCCGCGCGCCTGCCAGCCCATCACGCTGGGGTCGAGCGCGGGCAGCAGCACCGCGTACGGCTCGGGAGCGGGGGTCGGTGCCAGGTCGTCGGCCAGCGCGACGCCGGGCACGCCGTCCAGGTCCACCTCGGCCGGGCCGAGCTCGGCGAGCGCCGCCCGGGTCTGGCCGAGCGTCCAACCCGACCACCACTTGAGGTCGGCGACCGGCGCCGGCCCGAAGGTCCGCAGCCAGGCCCGGGCCAGGTCGACCCGCGCCTCCTCGGCCTTCAGCTCCGGGACGCCGGCCGGCAGCCACGCCTCCACCGTGGACCACCGGTACTGACTCGACGTCCACGACCCGCGCGGCCGGCCCCGCACCACCCGACCGTGCGCGGCGAGCAGCGGCAGCACCCGGGACGCGACGCTCTGCCAGGCCGCGTACGACTTTCCCTCGGCGAGCCGGATCTGCTCGGCCAGCCGCGGCTCGTCCGCGGACAGCTCGACGGACAGCGCCTCACCGCGGCTCGCCAGCGCGGCGACGGTCGCGTCCTCCACCTCCGCCAGCCAGGTCGCCGGGTCCTCGGCGATCCCGGACTGCTCGAGGAACTGCACCGTCCGGCGCCGCTCGACCACGGCGATCGCCCGCGTGCACGCGGCCTGCACCACCGGCATCAGCTCCACCGGCAGCACGAACATGGTCCGGCGCATGCCCAGGATGCGCACCAGCTCGCGCTCGTCGTAGATCGCCCGGGAGACGTCCTGGACCGCCGGCGACCGCAGCCGGGCCCAGGCCGCCAGGTAGACCGTCGACGGGTCGGTGGCGTGCAGCGCGACCAGGTCCCGGGCGACCGTCGTGACGTGTGCCGCCCGCGCCGGCGGCGCCAGGTGGTGACGCACCGCCAGCCGGGCGCGGCGCTCATCGGCGCCGATGCAGGTGATGCGGGGCACGAGGTCACCCTAGGCGGCGACACCCGTGGAGCCCGGGCTAGGCTCGGCGGCGGTGCAGATGCTGACACTCGGGCTGGTGGCGGCGGCCGTGGCCGGCGCCGCGGGCTGCGGGTCGCCCGTCGGCGACGAGACCGCGGCGCCACCGGGGAACGCGGCAACCGCCGGTACGCCACCGGCCGCGACCACCACGAAGCCCCGCCCGACGGCGACGCCGATGGCGGTCACCGTCGACGGGCCCTGCCCGTACGTGGACCGGGAGACGATGGCCGAGACCGTCGGCCAGCACATCGCCCGGACCACGCTCACCTCGACGCGACCGCACGCCGGCTGCGGCTTCTACCGGCCGAACGGCGAGCAGGCCGTCGACATCGCCGTCTCGGTGCTGGCCAGCCCGAGCGCGGCGCAGGCGCGGGCGATCGCGATGGCCGGCCCGGCCGCCAACCCGGTGGACGGCGTCGGGGACGGCGGCGCGGTGGCGATCACCGACACCGGTGCCCTGCTCGGGGTGAGCGAGGGCCGCGCGCTGGTGGTGGTCCGGATCAACCAGCGCAGCTCGCTGGAGGCGGTCGAGATCGCGCGGATGGTGGTCGCGAAGCTCTGACGCGTCAGCGCGCCTGCCCCCGCTTGGCCCGGGTGGCCAGCCCGGCGGTCACGCCGAGCCAGACGCCCACCGCGAACGCCGCGGCTGCCAGCAGCCCACCGCGCGTCGCCGTCTTCCGCCGCACCGTCCCACCTCCGCCTCGCCTCCGGCCGCGTGCGAGGATGGCCGGGTGGCAAACCAGCTCACTGCGACCCTGCACACGTCCGCCGGGGACATCGTCCTCCTGCTCTTCCCCGACCAGGCACCGGTGACGGTGCGGAATTTCGTCGGGCTGGCCGAGGGCGGCAAGGAGTGGACCGACCCGCGTACCAAGCAGAAGTCGACCGCCGCGCTGTACGACGGGACGATCTTCCACCGGGTGATCGACGGCTTCATGATCCAGGGCGGCGACCCGCTCGGGCAGGGCTTCGGCGGGCCCGGCTACCAGTTCAAGGACGAGTTCCACCCGGAGCTGAAGTTCGACCGGCCGTACCTGCTGGCGATGGCCAACGCCGGCCCGGGGACCAACGGCTCGCAGTTCTTCATCACGGTCGGTCCGACGCCGCACCTCAACCGGAAGCACACCATCTTCGGAGAGGTGGCCGACGCGGACAGCCGTGCCGTGGTGGACCGGATCGCGAAGACCCCGACCGGAGCGCAGGACCGCCCGCGCCAGGACGTCACCATCGACTCGGTCACCATCGACCGCGGCAACTAGCAGGCCGGTGAGCGCGGAGCAGACCCCGTCGCCGCCGGCGGCGCCCGCTCCGCGCTGTTACCGGCACCGGGAGCGGGAGACCTGGGTCTCCTGCACCCGGTGCGAGCGGCCGATCTGCCCGGACTGCCTGCGGCCGGCCGCGGTCGGCTTCCAGTGCCCGCAGTGCGTCGCGGAGGGCAACAAGACGGTCCGCCGGGCGACCTCGCCGTACGGCGGGCGGATCGCCGAGCGGGCCGGCCTGGTCACGCTCGTGATCGGCGTGCTCAACGTGGCCGCCTTCGCGGCGACCGCGCTGACCTCGCCGGCCGGGCTGACCGGCAACATCGCCTCCCACCTCTTCGGCGAGCTGGAGCTGGTGCCGATCCGGGTCGCGGTGCAGGGGGAGTACTGGCGGCTGCTCGGCGCCGCCTTCCTGCACGTCGGCCCGCTGCACCTGGTCGCCAACATGCTCGCCCTGGCGGTGGTCGGGCCCAGCCTGGAGCGGGTCTTCGGGGCCTGGCGCTACCTGGCGGTCTACCTGCTGGCCGCGCTCGGCGGCTCGGTGGCGGTCTACCTCTTCAACCCGCCCTACGGGGCGGTGGCGGGCGCGTCCGGGGCGATCTACGGGCTCTTCGCGGCGACCCTGGTGGTGCTGCGGGACCTCGGTCTGGACGCGCGTTACATGCTGCTCGCGATCGGGCTCAACTTCGCGGTCAGCTTCGCGCCGGGCATCTCGCTGCTCGGTCATCTCGGCGGCTTCCTGGTCGGCGGGCTGGCCGCGCTCGCGCTGGTGTACGCGCCGAAGTCGGCCCGTACGCCGGTGCAGATCCTGGCCCTCGGCGGTCTGCTGGCGATCATGGCCGCGCTGGTGCTGGTCCGCAGCAACACGCTGCTCGGCCTGGCCGGCTGACGGCCTCCCCACGGTCAGCCGGCCGGATGGCCGGTGTACCTGATCCGGGCCAGGCTGTCGGCGACGTCCCGCGGGTCGCCGCCCAGCGTCCAGCGGCCGAGCACGACGAGCGTGTCCCCCGCGTCCAGCTCCAGCGTCCGCGCGGTCAGCCCGTACCGGTTGCGCTCGTCCACCTCCACCCGCTGCAGCGCGGACCAGGGCAGCCGGCGCCGGACCGCGAGCGTGCGGACCTGCACGCCGGTGGCGTCGGCGGCCAGCCGGGGTCGCAGCACCAGGTCGAGGGCGACCAGCGCGAGCAGGCCGACCGCGGCGACGGCGAAGAGCACCCGGCCGGCCGGGTCCGCGACGACGGCGAGGGCCAGGGCGACGACGGCGCCGCCGGCCGCGGCCGCGGTCTGCACGGGGCGTGGACCCCACCGTGCGGTCGGCGCGGGTGGAAGCTGCGCGGATGCCGGATCCATTCCCCTCAGCGTACGATCGGCCCGGCGGCTACCGAGGAGTAACCATGCGTGACGCGGTGATCGTGGAGGCGGTCCGGACCCCGGTGGGCCGGCGGCATGGAGCCCTGGCCGGGGTGCACCCGGTCGACCTGTCCGCACACGTGCTGCGCGCCCTGCAGGACCGGAGCGGCATCGACCCGACGGTCGTCGACGACGTGGTCTGGGGCTGCGTCAGCCAGGTCGGTGAGCAGGCGATCAATGTCGGGCGCAACGCCGTGCTCGCGGCCGGCTGGCCGGAGTCGGTGCCCGGTACCTCGATCGACCGGCAGTGCGGCTCCTCCCAGCAGTCGGTGCACTTCGCGGCCGCCGCGGTGGTCAGCGGGCAGTGCGAGGTGGTGGTCGCCGGCGGTGTCGAGGTGATGAGCCGGGTGCCGATGGGCTCCTCGGTCGGCGACGGGGTCGGGCTGCCGTTCGGCCCGCTGCTGATGGAGCGGTACGGCGGGGTCGCGTTCAACCAGGGCGTCGGCGCGGAGATGATGGTCGAGCGGTGGGGTCTCAGCCGGGAGCAGCTGGACCGCTTCAGCCTGGAGTCGCACCGGAAGGCGGCAGCGGCGCAGGACGCCGGCGCGTTCGAGGCGGAGATCGCGCCGGTCACGCTGCCGGACGGCACTGCAGTGGCGGCGGACGAGGGCATCCGGCGCGACACCACGATCGAGGCGCTGGCCGCGCTGAAGACCCCGTTCAAGCCGGACGGCACGGTGACCGCGGGCTCGTCCTCGCAGATCTCGGACGGTGCCGCGGCGCTGCTCGTCACCACCACGGACAAGGCCCGCGAGCTCGGCCTCACCCCACTGGTCAGGGTGCACACCGCGGTGCTGGCCGCCGCCGACCCGGTGATCATGCTGACCGCCCCGATCCCGGCGACGGAGAAGGCGCTGAAGCGGTCCGGGCTGTCGGTCGGCGACATCGGCGCGGTGGAGGTCAACGAGGCCTTCGCCCCGGTGCCGCTGGCGTGGCTGGCGGAGACCGGGGCCGACCCGGCGGTGCTCAACGCGCGTGGCGGCGCGATCGCGCTCGGCCACCCGCTCGGCGGGTCCGGCGCCCGGCTGATGACAACGCTGGTGCACCGCATGCGGTCCGAGGGCCTGCGGTACGGGCTGCAGACGATGTGCGAGGGCGGCGGCATGGCCAACGCCACGGTGCTCGAGCTGGTCTGACCGGGCCGCCCGGCGCGCCGTACGAACGGCGGTGGGAGTTGTCCCCACCCTCTTGTGGACGACGGCTGTGGACGAACGCCGACAGGGCTGTCCGGACGCGAGTCGACAGGACGCTCAGCGACGCGATTTCAGGCCTGTGACCTGCACGTACGGCATGTCGACAAGACGTCGGAGAGGTTATCCCGCTCGTTGTCCCCGACCATGTCCACACCTGTGGACAACTCTGGGGACGAACAACACCGGTGTGATTCCGGTCAGCGCCAGCGGACCGCCATGAACAGGCCGGAGACCATCAGCCCGAAGCCGATCGCGAAGTTCCAGGCGTTGAGGTCGCGCATGATCGGGACCCGCTCGCCCGCCAGGTAGTAGACCGCGATGTAGGCCAGGCCCACCACCATCAGCACGAGCATGACCACCGGATACCAGCTCGGGCTCGGACCCTTGCGGCGGGCGGTGCGGGACGGCGAGGGCAGCACGTCGGCCGGGGGGGTGTAGACGGCTCGCTTGCGCACTCGGGACTTGGGCACCTTCGTCTCCTCCTGATGCTGCCTGGTGGCTAGCCTAGTCGCCGATGAGCGCCGGGCGAGGAGCGGGCGGGCGGAGCTCCCGCGTCTGGCGGGCGCTGGTGCCGGCGATCGCGCTGCTGGCCGGGGTGCTGTTCGCGACCAGCGCGGAGACCGCGCAGGGCACCGACCTGCGCAGCGGCCGCCGGGTCGAGCTGACCCAGCTGATCACCGCCCAGGAGCGGTCCGTCGGCGACGCCGCCCGGCAGGTGGTCCAGCTGCAGGGCCAGGTCGACGAGCTGGAGAAGCAGGCGTCGGCGAAGGACGGCCGAGTGGGCTCGGTGCGGACCGAGAGCGACCGGCTGGAGCGGTACGTGGGGCTGCGGCCGATCCGTGGCGGTGGGCTGACGGTGGTGCTGGACGACGCGCCGCGCCGGCCGGACGGGTCCCTGCCGCCGAACGCCCGCCCGGACGACGTCATCGTCCACCAGCAGGACGTCCAATCAGTAGTGAACGCGCTGTGGGCAGGCGGGGCGGACGGGCTGGCCGTGATGGGCCAGCGGTTGATCACTACCGGGGCGGTGCGATGCGTGGGCAACACGCTGCTGCTGTACGGCCGGACGTACTCGCCGCCGTTCCGGGTCACGGCGGTGGGTGACCCCGGCAGGCTGCGCGCCCGGCTGGAGGCCGAGCCCGGAGTGCGTCTCTACCGCCAGGCCGTGGCATATTTCGGGCTCGGCTACGAGGTGAAGGACGAGCGCGAGGTGACCCTTCCGGGGTACGACGGCCCGCTGCGGCTCAGCTATGCCCAGGCGGTGGGGCGATGAGCCTGTGGATGCCGCCTGAGTGGGCGGGCGGTTCGACCGACCCGTCGGCGGGCCCGCCGCCCGAGGACACGGTGTCCCGGCCCCGGCCGGCGGCAGATGTCGGGGCGGCCGGGGCGGAGCCGGCGACCGAGGAACGAGCCGCGCCGGCCGCCGGGGTCTGGGCGCCCGAGGGGACGGCATCGGCGCCGGCCGGCGGAACCCGCGAGGTGCCGCGGGCGCGGCCGCCGGCGCTGGAGTGGCCGGGGCTGGCGCCGATCGGGGCGGCAGCCAGCGACGGGTCGCCTGGCGGCCGGCGTACGAGCGGCGGTCCGGGGAGCGGCCGGCCGGGTGTCGGTGGCGGCCCCGCGGGTGGCCGGTCGCTGAGTGACGGTCCGGGGAGCGGCGGAAGCGGCGGGCCTGAGGTCGGTCGGCCGGGGAGTCGTGGGCTGGGCAGCGGAGGGCCGGTGGGTGGTGAGCCGGCGGCCGGTTGGGCGGCCGGTGGCGGCCCCGGGCCGGGGAGCGGCGGACAGGCGGCCGGTTGGGCGGCCGGCGGCGGCGCGGGGAACGCCGGGCCGGGGAGCGGCGGCCTGGGGAGCGGTGGGTCGGGGAGCCGTGGATCGGTGAGCGGCGGGCCGGGCGTGGGTGGCGGTCGGCCGGATGGCGGGTCGGTGAGCGGCGGGCCGGAGGTCGGTCGGCCGGGGAGTCGTGGGCTGGGCAGCGGCGGGCCGGTTGGGGGTCGGCCGGGGAGTGGTGGGTCGGGCGTGGGCCGTGCTCCGCTGGCGCGGGAGGCGACCGGGGACCCGTGGCCGTGGTTCGTGGCACGGGCCGACCCGGTGGAGGCCGGGGCGAAGCCGGCCGGACCGGTCGGCCGGACCGGGTCCGACCCGCCGACGACCATCCGACCTGCCGTCGACCCGCGCTCGACCGGCGCGGACCCCGCCGACCGGGATGCCGGCGGGCGCTCCGGTCCTCCCACCAGGCCGGGTGAAGGCCGGCGGCTCCGTGATGCCGGTGATGGCCGGTGGGGCGACAGGGACGCCGGGACCGGGGCGGGGGATGTGAACGGTCCCGGGGACATCCTGGGGCCGGGCGGTCGTGCTCCCGATCCCGGCGCATCCGCGGCAGCCGGCGGCCGGCAGAAGCCGCCGCCGCTGCCGAGACGGGTGCCCCAGGCAACGCCGCCGCCCTTCGGAGTGGGGGTCAGCCCGGGCGGGGCCTCGCTCTTCGAGCCGTCTGGCAGCCGGCCGGCTGGCCGCGCCGACATCGACTCGACCACCGGCGCCCGGTGGCAGCTGCGTCCGGCAACCGAGCCCCGCCAGACCCGGGCGATCGGCTCCGACCAGCCGGCTCGAGGTGCGCAGCCTGCGGAGGATGCGCAGCCCTCCGGGGGTGCGGGCGGTTCGGGGGGCCCGCGGCGTCGGCGGGGTTCTGAGAGTTCTGAGAGCTCGGGGGGCGCTGGGGGTTCTGGGGGCTCGGACATCTGG
This sequence comes from Mycobacteriales bacterium, assembly GCA_045806925.1. GTDB lineage: Bacteria > Actinomycetota > Actinomycetes > Mycobacteriales > CADCTP01 > CADCTP01. The sequence goes on from JBJMII010000051.1 coordinate 12,416, forward strand.
GGGCTGGCGGCGGCCGCCGAGCAGACCTCGTCCCGGAGCGCCGGCCAGGAATCGCCGCCGCCCGGCCCGGCCGGCCCGCCCGGCCCGGGGACGACTCCGCCGAGCGCGGCCGCTGGCAGCCGGCCGGCCGCCAGCCCGGGCCCGGCCGGCGAGCCGCCCGAGGTGCGTGGCGGTCCGCCACCAGCCGGCCCTCCGTCCACGTCAGGACCGGTCGCGCCGGCCGCACGCCCGTCCGGCCCGTCGGCCCCGACCGCCACGGGCAGCCCCTCCGGTACGCCGACCAGCTCGTTCGCGCCAGGCCGCGCAGCCGTTGCCGGCGGCTCGACCGCTGCTGGTAGCCGACCGGGCGCCCCGGATGCCGTGGGTGGTTGGTCCGCCGGTGGAGGCCCGCCGGGTGGCTCGCCGGCGGCGGCTGGTGCGGCCGATGCCGCGGGCGGTCCAGCGGGTGGGGCGGACCGCTCCGCGGCGGCTGGCGGTCCGGCGGCCGGCGGCCGCCTGCCGGCGGAGCAGCTGGGGACGTCCCCCGGGCCGGTGGCCGCCGGACGGTTCGGGAGGGACGAGCCGTCCGGGAGCCCAGGTCCGTCAGCGGGGACGGTGTCGCCGGCCGAGCGGCCCGCAGCCGGGCGGCCCGAGACGCCCGGCGGGCGGATGCCGCCTGGAGGTCGGTCGACGCCCGGTCGACCGGCGGGGTCCGGCGGGCCGGGACCGCCTGCGGGACCGGTGATCGTTGCCGGCCGCCCCGGATCCGGTACGGCCGCGCAACGGCCGGAGGCCCGCGGTCCCCGCCGAGCGGCCGAGGCGGGCGCGTCAGCGGCCGGTGCGGCGGCCGCTTCCCGGCGTCCACCGGTCGGCGACCGGCCGGTGACATCGACGGGACCGGCGAAGCCGGGGCCCGGGCCGGCGCCAGCCGGAGCATCCGGGACCCCGGCGAAGCAGCCGGGCGCGAACCGGGACCGGGTGATCGCGTCGGTGGAGGCCGAAGGCCCCGACCGGGAGCGCCGGGCCGCGGACGCCGACGAGCCGACCGAGGTGATCGGCCCGTTCGACATCGGGCTGTGGACGGTGCACGGCAAGGAGGCCGGCCCGTCGCCGGAGCGGGTGCGGGCCCGGGCGGCGCCGACCACCCGGTCACGCTCCGTGGAGCAGCCCGTGCCGCCCGGCCCGCCACGCGAGCGCGCGCCCCGGGACCGCCCCCGCCCGGCTTCCCCGGACGGCGGCCAGCGGGACCGGCCGCCGAGCACCGACCGGGAGGACGCCCGCCTCGCCGCGGTGGTGGCCGCGGCCGGTCGCGGCACCACCCGCGCCGGCGCCGGCCGCACCGCCGGCCCGGAGGGCCCGACCCGGGACGACCACATCCGGGCCGGCATCCGCGGGCTGGCCGAGGTCCTCATCACGGTCGGGCTGGTGCTGCTGCTCTTCTCCGGGTACGAGGTCTGGTTCACCGGGGTGCTCAACCACCGCGCCCAGGACCGGCTGAAGTCCGAGCTGGACCGGCGGTGGGAGACCGGCGACGACCCGGTGATCGTGGCCGAGCAGCCGGCCAGGCCGGGCGCCAAGGTGCGGTCCATCCCGCTCGGCGAGGGCTTCGCGCTGATCTACATCCCGGATTTCGGCACCGACTACGTCTACACGATCGTCGAAGGCACCGGCACCGCCCAGCTCGAGGAGGGGCCGGGCCACTACGTCCGGTCGGTGCTGCCGGGGCAGGTCGGCAACTTCGCGGTCGCCGGGCACCGGGTCGGGAAGGGCTCGCCGTTCCTCAACCTGGACAAGCTCAAGGTCGGCTCCGCGATCGTGATCCGTACCAAGACCTACTGGTACACCTATCGGGTGCTGGGCGACCCCGCGACGAAGAACCCGCGGGCCATCGGACCGCTCGGCATCCCGGGCATGCAGGTCGTCGAGCCGCGCGAGACCGGTGTGATCGGCCCGGTGCCGGATCGGGCCGGCGTCACGCCGACCCAGCGGCTGCTCACGCTGACGACCTGCCACCCGAAGTTCTCGGCTCGGCAGCGACTGGTCATCCACGCGCAGCTCGAGGGCTCCCCGCGGCCCGCCGGCAAGGGCCCGCCGCCCGCGCTGGCGTCCGGCGGGGGCTGAGCAGCCCGTGAGCAGCCCGTGAGCAGCCCGTGAGCAGCCCGTGAGCAGCCCGACAGCGGCCCGGCGACGGCAGAGGGGACGGACGTGTACGGCTGGATCTGGCGGACGCTGCCTGGCGGGCTGCCCGGAAAGCTCATAGCCTCGACGGTGCTGGTCCTGGCGGTGGTCGCGCTGCTGTTCCTGGTCGTCTTCCCCTGGGCCGAGCCCCGACTGCCCTGGAACGATGTGACGGTGAACTAGAGACGGTGACCTGATGGCACTTCGCATCCTCGTCGTCGACAACTACGACAGCTTCGTCTACAACCTCGTCCAGTTCCTCGCCCAGCTCGGTGCCGAGACGGTGGTCCGGCGCAACGACGAGGTGCTGCCGAGCGACGTCCACGGCATTGACGGGGTGCTCACCAGCCCCGGGCCGAGCACGCCCGAGTCGGCCGGGGTGAGCGTGCCGATCGTGCACGACTGCGCCGAGCGGGAGCTGCCGCTGCTCGGCGTCTGCCTGGGCCACCAGGCGATCGGGGTCGCTTTCGGCGCGACCGTGACCCGGGCGCCGGAGCTGCTGCACGGCAAGACCAGCGAGGTGCACCACAAGGCGGTCGGCGTGCTGGTCGGCCTGCCGGACCCGTTCACCGCGACCCGCTACCACTCGCTGGCCGTGGTCGAGGACACGCTGCCGGAGGAGATCGAGGTCACCGCCCGGACCGGGTCCGGGATCGTGATGGCGCTGCGGCACCGGACGCTGCCGATCGAGGGCGTGCAGTTCCACCCCGAGTCGGTGCTCACCGAGGGCGGGCATCTGATGCTCGCCAACTGGCTGGAGCGTTGCGGCGACCCGGCCGCTCGGGACCGGGCGCCCGGCTTCGCGGCCGAGATGGACGCGCTGCGGGCCACCGCCTTCACCCCCGCCTGAGGGCGCGTCCCGCACTGGCCGACCGGTCAGCCGCCGGCAGTGCTGGTCGGTGACCCGGACGGGGTCGGGGACGGGGTGGTCGGGCTGGGCGACGGCGTGGTCGGCGACGGCGTCGGCGGTCGCGCCTTCGCGATGAAGAGCGTGATCGTCGCGTCCTTGGCCACGAACGAGCCGGGGCTCGGGTCGGTGCGGAACACCGTCCCCGGCTCGAAGTCGTCCGGCGGCACCTCGGCCCGGCGCTGGATGGTGGTCCAGCCGTCCTGGTTGAGCAGTGCCGTCGCCTCCTCGTCGGTCTTCCCGGTGACATCCGGCAGCTTGCTGCGGCCGTTGCTCACCTGCACGGTGATCCGCTGGCCCTCGGTGACCTGGACGCCGGGCTTCGGGTTCGTGCTGACCACAGTGCCGGCGGTCGCGCCGTTGTTCACGTCCTGCCGCGCCGGGACCAGCTTCTTGCTCCTCAGCTGCGCCGCAGCGTCGTCGTACGACAGGCCGCGGACGTCCGGGAGCGCGACGGTGGCGGGTCCGCCGCCGACGGTGACCTTGACGGTGTCGCCCTCCTTGAGCAGGAATCCGGCGGCCGGGTCGGTGCTGAGCACCTTGCCCTTCTGCTGTGCGGTGGACGGTGCGGTGCCGAACTCGCCCGTCAGCCCGGCCTCGGACAGCAGCCGGGCGGCGTCCGCCTGGGTCCTGCCGACGAGCGCGGGGACCCTGACCTCGCGGGTCTCGTTGCCGAGCAGCTGCGCGGTGACGAACGCGGCGAGGCCCAGCACCAGCAGGCTGACCAGCGCGATCGCCACCCAGGTCCACGGGCTGCGGCGCTTGCGGGGCGGGGCCGGGCGGCCGTCCGCCGCGCCGTACCCGGCGCCGTACGCCGCCGGGTACGTCCCGGTCCGCCCGCCGGCTCCGCCGAGCACGGTGGTGACCTCGTCGTCGATCATGACCGGCTCGGCCGCCACGGGCCGCCCGTTGATCGCCCGGATCAGGTCCGCGCGCATCTCGCCGGCCGACTGGTAGCGGTTGGCCGGGTTCTTAGCCATCGCCTTGAGCACGATGGCGTCCAGCTCCGGCGGCACGTCCGGGTTGATCGTCGACGGCGGCGGCGCGTTCTCCCGGACGTGCTGGTACGCGACCGCGACCGGGGAGTCGCCGGTGAACGGCGGGTGCCCGGTGATGAGCTCGAAGAGCAGCACGCCGGTGGAGTAGACGTCCGAGCGGGCGTCCACGTTCTCCCCGCGGGCCTGCTCCGGGGACAGGTACTGCGCGGTGCCGATCACCGCGGCCGTCTGGGTGACGGTCGCGGCGTTGTCCGCGACCGCCCGGGCGATGCCGAAGTCCATCACCTTGACCGCGCCGGTCCGGGTGATCATGACGTTCCCGGGCTTGACGTCCCGGTGCACGATCCCGTTGCGATGACTGAAGTCCAGCGCCGCGCAGACGTCGGCGACGACCTCCATCGCGCGCCGCGGCATCAGCCGGCCTTCGGTCTTCAGCACGTCGCGCAGGGTGCGGCCCTCGACGTACTCCATCACGATGTACGGCTGGTTGCCGTACATGTCCTCCTCGCCGGTGTCGTAGACCGCGACGATGGCCGGGTGGTTCAGCGAGGCCGCCGCCTGCGCCTCCCGCCGGAACCGGGCCTGGAACGAGGGGTCGCGCGCGAGGTCGGCCCGCAGCACCTTGACCGCGACCTCCCGGCCGAGCCGGACGTCCCGACCGCGGTGCACCTCGGCCATCCCGCCGTAGCCGAGCGTCTCGCCGATCTCGTACCGCGATCCCAACAGGCGTGGCGTCGTCATCGAACCCTCGGTGTCTCGGTGGTGCGCGGGAACTGCTGCCCGGTCGGCTGGTCGGCCGACCGGGTGGGGCGGCCGGCGCCGTCGGTGCCGCCGTCGAGCAGCACGGTGACCACGCCCGCCACGGCGAGAACGAGCAGCAGGGTCGCGGCGATCCAGAGCGGCCAGCGGGAGCCGCGGCGGCCGCGGAGGGCCGGCCGGGGTGGCACCGGCGGTGGGACGGCGGGAAAGGCCGGCTGGGCGGCCGCGGGCGGCGGCGCCGGCCCCGCCCCGCCCGCCGGCCAAGGGGTTCCCGCAGCGGGCGCCCATGACGGCGGGTACGCCACCCCCGGGTGCACCCCTCCGACCCCGTCCGGCGCCGCGACCGGCGGCGTCTCGTACCGGCCCTCCTGCACCGCCCGGACCGCCTCGGCCAGCTCACCCCCGGTCGGGAAGCGCTGCCGGGGGTCCTTCGCCAGCGCCCGCAGCACCAGCGACCGCACCGGCGCCGGCACGTCCGCCGGCAGCGGCGGCGGCGCGTCCCGGATCTGCATCATCGCCACCGCGACCGGCGAGTCCGCGACGAACGGCAGCCGCCCGGCCAGGCACTCGTACGCGACCACGCCGAGCGAGTAGACGTCCGAGGCCGGCCCGACCAGCCGGCCCTCGGCCTGCTCCGGCGAGAAGTACTGCGCGGTGCCGACCACCATGCCGTTCTGCGTCAGCGGCACCGCGTCCGTGGCCCGCGCGATGCCGAAGTCGGTGATCTTCACCGCGCCGTCGGACCGGCGGACCAGCAGGTTGCCCGGCTTGACGTCCCGGTGCACCATGCCGACCCGGTGCGCCTCGGACAGCGCGAGCGCGGCCTGCCGGACGACGTCGAGCACCCGGGCCGCCGGCAACCGGCCGTCCCGGGCGAGCTGCGCGGACAGCGGCTCGCCGTCCACGTGCTCCATCACCAGGTACGCCAGCGGAATGTCGGCCGGCTCACGCGGCGACCCGACCACCTCGCCGTAGTCGAAGACGTTCGCGATGCCCGGGTGGGACAGCGAGGCAGTCGTCCGCGCCTCGGTGCGGAAGCGCTCCAGGAACGTCGGGTCCGAGGTGAACTCGCTCTTCAGCACCTTGACCGCCACGGTCCGGTGCAGGACGGCGTCCTCGGCCCGCCAGACCTCGCCCATGCCGCCGACCGCGATCCGGGCGGCCAGCCGGTAGCGGTCGCCGAGCAGGGTGTCCCGGTCGAGCACCTCACCCGCCCCCCACGCCGAGGACGGCTTCCATCACGGCCTTCGCCACCGGTGCCGCGGCCGCGCCGCCGGTCGTCTCGCTACCGGAGTTGCCGCCGTTCTCGATGATCACGCAGACCGCCACCTGCCGGTCGCCCTGCCCGGCGAAGCCGATGAACCAGGCATGCGGCGGCTTGCCGGGCGCGTTCTGCGCGGTGCCGGTCTTGCCGGCCACCTCGACGCCGTCGATCCGGGCGGCCTTGCCGGTCCCGTTCTCGACCACGCTGCGCATCATCTGGGTCAGCTGCCCGGCCACCTCCGGCGACACCGCGGTGGACAGCTCCGCCGGCTCCGGCTGGTCCAGCACGCTCAGGTCCGGGCCCTGCATCTCGCGCACCAGCTGCGGCTTCATCAGCACGCCGTTGTTCGCTACCGCGGCGGCGATCATCGCGCCCTGCAGCGGGGTCAGCGCCACGTCCCGCTGCCCGATCGCGGACTGCGCCACCGCCGGCGGGTCCGGCATCTCGCCGACCGAGCTGGCCGACACCCGCAGCGGCACGGTGAACGGCTCGCCGTCGACGCCGAAGGCGGTCGCCACCCGGCGCAGCTCCCCGGCGCCGAGCTCCACCCCGAGCTTGGCGAACGCGGTGTTGTACGACTGGGTCAGCGCCTGCTGCAGCGTCACCTTGGGCGCGCTGCACGGCTCCTTCGCGAAGTTCGTTATCGGCCGGCTGGTCTGCGGCGGCACGTACTGCTGCGGGCAGTCCACCAGCGTGTCCGGTGTCCGGCCGTTCTCCAGCGCGGCCGCGGCGGTGATGACCTTGAACGTCGACCCGGGTGGGTAGCGCTGGTTGATCGCCCGGTTGAGCAGCGGGTCGTCCGGGTCGTCGGTCAGCCGGGTGTACGCGGCGCGGATGTGCGCCGGGTTGTGCGAGGCGACCAGGTTGGGGTCGTACGACGGGCCGCTCGCCATCGCCAGGATGGCGCCGGTCCGCGGGTCCAGCGCGACCACCGCGCCCCGGCGGCCGCCGAGCCCGCGGACCGCGGCCTCCAGCGCCCGCCGGTTGATCGCGAGCACGATGTTGCCGCCGCGCGGGTCCCGTCCGGTGAGCAGCGCGGACAGCCGCTGGGTGAACAGCCGGTTGTCGCTGCCGGCGAGGAAGCTGTTCTCCGCCTGCTCCATCCCGGTGGCGCCGTAGATCAGCGAGTAGAAGCCGGTGACCGGCGCGTACATGCCCTTGCCCGGGTACCGCCGGAGGTACTTCAGCTTGTCGTCGGTCGGCTCCGACTCGGCCACCGCCCGCCCGTCGACCACCAGCGTGCCCCGCTGCCGCTCGTACTCGTCCAGCAGCACCCGGGTGTTGCCGGGATCCGAGCGCAGCCGGGTGCCCTCGAAGACCTGGACGTAGTTGGCGTTCGCGATCAGCAGGCCGAAGAGCACCACCATCGCCAGCGCGACCCGGCGGACCGGCCGGTTCACCGGACCACCTCCGTCATCGCCTCCGCCAGCGGCGGCTTCGGCACCGGTGTCGCGGGCGGCCGCCGGGCCGCGTCGGAGATCCGCAGCAGCAGCGCGACCAGGGCGAAGTTCGCCACCAGCGAGGAGCCGCCGTACGACAGGAACGGGGTGGTCAGGCCCGTCAGCGGGATCAGCTTGGTGACGCCGCCGACCACGATGAAGACCTGGAAGGCCAGCGTGAAGGCCAGGCCGGCGGCGAGCAGCTTGCCGAACGAGTCACGCACGGTCAGCGCCGTCCGGAAGCCGCGGGTGACGATCAGGGCGTACACGACCAGCAGCGCGACCAGGCCGAACAGCCCGAGCTCCTCGCCGATGGTGGCGACGATGAAGTCGGTCTTCGCGAACGGCACCGTCTCCGGCCGGCCGCCGCCCAGCCCGGTGCCGAACAGGCCCCCGGTGCCGAGCCCGAACAGCGACTGGACGATCTGGTAGCCCTGGTCGTCCCGGAAGTCGAACGGCCGCAGCCAGACCGTCACCCGGTCCTGCACGTGCGCGAAGAGCTGGTACGCGATCACGGCGCCGACCATGAACAGCCCGATGCCGATCAGCAGCCAGGAGGTCCGCTCGGTGGCGATGTAGATCATCACCACGAAGATCCCGAAGAACAGCAGCGAGGTGCCCAGGTCCTTCTCGCCGACCAGGACCAGCAGCGACAGCCCCCAGGCGACCAGCACCGGGCCGAGGTCCCGGCCGCGCGGCAGGTCGATGCCGGCCACCCGGCGGCTGGCCAGCGACAGCACGTCCCGCTTCTGCACCAGGTAGGCGGCGAAGAAGACCATCAGCGCGAGCTTCGCGAACTCGCCCGGCTGGATCGAGAAGCCGGCCACCCGGATCCAGATCTTCGCGCCGTTGACCTCGCTGAAGCGGCCCGGCAGCAGCGCCGGCAGGGCGAGGAAGACCAGGCCGGCGGCGGCCAGCGTGTACGCGTAGCGGGACAGCGCCCGGTGGTCCCGGACCACCAGCAGCACGCCGATGAACAGCGCCAGCCCGACACAGGTCCACACCACCTGCACGCCCGCGTCGCCGGCCGGCACCGGCGAGCCGTCCTGCCGGGCGTCGGCGGCCTCGGCCAGGTCGAGCCGGCGGATCAGCACCAGCCCCAGCCCGTTCAGCAGGGCGACCATCGGCAGGATGACCGGGTCCGCATACGGCGCCAGCCAGCGCACCGCGACGTGCGCCACCGCGTAGATCAGCGCGAAGCCGGCGCCGTACGTGATCACGTCGGAGCTGATGGTGTCGTTGAAGGTGGCGTCCACGATGCCGTCGGCCAACCCGACCAGCAGCACGGCGACCAGGAGCAACGCCAGCTCGGTGCCCCTGCGGCGGGGCACCGGCCTGGCGGCGCCCGAGGCCGCGGCTGGAGGAGCGGTCAACGCAACCGGCACCCCTCGTCACCCGGACCGGGGGCCGGCGAGGTGGTGGGGGCGGGCGTCGTCGGCGCCGGCGCCCTGGTCGGCTTCGGGGTCGGCTTCGGGGTGGGCTTCGGGGTGGGCTTCGGGGTCGGCATGGGCATCGTCACGCACAGCGGCTTGCGCTGGTCGCTGAGGGTGGCCAGGATCCGGTCCGCCTCGGCCCGGTTCTCGGCCGGGATGCCGTCCTGCACCTGCCGGCGGGCCACCTGCATGAGGTCGTCCAGCCGCATCGGGCTGGTGTCCACCACGGAGAACAGGTGCACCGGGCCGAGCGCCGTGTTGATCCCGCGGTAGACGACCACCTGGTCACCCTCGGCGCCGACGAAGTACTGCGCCTGGGTCCACCGCCACAGCCCGTACGCCCCCGCGCCGGCCAGGGCGAGCACGAGCAGGCAGGCCAGCGCGATCCGCAGCCGGCGGCGTGGCCGGGCCGGCTCCGCCGGCAGCGTGTCGGTCGGCTCCGGGCGCGCGTTCAGGATGGCCGCCCGCGACGCCGGGGTGTTCGGGCCCGGCTCCCGCTGCGGCCGCGGGCCGCCCACCGCACCGTCCATCACCGGGGCGTCGTCCGCGTACGGCACGTCGATGACGTCCGCGACGATGCAGGTCACGTTGTCCGGCCCGCCGGCCCGCAGGGCCAGCTCCACCAGCCGGTCCGCGGACTCGTGCGGGTCCGGCAGCTGCAGCGCCTCCAGCAGCGTGTCCGGGGACACCACGTCGGACAGCCCGTCGCTGCAGAGCAGGTAGCGGTCGCCGATCCGCACCTCACGGATGGACAGGTCCGGCTCGACGTCCGCGCCGTTGAGCGCGTGCAGGATCAGCGAGCGCTGCGGGTGCGAGCTCGCCTCCTCCTCGGTCAGCCGGCCCTCGTCGATCAGCGCCTGGACGAACGTGTCGTCGTGGGTGATCTGGGTCAGCTGCCCGCCGCGGACCAGGTAGGCCCGGCTGTCCCCGACGTGCACCAGCCCGACCCGGTGCCCCGCGAACAGCAGCGCGGTCAGCGTGGTGCCCATCCCGTCCAGGTTCGGGTCCTGCATGACCAGGTCCCGCAGGTGGTTGTTGGCGTCCGCGGTGGCGTCGCGGAGGGTGGAGATCAGGTCGTCGACCGGGCGGTCCTCGTCCAGGTGGGCCAGCGCCGAGATGACGACGTTGCTCGCGACCTCGCCGGCCGCGTGTCCGCCCATGCCGTCGGCGAGGGCGAGCAGCCGAGGCCCGGCGTACACCGAGTCCTCGTTGTTGGTACGCATCAGCCCGCGGTCGGAGCGGACGGCGTACCGCAGAGCCATGCTCAAGAGGCGGCGCCGCGAGTGAGGACACCACTGGACCGGAGCGAGTGGCGTCGTCGGGCCGGCCCAGTCATGGGGCGGCCGCACGAGCGGGGGGAGCTGTCATGACCTCAACTCGAGAACCGTCTTGCCGATCCGGATGGGGACTCCGGGCGGGATCAGGGTCGGTCCGGTGACCTTGGTCCGGTCGAGGTAGGTGCCGTTGGTGGAGCCGAGATCCTCGACGTACCAGTCGCCGTCCCGGCTGACGAGCCTCGCGTGCCGGGTGCTCGCGTAGTCGTCGGTGAGCACCAGGGTCGAGTCGTTCGCCCGGCCGATCATGATGGGCTGCTCGCCCAGCGTGATCCTGGTGCCGGCGAGCCCGCCCTCGGTGACGAGCAGGTGGGTGAGCGCCTTCCCCCTTCGCTTCGACCTGGGCCGCTGCGCGGCCGGACGGGTGGTCGGAACTGCGGCCCGCGCCTGACCGGCCCCCGCGAGGTCGGTGCGAACGACGCGCAGCGTAGCGAAGATGAAGATCCAGAGCAGTGCCAGGAACCCGAACCGGAGCACCTGGACGACGATCGGAGCGTTCATGCGGCGGGGCTGCCCCTCGATGTCATCCCGGCTCGCGCCCACGCCGTCCCCCCGGCTCCCGCCGGAGAACTCACGCCGGCTCCTGCCGGTAGACCAGGACGGTGTGGCCGAGCCGGACCACGTCGCCGTGCTGCAGCTGCCAGCTCTGCGCCCGGTGCCCGTTGACGGTCGTCCCGTTGGTGGAGCCGAGGTCGTGCAGGACGGCGCCCACGCCGTCGAAGCGGATGTCGACGTGCCGGCGGGACACCCCGGTGTCCGGCAGCCGGAGGTCGGCGTCCTGGCCGCGACCGATCACGTTGCTGCCGACGTGCAGCTCCAGCCACTGCTGGCTGCCGTCCACGGTGAGCAGGTGCCGGGTGCGGCTCTGCTGCTGGTACGCCGGGGGTGGCACGGTCGCCGGCGGCGCGTAGCTGCCGTTGGTCGCGGCCGGGTAGCCGTTCGCCTGCTCGCCGTACTGCTCGTAGCCGCCGTACCCGCCGTAGCCGGGCGACTGGCCGTAGCCGGCGTCGCCGTACCCGCCGCCGTGGCCCTGGTCGCCGTAGCCACCCCCATAGCCCTGGTCGCCGTGGCCCTGGTCGCCGTAGCCGGCACCGCCGTACGGCGAGCCACCGCTCGGTGGGGGCAGCGCGCCGCCGGCGGCCACCGCCGGCATGGACAGCGAGTTGTACGGCCGGCGGCGAGGGCCGGCGTTCGGGTCGACGCTGCTGGAGACGTGGAACATGCCGGTGCCGAGCTCCTCGTTTCGGGTCAGGGCGACCTCGATGTCGCCGAAGGTCGACCAGCCCTCGTCGTCGACGTGCTCCTGGACCATCTCGGCCAGGGTGTTGGTGAGCTGGGTCTCCCACGGCGTCAGCCGGTCATGATCCGTCGGTCCCAGCTCGACCACGTACCGGTTGGGTACGAGCACCCGATCCTGCCCTACGATCGCCCGGCGCGCCTCCGCCTCCCGCTGCAGCGCCTTGGCCACCTCGACCGGCTCCACCTGACCCTTGAACAGGCGCGCGAAGGCCGTACCGACGAGACCCTCGAGGCGCCGCTCGAACCGCTGCAGCACACCCACGCCAGAACCCTCCTCGCCGCGACTGCCGCCGATGGTATCCGCGCCGGCAGCACCCGTTGTCACACCGGCACAACGACCCGAGGTCACCAGGGGCCTGCGTGCTATCCTCGCCCGGCTGCTGGGCGAGTGGCGGAATGGCAGACGCGCACGGTTCAGGTCCGTGTGTCCGTAAGGACGTGGGGGTTCAACTCCCCCCTCGCCCACAAGTCCCTGGCCCCCCTTGTCCGCGGAGAGCGCGGACTGCAGGGGGCTTGTCATGTCTGCCGCGGGGCCGAGCCCCGCGTTGCCCCACGTTCCGGTAGGGGGCCCGTTGCCCACGTTCCGGGTAGGGGGCCGCGCGCGTTGCACACGTTCCGGTAGGGGGCCGCGTTGCCACGTTCCGGTAGGGGGGCCCGCCGCTCGCGATTACCGGCGGCCGCGGTGGGAAAGCCGGGCCCATGGCCGACATCGTGGATCTCATCAAGGCGCAGCACCGCCAGGTCGACAAGCTGATCAAGGACGCCGAGGGGAAGGCCGAGCAGGGCGAGAGCCGGGCGATCCCGGCGCTGTTGCAGCAGGCCGCCGACCTGCTGCTGCCGCACTCGCAGGCGGAGGAGTCGTTCGTCTACCCGAGGATCGCCGAGCTCGACCGGTCCGAGCGGGACGAGGTGCACGACGGCGCCGCCGAGCACCACCACGTGGAGGAGCTGCTGCGGGAGCTGCTCGCCGAGGATCCGGAGGCCGCCGGGTACGACGGGAAGCTGGCCGCGATGGCCGGCGAGCTGCGGCACCACGTCGAGGAGGAGGAGCAGGAGCTGCTGCCGGTCCTCAGCGAGAACTGCCCCGACGAGGAGCGGGCCGAGATGGCCGATCGGTTCGCCGCGGCGACCGGGAGCGGCGCAGTCCGCCCGGACCCGGGCGGCTCCGCGGACCCGTCCCGGGCGACCCGGGCCGAGCTGTACGAGATGGCCAAGGAGCAGGACGTCTCCGGTCGCTCCAAGATGTCGAAGGAGGAGCTGGCCGAGGCCGTCGACCCCCGGCCGAGCCGCTAGAAGAGGCGCTAGAAGTCGGCGGGCTCACCGCCGTCGATCACCCGCAGCTCGGTCGCCTCCGGCTTCAGCCGCCGGAACAGCCCGTACACCATCTCCGGCATCCGCAGCACCGCGTCGTGGATCGGCATCGCGACCCGCGGGCGTACGGCGCGGAGGTAGTCGACCGCCTCGGCCGCCTTGAGCCACGGTGCCGCGGTCGGCACGCCGAGCAGCTCGACCTCGGCGTCCGGCACGGTGAGCGAGTCGCCCGGGTGGAAGAAGCGCTCGGCGACGAGATAGCCGGTGTTCGGTACTACCGGGACGTCCGGGTGGATCACCGCGTGGTCGCGGCCGACCACCCGGACCCGGGTGCCGACGTCGAGCATGTCGCCGGCGTGCACCGGCCGGACCGGCAGCCCGCGGTCGGCGAGCTGCGCGGCGGTGCCCTCGTCGGAGTGCAGCACCGCCTCCGGGTTGCGCTCGAGCACCGCGGGCAGCTTGTCCAGGTCGACGTGGTCGGGGTGCTGGTGGGTGATCAGCACTGCGGTCAGCCCGGTCAGCTCCTCGAACCCGGCCGAGTACGCGCCGGGGTCGAGCAGCAGCCGGCCGGCGCCGTCCTCGACCAGCAGGCAGGAATGGCCGAACTTGGTGATCCGCACCCGAACCCTCCCGTCAGGGGACCTCCGGCAGCCGGACGGCCGCCAGTTGGGACGCCGACCCGACGAGCGCGCCGGTCGAGTCCCAGACGTCGCTCTCCTCGTCCACCCGGTCGGCCGCCACCAACCGGGCCCGCTGCCGCACCCGCAGCGGGCCGGCCGCCGGCAGCGCGTGCAGGTGGCAGGTCAGCTCCAGCGTCGGCACCCACGGCGCGAGCAGCCCGAGGTCGAAGGTGGCCGGCGGCAGCGTGTCCAGCGCGACCAGCACCGCGGCCGGGTCCGGCCGGTCCGGCGGGATCCGCAGCCACGCGGTCATCACGCCGCGCCCGCTGGGCCGGCCGGTCGCGAAGCCGGCGGTGACCGGGTCCATCAGCACCGACACGGCCTCGAAGAGCGGCACCGGCAGCCGCGGGTCCAAGGCCGGCACCGGCCGGCAGTCCTCCTCCGGCGGCAGCTCCGGCGGCTCTACCCGGGACCAGTACGGCGGGCCGGCCGGGGGGAGCCGGCCGCAGGTCAGCAGCGCCTCCACGCAGGACGTCCCACCCGATCGCAGCTCGGCGTGCAGCTGGGCCGCGGTCCGGCCCCGGCGGCGGAGCCGGACGGCGATCTCGGCCGGGCCCGGCCCGGGCGCCGCGACGAACTGTGCGGCGACCGCCACCGGGTGCGGGTGGCCGGCGCCGGCCACGTCGACCGCCGCGTTGGCGAGCACGGCGAGCAGGTAGCCGCCGTTGAGCTTGCTGCCGACCGACCAGTGCGGGTCCAGCTCCGCGGTGTAGCGGTGCTCCTCGCCGGCGACCCCCGCAGGTCGGACCGCCGCCGCCACCGCCAGCTCCGCCACACCGGCACGGTAGCCCCGCGGGGCAGGATGGGCGCATGGACCCGGCCGCGATCGTCTTCGACCTCGACGGCGTGCTGGTCGACTCCGAGCAGCTGTGGGACGAGGTACGGCAGGCCGTGGTCGCCGGGCGTGGCGGCCGGTGGCGGGACGAGGCCACCCGGGCGATGCAGGGGATGAGCACGCCGGAGTGGTCGGCGTACCTGGTCGGGTCGCTCGGCGCGGCCGGCACGCCGGACGAGCTGGCCGCCGCGGTGATCGCCGCGATGGCGGAGCGGTACCGGCAGGCGGTGCCGCTGCTGCCGGGTGCGGTGGACGCGGTGACCGCGCTGGCCGCCCGGTGGCCGCTGGCGGTGGCCAGCTCGTCCCCGCCGGACCTCATCCGGGCGGTGCTGGCCGCCGCCGGCGTCGCCGACCGGTTCCGGGCCGTGGTGTCCAGCGAGGAGGTGCCGCGTGGCAAGCCGGCGCCGGACGTCTACCTGGCCGCCGCCGGCAAGCTCGGCGTCGACCCGTGCGGATGCGTGGCGATCGAGGACTCCGCGAACGGCCTGCGCGCGGCCGCCGCCGCCGGGATGACGGTGATCGCCGTGCCCAACCCGCACTTCCCGCCCCCCGCCGACGCGCTCCGGCTGGCCGCGGCCACCGTACCCACCCCCGCCGGGCTTACCGTCGAGCTGGTCGGCTTGCTGCCGCCGTCGAGCCGGTCTCAGTCGTAGACCCGGCGCAGCACCGGCCGCCGCTGCGGCGCCTTGAGGTCCGTGCTGTCGCTCCACTGGTCGATGCCGCCGACCAGCCCGCGCGTGGTCAGCCGGCGGACGGCCGGATCGGAGATCCGGTCCACCAGCGCCGCGGCGACCCGCTCGCCCCGGATCACCCAGAACGGCCGGCTGAAGAAGAGCGAGGCGCGGGGCGGCAACGGGTCGGTGAGGCAGCGCCCGTTCTGGGTGCGGAGCAGGGCCTCGGCCGCGGCCGCGTACGCGTCCTGCCGCTCCGGCCAGTCGCCCGCCCGCAGCACCTCCTGCAGCAGCGGCTCGAGCCTGGGCGCGGACTCCAGCGCGCCGAAGGCGGTGCCGAACCACTTCGGGTACGGCGCGTACCGGCGCTCCAGCAGCAAGGCGAGCGCCATCAGGTCCCGCACCAGGCGGGCGCCGATGACCGCGGAGCCGAGCTCGTCGCCGACGTACCCGGCTCGGCCCATCAGGTGCTCCTCCTGACCGAGCCGGGTCCAGCCGGCGGCGAGCAGGTAGCGCCAGACGTCCGGGGGATACCAGGCGAGCCGCTGGCGCAGCGCGGTCAGCTCACCGGTGCCGTCGTGGTGCACCGTGCCGGCGGTGACCGACAGCAGCTGCTGGCCGGAGAAGGACAGCCAGTCCGCCGGCTCCAGCGGCCCGGCCGGGTCCCAGCCGAGCTGCCGCCACGCGAACGAGCGCACCGTGCCGGTCCGCACCCGGCCCTCCGGGCCGTCCGGCGCCGTCACCTCGCTGCCCGGGTCGTCCGGGTGGCCGGCGACGCGGGTCGGATAACCGAGGAAGGAACGCGGCAGCCGGTCCCGCAGCAGCGCCCGGACCGCCGGCGCCCGCGGGGCGTCGGCGTCGCGGAGGAAGAGCATGACCGCCGGGCCCCAGCCGTGGTCGGTCGACATCGGGGTGTCGAAGCCGAGCACGTCGCTGCCGTCGCCGACCAGCGCCGCGGCGTGCGGCAGGTCGCCGAGCCGCTCGTCCAGCAGCGGGCGCACCGCCTCGGCGTAGAACCGGCGGCTCAGCTCCCGTCCCGGGACGAAGGGCGTGCCCACCCGCGAAACCGTACGGGTGGGACGCCCGGCCGCGGCTGCCGGGTGATCAGTCCTCGGCGCCGTACGCCTTCCCGGAGATCTGGTGGCCGCAGACGAGGCCGAAGGGCCAGCGCGCGGTCAGCGGGACCGTCTCGTCCGGCGGGATCACCGCGACGTACGTCGGGGTCGGGCAGCTGGCCGGGTCGGCGTCCGCGCCGGTCGGGATGACCCCCCACTGGATCGGCTTGGATGCCACCGCGCCCCGCCCGGCGAGCAGGTTGGGCAGCGGCGCCGGGCCGTCCCGGGTGATCCCGATCGGCAGCGCGTGCCGGCCGGCGTCCAGGAACGCCAGGCCGCCGTAGCCCTGGATGACGCAGCGCCGGCCGGAGGCGTCGACGAGCTGCACCGTTCCGTTGAGGTGTCCGGCGGCGCCGTCCACCGGGCCGAGCCGCAGATCGAGGTCGGCGGTGTGGCAGCGGATGCCGAGGGTGGTCGGGGCGTGCGGCGCGGGCCGGGGTGCCGGTGCCGGTGTCCTGGTCGGCGCGACCTCGCCCGGCGTGACGGCGGCCGGCGCCGGCTCGGCTGTGGTGGGCTCGGCTGTGGTGGGTTCGGTGGTCGGGAGCGGCGCGGCCGTGCCGGCACCGCCGTCGCCGGCGGAGCAGCCGGCGACGAGGGCGGCGAGGCAGGCGAGGCCGGCGGCGGCACGGACGAGACGCATCGGACGGGTCCTCTCGGGTGGTGTGGTTCCTGCTCCTGCTGATGCCGGCCGCGCCGTGGAAGTTGCCCGGCCGACCGGCACGCCGCACGCTCAGAGCGAACGGCGGAAGGTCCGGGCGGCGGTTGCGTTGAGTCGGGTGGACTCAACAAGCAGGAGTGCTGACATGGCGAATCTCACCCTCCCGGTGCTGCCGCTGACCGACGGCGTGCTGCTGCCGGGCATGGTCGTGCCGGTGGAGCTGGACTCCGAGGCGCAGGCCGCCGTCGACGCCGCCCGCACCGCGGGGGCGACCGCAGGCGGCGTCCGCACCGAGCCGCGGGTCCTGGTCGTGCCGCGCCTCGACGGGGCGTACGCCGCCGTCGGCACCGTCGCGGTGCTCGACCAGGTGGGCCGGCTGCCCGGCGGCGAGCCGGGCGCGCTGCTGCGCGGCACCGGCCGGGCCCGCGTCGGGCACGGCGTCACCGGCCCCGGCGCGGCGCTGTGGGTCGAGGCGACGCCGGTCGAGCCGTCGCCCGCCACCGAGAAGACCCGCGAGCTGGCCGCCGAGTACAAGACGGTGGTCGAGGCGATCCTGCAGGCACGCGGTGCCTGGCAGCTGATCGACTCGGTGCGCGGCATCGGCGACCCCGGCCAGCTGGCCGACACCGCCGGGTACGCGCCGTACCTGGACGTCGGGCAGAAGGCCCGGCTGCTGGAGACGGTCGACGTCGAGGAGCGGCTGACCCTGCTGCTCGAGTGGAGCCGCGCGCACCTGGCCGAGGCCGAGGTGACCGCGAAGATCCGCGACGACGTGCGGGAGTCGATGGACAAGACGCAGCGGGAGTTCCTGCTGCGGCAGCAGCTCGCGGCCATCCGCAAGGAGCTGGGCGAGTCCGGCGACGACGAGGAGCAGGACTACCGCGCCCGGGTCGAGGCGGCCGACCTGCCGGGGAACGTGCGGACCGCGGCGCTGCGCGAGGTCGGCAAGCTGGAGCGGTCCAGCGAGCAGAACCCGGAGGCCGGCTGGATCCGTACCTGGCTGGACACCGTCCTGGACATCCCGTGGAACGTGCGGACCGAGGACTCGACCGACGTGGTCGCCGCCCGCGACGTGCTGGACGCCGACCACCACGGCCTGTCGGACGTGAAGGACCGGATCGTGGAGCACCTGGCCGTCCGGGCCCGGCGCGCGTCCCGCGGCCTCGAGGTCGTCGGTGGCCGCGGCTCCGGCGCGGTGCTGGCGCTGGTCGGCCCGCCCGGCGTCGGCAAGACCTCGCTCGGCGAGTCGGTCGCCCGGGCGCTCGGCCGGAAGTTCGTCCGGGTCTCGCTCGGCGGCGTCCGGGACGAGGCGGAGATCCGCGGCCACCGGCGGACGTACGTCGGTGCGCTGCCCGGCCGGCTGGTCCGCGCCATCCGCGAGGCCGGCTCGATGAACCCGGTGATCCTGCTCGACGAGATCGACAAGGTCGGCTCGGACTACCGCGGCGACCCGGCCGCGGCGCTGCTCGAGGTGCTCGACCCGGCGCAGAACCACACCTTCCGCGACCACTACCTCGAGGTCGACCTCGACCTGTCCCACGTGGTCTTCCTGGCCACCGCGAACGTCCGGGACACCATCCCGGAGCCGCTGCTGGACCGGATGGAGCTGGTCACCCTCGACGGCTACACCGAGGCGGAGAAGGTCGCGATCGCGCGGCGGCACCTGCTGCCGCGGCTGCTCGACCGGGCCGGGCTGACGCCGGACGAGGTCTCGGTCTCCGACGACGCGCTGCACCTGATCGCCAGCGAGTACACGCACGAGGCCGGGGTGCGGCAGCTGGAGCGCTCGCTGGCCCGGGTGCTGCGGAAGGTGACGACGTCGCTGGCGGTGTCGCCGGCCGAGGGCCCGGTCGCGGTCACCGCCGCGGACCTGGTGCCGTACCTGGGCCGGCCACGGTTCACCCCCGAGTCGGCGGAGCGAACGGCGGTGCCGGGCGTGGCCACCGGGCTCGCGGTGACCGGCGCCGGCGGGGACGTGCTCTTCGTCGAGGCCTCCGCGTCCCCGGGCGAGGGGCTCACCCTGACCGGGCAGCTCGGCGACGTGATGAAGGAGTCGGCCCAGATCGCGCTGTCCTACCTGCGGGCGAACGGTCCGCGGCTGGGCGTGCCGGTGGGCACCCTGGCGGAACGGCGGGTGCACGTGCACGTGCCGGCCGGCGCGGTGCCGAAGGACGGGCCGTCCGCGGGCGTGACCATGACGACCGCGATCGCGTCGCTGCTCACCGGCCGACCGGTCCGCTCCGAGGTGGGCATGACCGGCGAGGTCTCGCTCACCGGCCGGGTGCTGCCGATCGGCGGCGTGAAGCAGAAGCTGCTCGCCGCCCACCGCGCCGGCCTGACCGAGGTGCTGCTGCCGAAGCGGAACGAGCCGGACCTCGAAGACGTCCCGGCGGAGGTGCTCTCGGAGCTCACCGTCCACCTGGTCGCGGATGCGGCCGAGGTGCTCGCCCTTGCTCTGCAGCCGGCCGCCGAGGCGGCACCCGGTCTGGCCGCCTGATCCGACCCACCCGGGGCCCGGTCCGCTCCCCGCGGACCGGGCCTCGGCCTGTGCACGACCCCGGCCGCGACCGCCCGGACCGCACTAGGCTTCCGGCATGCCCGGCCCCGAGCTCGCCCGACTCACCCGGCGGGTGGACGCCCACCACGAGGATCTGCGCGTCCTCAGCGACCTGGTCGTCGATATCAAGGAGACCGTCGACCACCACACCGAGCTGCTGATTGGTGTGAGCACCAGGCTTGACCACCACAGCGAGGTGCTTGACCACCACACTGAGGTGCTTGACCACCACACTGAGGTGCTTGACCACCACACTGAGGTGCTTGACCACCACACCGGGGTGCTTGACCACCACACCGAGCTGCTCGGAGGGCACACCGAGGTGCTCGGGCGGCACACCGAGCTGCTGACCGAGATCCTCGCGCGGCTGGACCGCGCGGGCTGACGGTCCGCGATCCGGTTGGGCGAGGAGTCCAGCAGCGACCCGCGGATGCGGCGCGTGGACGTGCAACCCTTGCCGGCGGGCGGCGCCGGGTGTTGCCTGCGGGTGAACCGGCTCCGGGAGGCGATCCATGACCCAGACCATCGTGACCCAGACTATGCAGCGGACGGCGGCGGACAGCTGGCTGGCCGACTTCGGGACCGCGCTCGAGCAGCGGGACGTGGACCGGGCCGCGGCGCTGTTCGGCGAGCAGAGCTTCTGGCGCGACCTCGTCGCGTTCAGCTGGAACATCGTCACCGTGGAGGGCCCGCAGGGCGTCGCCGACCTGCTCCGGGAGACGCTGGAGCGCACCGACCCGACGAACTGGCGGATCACCGAGCCGGCGACCGAGGCGGACGGCGTCACCGAGGCGTGGCTGGAGTTCGAGACCGCGGTCGGCCGCGGCCGGGGCCACCTGCGGGTCCGGGACGGCAAGGCGTGGACGCTGCTGACCACGCTCGAGGAGCTCAAGGGCCACGAGGAGCCGGCCTTCGGCAAGCGGCCGAAGGGGGTCGAGCACGGCGCGTACCGGGACCGCGAGACCTGGCTGGACCGACGGGAGCGGGAGGCCAGGGAGCTCGGCTACGCCACCCAGCCGTACGTGCTGGTCGTCGGCGGCGGCCAGGGCGGGATCGCGCTCGGCGCCCGGCTCCGCCAACTCGGGGTGCCGACCATCATCGTGGACAAGCGCGGCCGCCCGGGCGACCAGTGGCGCAGCCGGTACAAGAGCCTGTGCCTGCACGACCCGGTCTGGTACGACCACCTGCCGTACGTCAAGTTCCCGGAGAACTGGCCGGTCTTCGCGCCGAAGGACAAGATCGCGGACTGGCTCGAGTCGTACACCCGGGTGATGGAGCTCAACTACTGGACCAACGCCGAGGCGAAGTCGGCCACCTACGACGAGGCCATCGGCGAGTGGAAGGTGACGGTCGAGCGGGACGGCCAGCCGGTGGTGCTGCGCCCGAAGCAGCTGGTGCTCGCCACCGGGATGTCCGGCAAGCCGACCATCCCGGACCTGCCCGGGATGGACGTCTTCCGCGGCGACCAGCACCACTCCTCCGCGCACCCCGGCCCGGACCCGTACCGGGGCAAGCGGTGCGTGGTGATCGGCTCCAACAACTCCGCCTTCGACATCTGCGGCGCGCTGTGGGAGGTCGGCGCCGACGTGACGATGGTCCAGCGCTCGTCCACCCACATCGTCCGGTCCGACTCGCTGATGGAGATCGGGCTGGGCGCGCTCTACTCGGAGGAGGCGGTCGCCGCCGGGGTGACCACCGAGAAGGCGGACCTGATCTTCGCCTCGATCCCGTACCGGATCCTGCACGAGTTCCAGATCCCGCTGTACGAGCAGATGCGGGAGCGGGACAGGGACTTCTACGAGCGGATGGGGAAGGCCGGGTTCGACCTGGACTGGGGGCCGGACGGGTCCGGCCTGTTCATGAAGTACCTGCGTCGCGGCTCCGGCTACTACATCGACGTGGGCGCCGCCGACCTGGTCGCGGACGGCGAGGTCAAGCTGGTCAGCGGCCAGGTCGACCGCCTCACCGAGGACGCGGTGGTGCTCGCCGACGGCACCGAGCTGCCCGCGGACCTGGTGGTCTACGCGACCGGGTACGGCTCGATGAACGGCTGGGCCGCCGACCTGATCTCCCCGGAGGTGGCGGACCGGGTCGGCAAGGTGTGGGGCCTCGGCTCGGACACGCCCAAGGACCCGGGTCCGTGGGAGGGCGAGGAGCGCAACATGTGGAAGCCCACCCGGCAGCAGGCGCTCTGGTTCCACGGCGGCAACCTGCACCAGTCCCGGTTCTACTCGCTCTACCTGGCGCTGCAGCTCAAGGCGCGGTGCGAGGGCATCCCGACGCCGGTCTACCGGCTGGCCGAGGTGCACCACCTCGAGTGACCCGGCGCTAGCCGGCACCGGCGGCGTACCGGATGCCGCCGAGCACGTCGCCGGTGGCGCACCGTGCAGTCCTACCCGCCGCCCTACCCGCCGCGGGCCACCCCGGGAACAATCCCGGTCGGCGCGGTGCTCGGCCGTTCGTGGCGGTTCTCACCCGGCAGCCGCGGCTCCGGCGGCCGCACCCGGCCTGGGTGGTCGCCGCCGTCACGTTCGTGACGCTGCTCGGCGCGTCGGGCTTCCGGTCCGCGCCCGGTGTGCTGATCGTGCCGCTGGAGGACGAGTTCGGCTGGAGCCGGACGGTGATCTCCGCGGCCGTGTCGGTCAACCTCGTGCTCTTCGGCCTGGCCGGCCCGTTCGCGGCCGCCGCGATGAACCGCTTCGGGCTGCGCCGGGTGGTGCTCGCCGCGCTCGGGCTGGTGGCCGTCGGCTCCGGGCTCACCGTGCTGATGACCGCCGCGTGGCAGCTGGTCCTGCTCTGGGGCGTGGTGGTCGGGCTCGGCACCGGCGCCATGGCCGGCGTGCTCGCCGCCACCGTCGCCACCCGCTGGTTCGTGCGGCGCCGCGGCCTGGTGGTGGGCGCGCTCACCGCGGCCGGCGCGACCGGCCAGCTGGTCTTCCTGCCGCTGCTGGCCGCGCTCGCCGACGGACCCGGCTGGCGCTGGTCCGCGATCGCGGTGACCGCCGGCGCGCTGCTGGTGGTGCCGCTGGTGGTCGCCTTCCTGCGCGACTCGCCGGCCGCGGTGGGTCTCCGGCCGTACGGGGTGCTCCCGGAGATCCCGATCGCGCCGCCGCCGGTGCGCGCCAACCCGGTCGGCACCGCGCTGGCGGCGCTGCGGGAAGCCAGCCGGACCGGCGCCTTCTGGCTGCTGGCCGGCAGCTTCGCGATCTGCGGCGCCAGCACCAACGGGCTGGTCGGCACCCACCTGATCCCGGCCGCGCACGACCACGGCATCGGCGGCACCACCGCGGCCGGGCTGCTGGCGCTGGTCGGCGTCTTCGACATCGCGGGCACGCTCGCGTCCGGCTGGCTCACCGACCGGGTCGACCCGCGCCGGCTGCTGCTCTGGTACTACGGCCTGCGCGGCGTCTCGCTGCTGGTGCTCGCGCCGGCGCTGGCCGACGGCGGCGCCGGCCTGCTCGGCTTCGTCGTGGTGTACGGGCTGGACTGGGTGGCGACCGTGCCGCCCACTGTGGCGCTGTGCAACCAGGTCTTCGGCGAGCGGGGACCGGTGGTCTTCGGCTGGGTCTTCGCCTCGCACCAGGTCGGCGCGGCGGTCGCCGCGTCCGCGGCCGGCTACGCGCGGACCGCGCTCGGCGACTACCTGGTCGCCTTCCTGGCCGCGGCGGCGCTGTGCGCGGTGGCCGCGCTGATCACCCAGCTCGTCCCCCGCCCCGTCCCATCGCCGGCGTGAGCAGCACTCCGTCCCGCGCCATCCGCGGCCTGGGCGACACTTCACCGGGCTCGCTTGGCCGCCAGCAGGCTCTGGTCGGCGACCCAGAAGAGGGTGGTCGAGGTGTCGTTCGGGCCCAGCTCGGCCAGCCCGGCGGTGACCGTCACCCGGAGCCCGGCGGCCACCTCGGACCAGCGGTGCTCCCGCACCGCCCGGACGATCCGGCGCACGGTGGCGTCGGCCTCCCCGGCGGCGGCCGGCAGCGCCAGCACGAACTCGTCCCCGCCGTACCGGGCGCACCGGTCCGCCTCCACCATGTGCTGGCGCAGCAGCAGCGCCACCGTCCGCAGCACTTCGTCGCCGACCAGGTGACCGTGGGTGTCGTTCACCCGCTTGAACCGGTCCACGTCCAGGATCGCCAGCGTGAGCGGCGAGCCGGCCGCCTGCGCGTCGCCGACCAGCCGGGGCAGGTCGGCGTCGAAGGCGCGCCGGTTCGGCACCCCGGTCAGCGGGTCGGACAGCGCGTCGTACTCCAGCTGCCGGGCCCGGCGCAGCAGCGCCTCCTGCTCGACCCGCAGCCGGGCCGCGGTCGCCCGGCTGACCCACCCCTCGTACTGGGCCCGGCCGTAGCGCTCATGCACCTCCCGGTACCACCGCAGCGCGTCCACCGGCCGGCCCTCCGCCTCGGCGATCCGGGCGAGCAGGAAGGCGCCGTCCTCGGAGAAGGGCGGCGTGCGCAGCCGGGTCGCCTCCTGCCAGTACGCGGTCAGCAGGTGCCGGGCGTCCGCATACCGTCTCTCGGCGGTCAACACCGCGCACTCCGCGTGCAGCCGGCGGCGGCGCAGCAGTGAGGTGACCGGCCGGGCCGGGGTGTCCCGGGACTCCTCCAGGTTGGCCCGGCCGTCCTCCGGCCGGCCCAGCCGGGAGGCCGCGATCGCCCGGTTGGCCCGGGCCAGCGCGGCCAGCAGCAGGCTGTTGTCCGGGTCGGCGATCGCGCCGGCGAACTGCTCGTCGGCGGCCCGCCAGCGCCCCGCGGCCTCGTCGTCCAGCCCGAGGTGCTCCAGCCGCATCGCCCAGCACAGGCTGGCGTAGCCCACCGACTGCATCCACTGCCCGGGAGCGAGGCCGGCCGCCTCGGCCACCGCGACGCCGCGCTGCGCGGTCTCCACCGCGAGCGGGAAGAGCTGCTCCATCGCCAGCCTCATACCGCAGTTGCGCAGCACCAGGGCCAGGTCCCGGCCCGCCTCGCTGACCGACTCCACCGACGCCAGCGCTAGCACGATGCTGGCGATGGCCTCGTCGCCGGACCCGTCCTCGGCCCGGTGACCGACGGACAGCCCCAGGCAGGTGTGGAACATCGCCGCGGTCAGCGCGGAAACGGCCGGCAGCAGCGGCCGCACCCGCTCCAGCTCGGCTCGGGCCGCCGGGAAGTCCTCGCAGTTGGTCAGCGCGACCGAGAGCGCGACGGCGAGGATCACCTGGTCGTCCGCGGTCAGCGTGATCGACAGGTCGGCCTGCAGCTCCGCCACCGCGCCGCGCAGCTCGTCCACCCGGCCCTCGCCCGCCAGCGCCCGGGCCGCCGCGATCCGTTCCAGCCGGCGGTCGGGCCGTGCCTGCAGCATCGGCTCCTCCCGACTAGCCCTCGACGGTCCGGGCGGTCCGGTACCCGCGGGCCGGCCACGCCGAGACGGCCTGCGAGTGCCGGACCGCCCGCTTCGCGGCCAGCAGCTCCTGGTCCGCACTGTAGAAGACGGTGGTCGCGGTGTCCGTCGGGCCCAGCTCGGCCGAGCCGCAGCTGATCGACACCCGCAGCCCCGCCGCCAGCGCGGACCACGGGTGCCCGGCCACCGCGGCGACGATGTCGGCCACCAGCTCCCGGGCCGCCACGGCGGGCACCGGCAGGCTGAGCACGAACTCGTCCCCGCCGTAGCGGGCGCAGCCGACGCGGTCCAGGCTCCGCTCGCCGACGATCCGACCGACCGTCCGCAGCACCTCGTCACCGACCGGGTGGCCGTACCGGTCGTTGATCCGCTTGAACCGGTCGACGTCGAGCACCACCAGCGTCAGCGGCGAGCCGACCGCCTGCGCGGCCGGCACCAGCTCGGCGAAGCCGGCGTCGAACGCCCGCCGGTTGGGCAGCCCGGTCAGCGGGTCGGTCAGGCTGTCCGCCTCCAGCTCCCGGCTGCGCCGGACCAGGGCCTCCTGCTCCACCCGCAGCCGGGCCGCGGTCTCCCGGGTCTGCCAGCTCTCCTGCTGGGTCCGGCCGTACCGGCCGTAGAGCTCGCGGTACCACTGCAGCGCCTCCGGCAGCCGGCCGGCCGCCTCCTCCAGCCGGGCCAGCAGCAGCGGCACGTCCTCGGTCCGGGCCGGCACCGCCCGGTGCTGCACCGACTCCCAGAGCTCCAGCAGCACCCGCCGGGCCTCCCCGGTCCGGCCCTCCGCCGCCAGCACGGCGCCCTCCGCGTGCGCGAGCAGCCGGCGCAGCGACGGCGACCGGCCCTCGGCCCGGACCGCCCGCGCCCGGCCCAGGAACTCCCGGCCGGTGCCGGCGTCGCCCAGCCGGCCGGCGAGCAGCGCCCGCTCGGCATGCGACAGCGCCAGCATCGAGTCCGGCAACGCCGCCGGGTCGGCGGTGGCCAGCCGGTGGTGCCGCTCCACCTCGGCCCAGCGCTGCCGGCACTGCTCGTGCAGGCCCAGGTGGTCGACGCTCATGCCCCAGGTGAGCTGGACGTACTGGGCCTGGGAGTGGATCCGGGCGGCCGGCAGCCCGACCTCCCCGGCGGTCGCCAGCGCCTGGGTCATCACCTCGGCGGCCAGCGGGAAGAGCCGGGTGTACGCGAGGACGAGACCGGATGCGGCCAGCGCCAGCGCCCCGGTCGCGGTCGGCGGCTCGCCGGCCAGCACCGCCAGCGCCAGCACGACCTCGTCGATCGCGCTGTCGTGATCGCCGAACCAGTACGCGGTCGTGCCGGCCGCCGCGTGGAAGCGGGCCTGCGCGGCCGGGGACGCCTCGGCCGGCCGACCCTGCACGCCCTGCAGGTGGTCCCACGCCTCGCCGGCACGCTCGACGTTCATCAGTGCGGAGGCGCGCAGCACGGCGAGCTCGACCTCGAGGTCGGCCGGCACCCCGCCGTCGGTGACCGCGTCGGCCCGCAGCCCGGTCAGCAGCTCGTCGAGCCGGTCCAACCGCGCCTCGGTGGCCAGCCGGCGAGCCAGCGCGAGACGTTCGGCGAGCCGGTCGTCGGGCATGCCCACCTCCTCCCGGCGAGTCTAGGGTCCGAACGGGAGGTGCCGGTGGCGGACAGGACAGAGGCCCCCTCGCGGGCCGGGCCGGGACCATGGGCGCCGCTGCGGCGTCCGGTGTTCCGCGCCCTCTGGATAGCGCAGGCCACGTCCTTCCTCGGTACGTGGATGCAGACCGTCGGGGCGCAGTGGTTCCTGACCGAGCGGTCCGCGTCGGCGACCGCGGTGGCCGCGGTGCAGACCGCGACCAGCCTGCCGGTGCTGCTGCTGGCGCTGCCCTCCGGCGTGCTCGCCGACCTGGTGGACCGGCGGCGGGTGCTGATCGGCTCGACCGTGGCGGCGACGGCGGTGGCTGTGCTGCTGACCGCGCTGACCGTCGCGGACCGGCTGTCCTCGGCCGGCCTGCTCGGGCTCACCGCGCTGCTCGGGGTGACCTCGGCGCTGACCATCCCGGCCTGGCAGGCCACCCAGCCGGAGCTGGTGCCGCGGGACGAGCTGCCGGCGGCGGCCGCGCTCAACGGCGTCAGCATGAACATCGCCCGCGCGATCGGCCCGGCCGTCGGCGGCCTGATCGTCGCGGCCGGCGGCCCGGCCTGGGTCTTCGGGCTCAACGCAGTGTCCTTCCTCGCGGTGGCCGGGGTGGTGGCCGGCCGGCTGCGGCCGGCGGACCCGGTGCGCCGGGAGGCCGAGCGGCTGGGTGCGGCGATGCGGGCCGGGCTGAGCTACGTGCGTTTCGCGCCGGTGCTGCGCCGGATCCTGCTCCGGGCCGGGCTGTGGGCGCTGCCGGCGACCGCGCTGTGGGCGCTGCTGCCGGTGGTGGCGGCCGAGCGGCTCGGGCTCGGCTCCGGCGGCTACGGGTTGCTGCTCGGCGCGCTCGGGACGGGCGCGCTCGGCGGGGCGGTGCTGCTCGGCCGGGTGGACCTGCGCCGCTGGCCCAACCGGCTGACCGCCGGCTGCAGCCTGCTCTACGCGGCGACGATGGCGATCCTCGCGCTGACCAGTTCACCGGTGCTCGCCTTCGCCGTGCTGCTGCTGGCCGGCGCCTGCTGGCTCGCCGTGCTGTCCACCCTCAACGCGCTCGCCCAGCTGGTGCTGCCGGCTTGGGTACGGGCCCGGGCGCTGGCCACGTACACGGTCGTCTTCTTCGGCGGCCAGGCGGCCGGCGGCCTGCTCTGGGGGGCCGTCGCCGACGTCACCAGCGTGCCGGCGGCGCTGCTGGGCGCCGCCGCCGGGCTGGTGCTTACCGGGCTGACCGTCCGCCGGCTCGGCCTCTACGACATCAGCCACGTCGATCCGAGCCCGTCCGCGCACTGGCCGGAGCCGAGCCTCGCGCTCGACCCCGACCCGGACGCCGGCCCGGTGCTGGTGCTCAGCGAGTGGACGGTGCCGGCGGAGCGGGCGACCGACTTCGTCGCCGCGATGTCCCGGGTGGCCCGGGTCCGGCAGCGAACCGGCGGCCGGCGGTGGAGTCTGTTCCAGGACGGTGCCCGGCCGGACCGCTTCCTGGAGAGCTACCTGGTGCCGAGCTGGGCCGAGCACCTGCGGCAGCACCAGGAGCGGCTCACCGTCACCGACGCGCGCGCCGAGTCCGCCGCACGGCAGCTCGCCTCCGCACCCCCCACGGTCTCCCACCTCTTCGTGCCGGCGGCACCGGACTGATCAGCAGAGGCCACCGGGGGCGGGCGCGCCCGCTCACCAGAGGCCGGCGGGAACCGACTCGCCCGCACGCGCCGCCAGCACGGCCCGCTCGTGCTCCAGCAGCCACCGCTTGCGCGGCAGCCCGCCGCCGAAGCCGGTGAGCGACCCGTCGGCCCCGATCACCCGGTGGCACGGCACGATCACCGCGAGCGGGTTGCGCCCGTTGGCCAGGCCGACCGCGCGGGACGCCGTCGGCCGGCCCAGCCCGGTGGCGATCTCCCCGTACGTCGTCGTCCGCCCGTACGGGATCTCGCGCAGCGCCAGCCAGACCTTCTGCTGGAAGGCGGTGCCGACCGGGGCGAGCGGCAGGTCGAAGGCGAGCCGGCGACCGGCGAAGTAGTCGGCCAGCTGGGCCGCCACCCCGGCCAGCGCCTCGTCGTCCCGCTCGGCGTCGGCCGGTGGGTCGTGCGGTGCCATGCACAGCTCTCGCAGGCCGGTCTCGTCGCCGACCAGCAGCAGCGGGTCGATCGGGGAGTCGACCACGGTCCAGAACATCTACCCGTCCTTCCTGGCTGAGGGCGCGTCGCCGGGCGGTGTGCCCAGGCAGTGCCACAGGTGGACCAACGCGTACGACCGCCAGGGCCGCCAGCCGGCGGCGAGCGCGGTGGCCGAGGCCGGGTCGGCCGGCCGGCCGAGCCGGCTGAGCGCGTGCCGGACGCCGACGTCGGTGGGCAGGAAGACGTCCGGGTCGCGCAGCACGCGCATCGCCAGGTAGGACGCCGTCCACGGGCCGATGCCGGGCAGCGCGAGCAGCCGGCGCTCGGCCTCCGCGCGGTGCACGCCCGGGTGCAGCTCGAGCCCGTCATCGAGTGCGGCCGCCAGCTCGCGCAGCGCCCGCAGCCGGCTGGCCGGCATGCCCGCCTCGGCCGCCCGCAGCGCCGCCGCCGTCGGGAACAGCCGGTCCACCCGTCCGTGCGGCACCGGCAGCGCCGCCCCGTACCGCTCGGTCAGCCGGCCGGCCAGCGTCCGGGCCGCCGGCACCGAGATCTGCTGGCCCAGCACCGCCCGGACCGCCATCTCGGCACCCTCCACGTGGCCGGGCACCCGCAGTCCCGGCGCCGCCCGGACCAGCGGGCCGAGCAGCGGGTCGGCACCGAGCGCGTCCTGTACCTCGACCGGGTCGGTGTCCAGGTCGAGCAGCCACCGGCAGCGCCCGATCGCGACGCCGGCGTCCCGCTCGTCGGTCAGCCACAGCACGCACCGGACGGCGCCGTCGCCGGCGGACAGCTCGACGACGCCCGGGCCGCCGGGCAGCATCAGGCTGCGCGCGTAGACCCCGTCCGCGTAGTCCTCCACCCCCGGCACCGCCCGCGCCCCGAGGAAGCGCAGCAGCGCGTCCAGGTCCAGCGGCGCCCGATAGGGCAGCCGGACCTCGATCGCGCTGTCCACACCGCTCGGCACGGGTCCTACCGTGCCATGCCGGTACGACAGAAACGGCTACCGGGCCGCCCCGGTGGCCAGGACCACTGTGCCCAGCCGTACATCGAGGGTGAATCCACCTGCCCCGCGGGCATGGGCCGTTCAGCCGACAGCCGGCGTACGCAGGTGCCGCAGCAGCGGCCCGAGCAGCGCCTCCGGGTGCTCCTCGGGGATCCAGTGCGAGCCGCCCGGCACTTCCACGAACGTGTACGGACCGTGCACCTGCCCGGCGGTCAGGGTCGCCGCGGCGCGGCCGAGCGCGAAGTCCGCGTCGCCCCAGACGAAGAGCGTGGGCAGCCGCACCGGCCCGGGGTCGGCCAGCGGCCCGCGGCCGAGCGGGACCGCGCGGTACCAGTGCAACGCCGCCGACAGCATCCCCGGCCGCCGCATGGCCTCGACGTACGCGTCCGCTCGCCCGGGGGACAGCCCGCTGCGGCGCAGCACCCGGCGCAGCAGCAGGCCGCCGCGGGCAAGCAGCAGGCGCTCCGGCAGCGCAGGCAGCTGGAACGGCAGGACGTACCAGCTGAGCAGCGCCTGCCGACTGCTCAGCAGCGCCTCGAGCAGCGCGCGCGGGTGCGGTGTGGACACCACGGTCAGGCTGCGCAGCCGGTCGGGGTGCGTGCCGGCGGCGGCCCAGGCCACCGTGC
The DNA here is from genome assembly GCA_045806925.1 of Mycobacteriales bacterium. Classification (GTDB taxonomy): domain Bacteria; phylum Actinomycetota; class Actinomycetes; order Mycobacteriales; family CADCTP01; genus CADCTP01. The sequence goes on from JBJMII010000051.1 coordinate 42,552, forward strand.
CGCCCCAGTCGTGGCCGACCAGGTGGGCCTGCTCGACGCCCAGCTCGTCGAGCAGGGCGAGCAGGTCGGCGACCAGCTCGCCCACCCGGTACGCTCCGCGTCCCGGCGGGCGCGCCGCCGGCGAGTAGCCGCGCTGGTCCGGCGCGACCACCCGGTAGCCGGCCGCGACCAGTGCCGGCCGGACCCGGTCCCAGGCCGCCGCGCCCTGCGGGAAGCCGTGCAGCAGCACGACGGTCTCGCCGGCCGGGTCACCCTGGACCCGGACGTCCAGCTCGATGCCGCGGCTGGCCAGGCGCATGATCGGCATGGTGGCACGGCCCCGTTCGCGGCTCCCCGGCCGGTACGGTCTGCGCATGAGCGAGGGCACGGGCGGCACCGGCGGCACCGGCAACTCCGAGGGCCGGCCGGCGGAGGGTGAGCAGAGCGGCGAGCAGCCGGAGCAGGCACCGTGGGCGCCACAGGCGGCACCGCCACCGGTGCCGCCGTGGGGTCAGCAGCCGCCGCAGTACGGGCAGCCGCAGTACGGGCAGCCGCAGTACGGGCAGCCGCAGTACGGGCAGCCGCAGTACGGGCAGCCCGGCTACGGGCAGCCGCAGTACGGCCAGCAGCCCCAGCAGCCGTACGGGCAGCCCGGCTACGGGCAGCCAGGCTACGGCCAGCCGCAGTACGGCCAGCAGCCCCAGCAGCCCTACGGGCAGCCCGGCTACGGCCAGCCGCAGTACGGCCAGCAGCCGTACGGGCAGTACCCGGCCCCGCCGTACGGGAGCTCCCCGTACGGGGCGCCACCCGGCTACGGCGCCGGCCTGCCGCCGGGTGTCGAGCTCGCGACCTGGGGCCAGCGCGCCGCCGCGTTGCTGCTGGACTGGCTGTTCAGCCTGCTGCTCTCCCTGCCCGGAGTGATCCTGGTGACGATCGGCGCGGCGAGCACCGACACCGACGGCACCACCAGCGCTGCGGGCGGCACGCTGATCGCCGTAGGCGTGCTGCTGTGCGTCGCCGCGGCGGTGGTCGGCATCTGGAACCTGGGCTGGCGGATGGGCAAGCACGGCTGGTCCTGGGGCAAGCAGGTGATGAAGATCAAGCTGGTCCGGATGGCGGACGGGGTGCCGCCGGGCGGCGGCGTGGGCCTCGGGCGCTACTTCGTGCGGGCACTGCTCGGCGGCATCACCTTCGGTCTCTACACGCTGCTGACCTACCTGTGGCCGCTGTGGGACGAGCGGAGGCAGAGCCTGGACGACAAGATCTTCTCCACCCTGGTGGTCCGGGCCTGACCAGCCTCAGCCGCGGGCCGAGCCTCAACCACAGCCTCAGCCACCGCCTCAGCCACCGCCTCGGCGCGGCCGGACCAGCAGCGCCTGGGCGCCGTGGCCGACCAGCCCGGCCGAGTCGGACAGCCGGCTGACCGCGACCCCGCCGCCGGTGGGGCCGATCTCGGTGACGGCGTCCAGGCACACCCACTCGCCGGTGGGCGGCCGCAGCAGGTGCACGGTCAGCTCGGTGTTGATGTAGAGCCAGCCGGCCAGCGGCAGCGCCGAGCCGGCGCCGTTGCCGGAGTCGGCGGTCGCCAGCACCCGCTGGGTCGGGGTCGGCTCCTCGCCGTCGACCAGCGGCATCCGCATCCGCGTCCACACGGTCGCCGGGCCTGGCTCGCTGAAGTGGCCGCTGGTCCATCGCCACTCCATCGCACCGAGGTAGCCGCACGCCCACGGCCCCTCCTCGACCTGCGACCGCGGCGGCAGCTCGGGTGCCGGCCCGCGGGTGGCGACCGCCGCGGTGTCGCCGTACCGGTGCCACCAGCCGCCGGCCCTCGCCACCGGCCGGCCGTCCACCGCCAGCTCCGCCTCGGCCAGCTGCACCGAGCGGCCCGGCCGGACCACCCGGGCGGTGACCGCCAGTTCCTTGACCGGGACGGGCCCGAGCAGGTCGACCGAGATCCGGGCGAGCCAGCCCTCGGCCACCGGCAGCACCGACTCCAGCGCGCGGACCAGCAGCGCGGCCGGCGGTCCGGCGTGCTGGTCGGTCTCCGACCAGGGGCCGACGGTGTGCTCGGTCGAGCGGACCAGGCCCGAGCGGACCGGGACATAGAACGCGGTCACGCCCCGACCGTCCGGGCCAGCCGCAGCCACCGGTAGCCGGAGCCGTCCACGTCCAGCCGGGTCAGGTCGCCCGGCGGCGGGTAGTCGCGGTCCGCCAGCACGTCGACCGGGAAGCCGTCGGCGAGCTCGCCCTGCCGGGCGAGGTCGACGGTCCGGGCGTCCTCGCCGAGGTTGAGCACGGCCAGCACCGAACCGGACGGGCAGTCGTAGCGCAGGCCGAGCACCCGCTCGTCGCGGGTGTCCAACACGGTGCACGTGCCGCTGCCGAACTCGGGGCACTCCCGCAGCACCCGGATCGTGCGCTCGAACCAGCTCAGCAGCGACTCCGGGTCCTGCTCCTGGTCCCGCACGTTGACCTTGGGGTAGCCGAAGGCGCCCTTGACGATCGCCGGCCGCACCGCCTCGTCCGCGGTGGTGAAGCCGCCGTGCGGCGCGTCGGCCCACTGCATCGGTGTCCGGATCGAGTCCCGCTGCGGGAGCGACAGGTCGTCGCCCATCCCGATCTCCTCGCCGTACCGGATCACCGGCGTACCGAGCAGCGAGAACTGCAGCACGTATGCGAGCCGGATCCGCCGCTGGTCGCCGCCGAGCATCGGCGCCAGCCGGCGCCGGATTCCGCGGTCGTAGAGCTGCATGTCCTGCTCCGGCCCGAACCGCGCGAACACGTCGGCCCGCTCGCTGTCCCGCAACCCGGACAGGTCGACCTCGTCGTGGTTGCGCAGGAACGTCGCCCAGCTGCAGCCGGGCGGCAGCGCAGGGCTGGACTCGATGGCGGTCTGCACCGGGACCGCGCTGCCCCGGGCCAGCGCGAGGAACGTCCGCTGGTTCTCGGCGAAGTTGAACATCATCTGCAGCCGGTCGCAGCGCGGGCCGAAGAACTCCAGGATCTGCTCCCGCGGCACGTTCGCCTCGGCCAGCACGACCGCGTCGCCGCGCCGCCAGGAGAGGTGGTCGCGCAGGTCGTTCAGCCACTCGTAGTGCATGATCCGGTCGGAGCTGTCCGGGTGCACCTCCTCGATGACGAACGGCGCGCCGTCCATCCGGAAGCCGCTGACCCCGACCTGCAGCCAGAACGCGACCAGCTTGCCGACCTCCTCGCGCACTTCCGGGTTGTTCCAGTTCAGGTCCGGCTGGAACTCGTAGAACCGGTGGTGGTACCAGAGCTGCGCCTCCTCGTCGTAGGACCAGGTGCCGCGCTGGTAGCCGGGAAAGACGACGCCCTGGTCGGCGTCCTTCGGCTCGGTCTCGGACCAGACGTACCACTGGCGGTACGGCGAGTCGGGACTGGAACGGGCGGACCGGAACCACGGGTGCTCGTCCGAGGTGTGGTTGACCACCAGGTCGATGATGAGCCGGATGCCCCGGTTCTCGCACTGGTGCACGAGCTCGACGAAGTCGCCGAGCGAGCCGAGCCGCGGGTCGACGCCGTAGTAGTCGGACACGTCGTAGCCGTCGTCCCGGCCGGGCGTCGGATGGATCGGGTTGAGCCAGAGCGTGCTCACGCCCAGCCGCGCGAGGTAGTCCAGGCGGCTCACCAGGCCCGGCAGGTCGCCGACCCCGTCGCCGTTCGAGTCCTGGAACGTCTCCACGTCGAGGCAGTAGACGACGGCCTGCTGGTACCACCGCTCCGGCATGGGGGACTCCTACCCCGGGTCGGTGGGTACGAGAAACCTCGTGAGCAGGGTGGAGCGCGCCGACCGGGCGCTGGGGCTGCGGCTGCTGCTCGCGCTGGTCGCCACCATCGGGTTGGGGGTGCCGATCACGCTGCTGGCCTTCCTGGTCCGCGGGAAGTGGGACCCGCTGATCCGGCTGGACCTGGCGGTCGCGAACGGGCTGCACGGCCTGGCGGCGCGCAATCACTGGTTGGTCGACCTGCTGCAGGGCATCAGCGTGGTGGTCGGTCCCTGGGTGCTGCGACCGATCGTCACCGTGCTCGCGCTCTGGCTGCTGGTCGGGCAGCACCGCACCCGCCTGGCCACCTGGATGCTGGTCACGCTCTGGGGCGGGGCGCTGCTCGGGGTGGTGCTCAAGTCGGTGGTCGGGCGGGCCCGGCCGGAGCTGGCCGACGCGGTGGCGCACGAGGGCGGCAGGTCCTTCCCGTCCGGGCACGCGCTCGGCGCGACCGTCGCCTGTGGACTGCTGATCCTGGTGCTCGACCCGCTGCTGCCCCGGCGCTGGCGGCCGGTGGGCTGGGCGGTCGCCGTCTTCGCGGTCGTCGCGGTCTGCTTCGCCCGCGTCGGGCTCGGCGTGCACTTCCTCTCCGACGTCACCGCCGGCGTGGTGCTCGGGGTCGCCTGGCTGGCGATCACCTCCGCGGTCTTCGAGTGGTGGCGGCGCGAGGTCGGCCTGCCGCCGGCGCCGCCCGGCGAGGCGGAGCCCGAGCTGGGCGACGACGTGCCCGAGCCGCGGGCCTCGTAGCCGTACCCGGCCAGCACGTCGTCGTGCTCGGCACCGGCGCCGGCCCGATCGGACTCTTCCATCCGGGCCGGGTGCCGGCCCTGGCTAGGCCGTGACCACCCCGGCGGCATTCCACGCCTTCATCAGGTCGCGGACCGAGACGATGCCGGCGACCTCCGGGCCGTCCAGCACCACCAGGTGCCGGAAGCCGCCCCTGGACATCGCCTCCGCGGCCTGGGCCAGTGTCCAGTCGGGAGTGGCGTAGACCAGCTCCGCGGTCAGGTGCGCGCCCACCCGCTCCCGGTCCGGGTCGAGACCGGCGCCCACGGCGCGCAGCACGTCCCGCTCCGTCAGGATTCCGGTGCCCTGGCCGTCCGGGTCGTGCACGACCGCGGCGCCCACGCCGCGCTGGGCCATCCGCCGGGCCGCTTCCCGCAGCGTGTGCTCCGGGCCGACCATCAGGATGGAAGTGCTCATCGCGTCGCGGACACGCATCGCGACCCCTCCCGGCACAAGGAACAAGGTCGCCCTCATGGTCGGGCCGCGGGCCGACCGCCACAAGCCCCCGTCGGGCGCACACTGGACCGGTGGTCGACGAGGTGCGCCCCCCGGCCGCCGCGCCGGGCCGGTTGGCGCTGCCGGCGCTCGGCCTCGCGGTCCTGCTGCTCTTCGGCTACGTCGGCACGCACCGTTACCCGGTCGAGGTGCCGCGGCCGCCGGTGCATACACCGGAAGAGACCTTCGACGACGGCCTGCCCCGGGTCACCGGCGCCCGCACCGCCGGCCCGGAGGGGCTCCGGCTGCTGGTCAGCGGCCCGTACCCGCAGGTGCTCGACGCGCACAGCGGCCGCGGCGGCCCGGTCCCCGGGCTGCGGCTGAGCCGGGACGAGGGCGCCCGGCTGCAGCCGGTGCCCGGCGGGCTGGTCGCCACCGTCGGCACGCCGACCACGGTGCGCCAGCGGTCGGTGCTGCTGCCCGCGGCCGGCCGCCGCCCGGTCCTGCTCGGCGAGGACGTCCGGGTGACCCCGGCCCGGCGCGGCGGCGATCTGCTGGTCTCCTCGTACCGGCCGGGCGGGACCTCGGTGCTGGTCACCGGGCGGTCCGGGGCGGTCCGGTCGTACTGGGCGCAGCCCGGGCTGGTCTCCCCGCTGCGGGACACCGCGGCCGGGCTGCTGGTGTCGCGGGCCGCGAACGCCGGCGTCTCCGGCGGCGATCTGGCGCTGGTCGACGCCGGCACCGGCGTCCTGCGCCGCCGGCTGGCCGCCGGCCGGATCGTGGTCGCGGTCGGGCCGACCTCGGTCGCCCACTTCCCCGCCTCGTGCGGCCGCGGCTGCCCGCTGACCGTCACCGCGCTGGCCACCGGCCGGTCCCGGGAGTACCGGATGCCGGACGAGGGCACCCCGAGCCGCGGCGAGCTCTCCCCGGACGGCCGGCTGCTCGCGCTCGGCTTCCCCGGGCAGTACCTCAACGGCCGGCTCACCGTCCGCCCCGGCTTCGCCGCGGTCCTCGACCTGGCGACCGGCGAGCTGCGGCGGGTGGCCGGGGTGGAGACGCCGGCCGAGCGGACCGCCGACCTGAGCTGGTGGGGCCGGGACCGGCTGGTGCTCGGCGTGTGGTGGGACGACCGGGGCCGGGTGGCACTGTGGTCGCTCGCCCACCCGGCGGACCCGGTCCAGGTGCTCGAGGTGGAGCCGCCGGGCAGCTACCAGTTCTCGTCGGTGACGGCGATGCCCTGACCTCGTCATTGTCGCGGAGGCGCACGAAAGGGACACTGGACGGGTGCCCGCGACCCATCAGGTGACCAACCAGCCGCCTCCGCTGGTCGACTACGACGTCTACGCCGGTGACCTGGCGCTCGCCGGCACCGTCCGCCGGCTCGGCGCCGAGACCGCCGGGCTGCGCGAGCTCGGCCGGCTGGCCGGCACTGCGGAGGCCCAGCAGTGGGGGGCCGAGGCCAACGCCTCGCCGCCGGTGCTGCGCAGCCACGACCGGTACGGCCACCGGCTCGACGAGGTGGACTTCCACCCGTCCTGGCACCGGTTGCTCACCGTGGCGGTCGGGCAGGGGCTGGCCGGCACGCCGTGGACCGGGGCGCAGCCGATGCCGCACACCAGCCGGGCGGCCGGCTTCCTGGTCTGGTCCCAGGTCGAGGCCGGGCACGGCTGCCCGGTCTCGATGACGTACTCGGTGCTGCCGGCGCTGCGGTCCACCCCGGAGCTGGCCGCGACGTACGAGCCGGGGCTGACCGCGACGGCGTACGAGCCGGGCCTGCGGCTGGGCAAGGCCGGCCTGCTCGCCGGGATGGGGATGACCGAGAAGCAGGGCGGCTCGGACGTCCGGGCCAACACCACCCGGGCGGTCGATGCGGGGAACGGGACGTGGCGGCTGACCGGGCACAAGTGGTTCTGCTCGGCACCGATGAGCGACCTCTTCCTGGTGCTCGCCCAGGCCGGCGGTACGGCCGGCCCGGGTCGGCTGACCTGCTTCCTGGTGCCGCGGGTGCTGCCGGACGGGACCCGCAACGTCTTCCGGCTGCAGCGGCTGAAGGACAAGCTGGGCAACCGGTCCAACGCCTCGTCCGAGGTGGAGTTCGAGGACACCGTCGGGTGGGCGGTCGGCCCGGTCGGCCGCGGCCTGCGGACCATCCTGGAGATGGTCCGGATGACCCGGCTGGACTGCGTGCTGGGCAGCTCCGGGCTGATGCGGGCGGCGGTCAGCCAGGCGGTGCACCACGCGACGTACCGGTCCGCATTCGGCGGTCCGCTGCGGGACAAGCCGCTGATGGCGGCGGTGCTGGCCGACCTGGCAGTGGAGTCGGAGGCGGCGACCGCGCTCGGGTTGCGGCTGGCCGCCGCGGTGGACGCGGGGGAGGACGACTTCGGCCGGCTGGCCACCGCGGTGGCCAAGTTCTGGGTGTGCAAGCGGGCGCCTGCGGTGGTGGGGGAGGCGCTGGAGTGCCTCGGCGGCAACGGCTACGTGGAGGACAGCGGGCTGCCGCGGCTGCTCCGGGAGGCGCCGCTGAACTCGGTCTGGGAGGGTTCCGGCAACGTCATCGCCCTCGACGTGCTGCGCGCACTGGCCCGCGAGCCGGCCACCGCGGAGGCGGTGCTCGCCGAGGTGGACGCGGCCGCCGGCGCGGACGCCCGGCTGGACGCGGCGGCCAAGCGGCTGCGCGCCGACCTGCACGACCTGGCCGCGGCCGGCGACGAGTCCCGCGCCCGTCACGTCGCTACCGGCCTGGCGCTGGCGCTGCAGGGCTCGCTCCTGGTCCGGTACGCGCCGGTCGAGGTGGCCGACCTCTTCTGCGCGACCCGGCTGGACGGGCCGGCGGCGGTCTTCGGGGTGCTGCCGGCGGGGACGGCCGCCGCGGCGGTGGTCGACCGGGCCGCGGCGCGCTGACCTACCTCGGGCCCCGGGCCCCCCGGACCCCCGGGCGTCCAGTCGCCCGCGCTGGTGGCGTTGATCAGCGGTCTCTTCGATGGACGAAGCCCGGTCGAGACCGGACCAGCGGTACACGCCGGACGTCCGGGGGTCACGGGGGCCGCCCCCGACAGGGACAGAGTCCGGGGGTTACCGGGGCCGCCCCGCGACAGGGAGAGAGCCTTACTCCCGATTGGGGCGGCGCTGGGCGAGCGGGATGATGTCGGCGCCGTCGGAGACCGCCTGCGCCCGCACGCTCGAGCTCCACAGCGCGGGGCCGATCCGGTCCGCCGGCAGCGGTGGGAAGAGGTGGTCGCCCTGCCCGGCGTGGCAGCCGAGCGAGATCAGCGTGGCCCGCTGGATCGCCCCGGTCACGCCCTCCGCCACCACCCGCAGGTCCAGCGCCCGGGCGATCTCCAGCGTGCCGCGCACCACCGCGGCCGCCTGCGGCGAGCTGAGCAGCCGATCGGTGAAGGTGGCCGCGATCTTCACCTCGTGCACCGGCAGCCTGGCCAGGTGGGACAGCGAGCTCCACCCGGTGCCGAAATCGTCCAGCGCCAGCCGGACGCCGAGGTCGCGGAGCTCGTCCAGCACCCGGTCGACCACCGCGAGGTGGCTGACCACCGATGTCTCGGTGATCTCCAGGCTGAGCCGGCCGGCCGGCACCCGGTGCCGGGACAGCGCCGCGGCCACCTCGCCGGGGAAGTCGCGGTCCAGCAGGGTGCGGGGCGAGACGTTGATCGCCACCGGCACGCCGATCCCGTGCCGGGTCCAGTCGGCCGCGCTGCCCAGCGCGATGTCCAGCACCCGGCGGGTCAGGTCGGGCAGCAGCCCGGCGTGCTCCACCACCGGCATGAACTCCTCCGGCGCCAGGTCCCCCCGGGCCGGGTGGTGCCACCGGACCTTCGCCTCGGCCGCGATCGCCTCGCCGGTGTGCAGGTCGAGGATCGGCTGGTAGACGAGGTCCAGCTGGCCCATGCCCTGCAGTGCCGCGCGCAGCTCGCTGGCCAGCACCAGCCGGCTCACGCTGCGCACGTCCCGCTCCGGCGCATAGAAGTCGATCCGGCCGACCGAGCTGTGCACCGCGTGCAACGCGACGCCGGCCTGCCGGAGCAGCTCGTCGAGCGCCACCTCGCCACGTGGCGAGTACGCGATGCCGGCGACGCCGGCGAGCGTCAGCCCGGCGCCGCCGATGAGCGCCGGGCTGGCCACCGCGCCGAGCAGCGTCTCGGCCCGGTGCGACGCCTGCGCCGGGTCGGTCAGCTTCGGCAGCAGCACCGCGAACTCGTCGCCTTCCAGCCGGGCCACCAGTTCCCCGGGCAGCACCGCGGCGTCCAGCCGGCGCGCGGTGTGCAGCAGCACCGAGTCACCGGCGGCGTGGCCGAGGGTGTCCACGATCTCCCGGAAGCCGCTGATGTGGATCAGCACCACGGCCGCGTCCACCTCGGCGGCCACCGCGCCGGCGAGCGAGCCGCGGCCCCGGTCCACCAGTCCGGCCCGGTTGAGCAGGTCGGTCAGCGGGTCGTGGGTCGCCTCGTGCCGGGCGGTGGCGTGTTGGGCGGCGTTGACCAGCGCGGAGTGCAGCTCGGCCGCGACAGCGCCGAGCATCGCCTGCTCCCGGTCGTTGAGCGTGACGGTCTCGGCGAAGCAGAGCCGCAGCACGCCGAGCGGGCCGGCCTCCGGGCCGATCGGCCGCTCCAGCACGGCGCCCGCCTCCCGCGGCGGCGCCTCCCCGGCGGCCCCGTCGTAGCCGACGCCGCGCTCGTCGCCGCGGACCAGCCGGCCGTCGGCCAGCTCGATCTCCGCCCCGTCCGCCCCGAAGAGCCGGGTCGCCTCGCTGGCGGCGCGCGCCAGCACGACCCGCTCGTCCAGGTCGGCCATCGCCCGGGTCGCGTCCAGCAGGCCCTGCCAGGACTCCCGCTCCTCCCGCGCCCGCACCCGTCCCAGGTAGACCTGCCGCAGTGACAGCAGCACCACCGGCAGCACCAGCAGCGCCCGCTCGTCGAAGTGCACCAGGCCGACCACGAGCAGCGAGGTCGCCACGTTGCCGACCTCGCTGAGCAGGTTGATGCCGAAGGCGCCGCGGTAGACGCTGAACACCGACCGCTGCTGCGACAGCCCGACGGCGGCCGCGGTGCCGATCTCGGTGAGCTGGCTGTAGAGCACCGCCGCCAGCACCAGCTCGAAAATGTCCCCTGGCCGGCCGACGTCCAGTGGCGGGTGCGCCAGCAAGCCCACCAGGCCGACCACGACGGCGGCGGCCACGGTGTCCATCGAGGCGTTGTAGATGGCCTTGACGGGCTGGTCCCGGTGGCCGACGAACTTCGCGCCGCAGCCCAGCGCGATCGCCACCACCACCCAGGCCGGCGGCAGCAGGACGAGCCCGAGCACGACCGCGACCTCGGTCCACCCGATGAGGACCAGGTGGCTGCCCACTCGTACGGAGAACCAGGCGAGGCTCACCAGCGCGAACATGGCCACGCAGACCACGAACTGCCACCAGACCGGCATCGGTCCGAGCAGCGCGATCGGCAGGCTCACCGCCACGGCGGTCACCGCTGCGAGAGCCATCGCGACCACCAGCACCCACATCAGCCGGGGCAGGCTGGCATGCGCGCTCGGAGCGGACGCGGTGCCGGTCACACAGGACTCCTTCTGGCGGACTGTCAGAATCGTATCCGTTCGTGCCCGACCCGGACGGTGGTCGAGCAGCTTCGCCCCGGGTAGGGGACCGGCGCCGCGTGCACCGGTCGCCCTCGACCCTCGTGCGCGCCTCGTGCGCGCCTCCTGCGCACTCAGCCCCAGTTGTTGCCGTCGAGTCGCATGACTGTCTCCTTTCGTGCCGGGCAGGGTGGGGACGGTCGGTCCGGAGGTCCGGAGGTCCGGAGGTCCGGAGGTCCGGAGGTCCGGAGGTCCGGAGGTCCGGAGGTCCGGAGGTCCGGAGGTCCGGAGGTTCAGCCCCAGTTGTTGCCGTC
>JBJMII010000052.1:0-16054 GCA_045806925.1 Mycobacteriales bacterium
CGGGGGCCTGACCCGGCCGGTCCGCGGTCCGGGCCGGCCGGGCGGGAGCCTGACCCGGCCGGTCCGCGGTCCCGCGCTCCCCCGCCGGGCCGGCCCGCGGGCGCGCCGGCGAGCTCGATCGCGGCAGCGTCGAGCGCCTCCGCCAGCGCCCCCGCGGACGGGAAGCGGTCCTCGGGCCGGCGCGCCAGCGCCTGCCGGAGGACCGCGTCCACCGGCCCCGGCACGCCCACCGCGGGCAGCACCTCGCCCGGCTCCGGGGCCGCCCCGCTGAGCAGGTGCGACAGCAGCGCGCCCACCGCGTACACGTCGGTCCGCTTCGACAACCCGGTGCCGGACACCTGCTCCGGCGCCATGTAGCCGGGCGTGCCCACCGTCAGCGTGAAGCCCGACCCCCGCGCCGCCGCCTTCGCCAGCCCCAGGTCGGCGATCAGCACCCGGTCGCCGACCCCGGTCCGGCTGGAGCGGAGCAGCACGTTCGCCGGGTTGACGTCCCGGTGGATCACGCCGACCTCGTGCAGCACCGCCAGCCCCCGCGCCACGTCCGCGGCATACCGCAGCGCCACCGGCACCGGCAGCCGCCCCGCCGCGAGCCGGTCGGCCAGCGTGCCGCGGTCCGCGTACGTCATCACGAAGTACGGCCGGCCGTCGTCCAGCTCGCCGATGTCGTGCACCCGGACCACCCGGTCGGAGTCGGCCCGCCGCAGGATCCGGGCCTCCTCCTCGAAGCGCTCCCGGATGTCCATCCGGTGCGCCCAGTTGTCGGCGAGCACCTTGACCGCGACCGGCGCGTCCAGGACCTCGTCGCGGGCGAGCCAGACAGTGGCGAACGACCCGCTCCCGATCCGCCGCTCCACCCGGTAGCGGCCGAACCGGGTGGGTGCGCTCATCCCGTGATTCTGGGGCAACTTCCGTCCCCGCGGGGTCGTCGTACCGGTCGGCACCGCATGCCGAGGACAACCCGGGGGAGAAACCGTGACACATCCGTTGCTCGACGCCGTGCCAGCAGCCCGCAGGATGGCGACCGTGACCGAGATCGACGAGCTGGCCCGCCTCGCCGCCGACGGCGACGAGGCTGCGCTCGACGAGCTGCTCCGGCTGATCCAGCCGCGGGTGCTGCGGCAGGTCGGCCGCTTCCTGCCGTACCGGCAGGACGCCGAGGAGGCCGCCCAGGACGTGCTGCTCAAGGTGGCCACCCGGATCTCCACCTTCGAGGGCCGGTCGGCGTTCACCACCTGGCTGTACGAGGTCACCGCGAACCAGGCCCGGCAGACGTACCGGTCGCTGCGCCGCCGCGCCGCGGAACGCACCACCGACAAGCCGGTCGAACGCCCGGACCCCCGGACCACCAGCGTCATCGCCGGGTCCCGCCTCGACCTGCTGGATGCGCTGGAGCGGCTGGAGAGCGAGCACCCGGACCTGGTCCGCGCGTTCGTGCTGCGGGACCTGTCCGACCTGGAGTACGCGGACATCGCCCGGCTGCTCGACGTCCCGCTCGGCACCGTGAAGGCGCGGATCCACCACGCCCGGCGGTATGTGCGGGAGACGCTGAGCGGGACCGCCCCGCCGGCCCGGCGCCCACCGGACATGCCTTAGGCTACCGGCCGTGACCACCCCGAACGAGGCGTCCGTCGTCCCCATCCGGCTCACCCTTGACGGGCGCACCGGCGTCACCCTGTGGGCGACGCCGTGGATCGAGGACGGCGAGGAGTGGCAGGCCTTCCTCGGCGTCGGGCAGCACGTGCTCGTCTTCGGCACCCCCGCCGAGATGTCCGAGCACCTGCGCTCCGGGGAGGACAACGACCTGACCGACCACCCCCGGTGGAAGGACCTGGTCGCGCTCACCCCGGCCGAGCTGGAGCCGGACGAGGACTACGTCTTCGACCTCGACGGGGCGTACGACCTGGCCGCCTCCGACCCGGACCCGTACACCGTGTCCGAGCTGTCGGACCTGGTCGACCTGGTCCAGCGGGTGGCCGAGGTGTGCGACGACGGGACGCTGCTGCGGCTGGTCGAGGACACCCCCGAGTTCGCCATGCTGCTGTCCGACGAGGTGTCCTTCGCCGGCACGGAGGGCGACGAGCGGTGGACCGAGGTCGGCGAGGTGGTGGAGCGGTCCTGGGAACCGCTGCTGGAGCGCTTCTCCGGGCTGGTGGAGTGGCGGGGGACGAAGGTCTCCTCGGACTCGCTCGACGCCGCCGACGCCGACGCCGACGCCGACGCCGAGGCTGACGACGACGACGCCGACGCCGATGGCGACGACGACGGGGGTGCCACCGTCGCCGTGGTGGACGACGAGCCGACCCGGCAGCCGCAGCCGGTGCCGCCGGGCGTCCCGGTCGTCGGCCGGGTCGGCCACGTCGAGGAGGTGCCGGACGACCCGACCGAGGACGGGACGTACACGGTCTGGGAGGTCGCCGGCATCCTCCCGCTGTCGGTCACGCTGCCGGCCGGCACCGGCTACACCCTGCGGACGTACAACGGCGACGACGACGAGCCGATCTTCCTCGGCACCGACCTGACGGTCGAGCTGTTCCGCACGGCGGCCGGCCTGGCCGACTACTGCGCCGGCGACGAGGAGCACGACCTTTCCGAGATGGTCACCTGGCCGGACATCCGCGACGCCGAGGAGCTGGCGGTCGAGCCGGACCCGGAAGAGGTGTACGACCTGCGCGGCCCCAGCCCGGAGGCGATCGAGCTGGCCCTGGAGCTGGCCGACTACTGCGAGCTGGAGGGCGTCACAGCGGCGCTCACCCGCCGGCGCGGCGGCGACATCCCGTTCGACGAGTGGACCGCTGCGATCGACGAGATCGAGACCTGCATCCGCTGGCACGACTGACCAGGTCCGTACCTCCCCGGACCGGACAGTCCGGACCCCCGGATAGCGATCGGCGCAGGTGGGTACGAGCACGCCATGACCGGACTTCCGCTGCACATCCTCACCGACGCCGGGTTCACCGCCGCGGAAGCGGACTCCGTCGTCCGGCACCTGCTGGCCGGCGTGGACCTGCACGACGACCGGGCGGAGACCGACCGGCTGGACATCGAGGCGCTCCCGGCGGAGAAGAAGGAGGCGATCGAGCGCTTCACCATGGCCGTCGCGGCCGACGCCTGATCTCGGCCCGGTCCGATCACGGCGCCTGGGCTCGCCACCCGTGGTCGAGCCGGGCGAGCGCTGAGCTGCTCGCCGGGTCATGCGCCGCCGCGAGCTCTCATCCGGGGGCAGACGGTGTTCGTGCGGGCGTTGACAGCGGGCGTGATCGGGACGACTGTCGTCCGTACGGCTGGCGGGTCGCACCCGTCGAGGAGGCGCATCGGGGACGGCGCGGCAGCGCACATCGGCGCGAAGTCCGGCCTGACGGAACCGCGCCCCGAGGATCCGGGGGTGGCGGTGATCCGCTGGTCGGGCGGGCGGGCGACCCGGCGCTTCGCCGCCGGCGTTGCGACTGTCCGCCGGTGGCGGCCCGCCGGCGCCCCGGCCGGCACCGGGTGGCCCTCGTCATGAGCGCGCCGGGAGCTCCGCCGACCACCGGTGGCCGGCCCGGCACCGCTCGGATAAGCGACCTGCGGCGCCGGCCCACCGGCGCGCCCCCGCCGCTGCCCCGCAGCATCGGCACCAGCGGGAAGGTCTGGCTGGCCCTCGCCGCCCTGCTCCCGGTGGCGGTCCTGCTGCTCTCGCCGCAGCGGCAACCGCTCGCCGCGGCGCGGGTGGAGACCGCGATCCTCCGCGCGATCGCCTCCCTCCGGGCCGACTGGCTCACCCCGGTCATGCGTGCACTCGGCGCCGCCGGAGCGGGGTGGTCGGTCACCGTCCTCGGCTGGGGCCTCGTCGTCCTGCTCATCGTCTTCAAGCGCTGGCGGCACCTGCTGACGTTCCTGGTCTACCTCTCGGCCCTCGCGGTCCTCGGCAGCGGGATCCATCTGCTCGCGAAGCGGCCGCGTCCATACGGCGTGACCATCATCGGCCACTGGACCAGCTACTCGATGCCGTCGTTCCCGGTCGCCATCCTGGCCGCCTGCCTGATGGGGATCGCCTACTCGCTGGTGGTGCCCGGCCGGCCGCGGGAGTGGGCGAAGGCCGGCATCGGCCTGCTGCTCGCCCTGGTCGCCTTCGCCCGGTTGTACCTCGCGGTCGACCACCTCTCGGACATCCTCTGGGCGGTCGTCCTGGGCGTCGCGGTGCCGCTGGTCGCGTTCCGGTGGTTCACCCCGAACGAGGCCTTCCCGGTCACGTACCGGCGGGGCAAGACGGCCCACCTGGACGTCACCGGAGCCAGAGGCGACGCGATCCGCCAGGCGATCGGCGACCAGCTCGGGCTCACCGTCCTCGAGGTCAAGCCCATCGGGCTGGCCGCATCCGGCGGCTCCACCCCGCTCCGGCTGCGGATCGCCGGCGAACCGGACACGTACGTCTTCGCGAAGCTCTACGCCAAGAGCCATGTGCGGGCCGACCGCTGGTACAAGCTCGGCCGCCGGATCCTCTACGGGTCCCTCGAGGACGAGACCTCGTTCCCGACCGTCCGCCGGTTCGTCCAGTACGAGGACTACACGCTGCGCCTCATGCGGGACGTGGAGCTGCCCGTTCCGACGCCGTACGGGATCGTCGAGATCACCCCGGAACGCGAGTACCTCATCGTCATGGAGTTCTTCGACGGCGCGGTGGAGATCGGCGAGGCGGAGATCGACGACGGGGTCATCGACGCGGGCCTGCTGCTGATCCGCAAGCTGTGGGACGCCGGCCTCGCCCACCGGGACATCAAGCCCGGCAACCTGATGGTCCGGGACGGTCAGGTCCTGCTCGTCGACGCCTTCTTCGTCCAGGTCCGGCCGTCGCCGTGGCGCCAGGCCGTCGACCTCGGCAACATGATGCTCGTCCTGGCGGTCGGCTCCGATCCGGACCGGGTGTACCGGCGGGCCCTGCGCTACTTCACCCCGGCCGAGATGGCCGAGGCGTTCGCGGCCACCCGGGGGGTCGCCAGCCCCACCCAGCTCCGCACGGTGATGAAGCAGGACGGCCGGGACCTGCTCGTACAGTTCCGCCGGTTGGCGCCCGAACGGCGCCCGATCGCGATCCAGCGCTGGAGCGTGCAGCGGGTCGCGCTGGCCGCCGGGCTGTTCGTCTCGCTGGTCCTGCTGGTGGGCTTCACCTACAGCCTGCTCACGCCGTTCCGGGGGGTCGACGTGCCGGACGTGCCCGGCTGCGGACCCCGATCGGTCACCGTGCTGATGGCCCAGGCCGTTCCCGACGCCACCGAGCTGCCGTGCGTCGCCGCCGTACCGACCGGATGGACGTTCGGCGGCACGAGCGTGCACGACGGCAGGGCGCGGTTCTGGTTGAACGCGGAGCGACCCGGAGACCCGGTCGTCGCGGTGACGCTGACCGGCAGCTGCGACACCTCGTCCGCCCGGCCGGTGTCCTCGGACGAGGCCGGCACCCAACGGTTCGACGATGACGCCGGCGCGGACCCGGGGGCGCGGCCCACCCGCTTCTACCGGTTCCCCGGCGGCTGCGTCAGCTACGAGCTCAGCCCGGCCAGCCGGGACGACCCGCAGGTCGGGACGCAGATCGAGGCGGCGCTCGGCTTCCTCGGGCGGGAGCAGGTCGTGACCTACGTCCAGGAGCAGAGCCGGCTGCCCCTGTGCGGAGCCGGGACGAGCTGTCCCGGCGGCTGAGCCCGAACGCGGCGTGACGCTGCACGCAGGCTCGCCCGGGACCGACCAGCCGATGAAGGCGGCTCGCTCCGACACGGGGGGATCGAAGCGAGCCGCTGGCGCGGAGGATACTCCGCGGTAACACAGATGCAATCAGCGGTCCCGCTCCCCCCGTCCGAGCGGGACCGCATACGTCAGTCTTCCGGCACGGGCGGCTGGACGCACTCCGAGCTAACATCCCGGCGGTACTGATCTAAGCGGCGCCCGCCGGTGCCGTCGAGGCCGGCGAACCTGGCGACGACAGGCACGCCCCCGGGTCAGTGCGTGACCCGGTAGGTGAGGTGCGTGACGAGGTCGTTGCCGGTGACCGAGACCGGCTCGAGGTCGAGGTCGGGGGCGCCCTCGAAGAGCCGCTCGCCCGCGGCCGAGGATCGCCGGGGCGACGTGCAGGCGGAGCTCGTCGATCAGGCCGGCCGCGAGGTACCGGTTCACCCTTGGTCACGGTCCCGCTCCTCTCCGGACCCGGCGCGGGACCGCCGGTGCTGGCCCCTGGTCGGAGCCGGCGGCGGGGTCTCGACATCCTCCCCCGGAGGAACCGGGCGGGGTCCGCCGCGCCGCCCGACCGGCACGCCTTCCTCTACCGGGTGAGCAGGCCGAGCACCGCCGACGGGTCCTCGACGTGCGCGTTGTGGCCGAGGCCGGGCAGGCTGACCGCTTCCGGGCGCAGCGCGGTGAGCTGGCCGGCGCTGACCATCGGGTCCGCCTCGCCGCGGGCGAGCACGACCCGGGCCCGGCAGGCGGCCAGCAGCCCGGGCAGGTCCGGCGCGCCGACCCCGAAAGCGCGCGGGTCCAGCGCCAGCCGCCAGCTGCCGCCTTCCTCGCGTACGCCGGCGGCCGCGGCGCCGTCCCCGGGGGCGAGCAGCCCGGCCAGCCCGGACACCCGCAGGTGCCGCGCCACCGCCTCGTCCCGGGTCGCGAACACCTGTACCGGCCGGGCCGCCAGCGCCCGGGACCGGTCCAGCTCCTCCGCCGTCCAGGCCACCTTGATGCCCAGCCCGACCACGAGGTCCACGGGCGGGCCGAACCAGCCGCTGCCGAGCGCCAGCCCCACCACCCCGCCGAGCGAGTGACCGAGCACCACGGTCCGGTCCCCCGGTCCGGCCAGGTCCGCCACCGCGGCGGCCAGCGAGCCGAAGGAGTAGCGGCGCAGCGGCGCCGACGCGCCGTGCCCGGGCAGGTCCGGTGCCACCCACCGGCCCGGCCACCGCTCGGCGAGCAGCGGCCGCCAGCCCTCCCAGACGTCCGCGGTGGCGCCGAGCCCGTGCAGCAGGAGCAGCAGCGGCGACCCCGCTCCCGCACCGATGGTCCGCAGCCGGCCGCCCACGGTCGGAGCGTACGACCGGATGCCTCGACCGGGTGCGACCGCACCGGGTCAGGCCGGGCGGTGCAGCCAGGCCAGCAGGTCCGGTCCGGCCAGCTGCGCGGCCCGGGCGTGGTAGCGGGCGATCTCGGCTTCGCCGAGCTCCTCCCGGCCGGCCCCCGAGCGGCCCCGCCGGAAGAACGCGGTGCGGTCCTTGAGCACGCCCAGGGTGTCCGGGGCGAGCCGGTCGGCGCGGGCCCGCATCCGCTCGAACCGGGCCGCCGCGACCAGCTCCGGCCAGACCGCCGCCGGCACGTCGAGGCCCAGCCGCGCCGCCAGCCGGCGCATCTGGCCGTCCAGGTCGCTCGACAGGTCGTGGTAGTGGACGAGCTCGACGTTGGGCTCGTCCCGCCGGCGCCAGGCGTCGGACAGGTGCCACAGCACGCCGGGCAGCGAGTCGAGCTCCTCCCGCGGGTCGGCGTCGTCGTCGACCCAGCGCCGCAGGGCCTCGGGCAGCGGCGGCCGCGGCGCTCGCGGGCGGTCCGGCGGCGGCTGGCCGGCCAGCGTCCGGACCCGCTCGCGATCGATGTTGGCCCCCTGGTGGTAGAGCGAGACCGCCATGTCGAGCGGGTGCCGGCCCACCACCAGGTACGTCGCCCGGGGGTCGATCGGCACGCCGTCGAGCGGGGTGTGGGTCTTGACGACCCGCCGGTGCCGCTGCGCCTCCAGCCGGGCGACGACGTCGTCCCGCGGCTCGACCAGCCAGTCCAGCCAGGGCGACAGCTCCGCCAGCGGCCGGGGCAGCTCCGGGGTCCGCAGGACCAGCAGCAGGCAGATCATCTGCATCCAGGTGGTGCCGCTCTTCGACCTGGTGCTGATCACCACGTCGCCCGGCCGGAAGGGGAAGCCCTCCCACCGGGCGCTGTCCTCCTCCGGCGAGCGGTAGCGGACGGTCACCGGGCCGAGCTTAGGCGAGCACCGGGGCCGCTCGAGGACGGCACGGGGGGTGGGGTCAGAGGCGGGAGACCTCGGAGACGCCGTACCGGGCCGCGGTCAGCGACTTGATGCCGGCCGGGAACGAGCCGGCGGCGGTCAGGTGCGCGCCGGTGAGCTTGCGCTGGGCGGCGGCATCGCCGGCGAAGGCGGCCGCGCACAGCGCCGGCTCCGCGTTGGCCAGCGCGAGGATCGCCCCCGGGCAGCCGAGCGGGCCGGCGAAGGACAGCAGCGCGGACGAGCCCGGGTAGACGTGACCGTCCCAGCTGGACAGCGTGTGCAGCAGCCGTTCCGGGTCGCCGCTGGAGTCCTTGCTGCCGACCACCGGCAGCTCCGGCAGCAGCTCGACCGGGATGCCGGGCGGGGACGCCGCCGGGAAGTGGTACGCCAGCAGCGGCAGGTCGCGGGCCGCCGCGGCCACCTCCGCGTAGTACGGCCGGGGGTCCGGCACCCGGCGCGGGGACAGCACCAGCGCGCCGTCGGCGCCACCGTCCCGGGCCGCCGCGGTGCGGCCGGCCGCCTGCCCGGCCCAAGTCCCGCCGGTGCCCGCGAGCACGATCACCCCGTCCAGCCGGGCGCGCACCGCGTCGAGCAGGCGGCGCCGCTCGTCGTCGTCGAGGGTGTCCGCCTCGCCGGTCGAGCCGGCCACCACGACCGCCCGGACCCCGTCGTCGACGAGCCGGGCGGCCAGGTCCGCGGTGGCCGCGGCGTCGACCGCCCGGGTGTCGTCGAAGAGCGTGACCAGCGCGACGCCGATCCCGGTGAACGGCGGCTGGCGGGTGGGATCCACCTGCCGACGGTAGCCCGATCAGGTCGCCGGCTGCTCCACCCGCTCGGTGTCCAGCAGCTCGTCCGGCTCGACGTCACGCTTGCGGGCCAGCGCGCTCGGCCACCAGATGAACCGGCCGACGTCCAGGTTGAGCGCGGTGACCAGCACCGAGCGGACCACGATGGTGTCCAGCAGCACGCCGAGCGCGACCGCGAAGCCGAGCTCGGCGAGGAAGACCAGCGGCAGCGTGCCGAGCACGGCGAAAGTGCCGGCCAGCACGGCGCCCGCGGAGGTGATGACGCCTCCGGTGGCGGCCAGCCCGATCAGCGCGCCCCGCCGGGTGCCGAACCGCTTGGCCTCCTCGTGCACGCGGGTCATCAGGAAGATGTTGTAGTCGATGCCGAGCGCGACCAGGAACACGAAGACGAACAGCGGGAACGACGAGTCCGCGCCGCCGAAGTCGAAGACGTACTTGAAGACCAGCGCGCTGGCCCCGAGCGCCGCCGTGAAGGACAGCACGACGGTGCCGATGAGCAGCACCGGCGAAAGCACCGCCCGCAGCAGCAGCATCAGGATGACCAGCACGACCACGAGCACGATCGGGACGATCAGGTTGCGGTCGTGCTTCGCCGCGTTCTGCAGGTCCAGGTTGATCGCGGTGCTGCCGCCCACCTGCGCGTTCGCGTCCGGGACTGCGTGCGCCGCGGCGCGCAGGCGGTCGATGGTGGCATACCCGGCCGGGCTGTCCGGCGGGCTGGTGAGAGTGCCCTCCAGGTAGGCGTGCTGCCCGCGGACCACCGGCTCGGTGACCTGCGCGATGCCGTCGACAGCGGAGATCGCGGACCGCACCCGGGCCGCCGCCGCCGCGTCCGACACGATCGCGACCGGGCTGCCCGCGCCGGCGTCCGGGAAGTGCCGGGCGACGACCTCCTCGCCGACGATCGAGTCCGGCCGGCCGGTGAACGACTCCGCGTTGGTCAGCCCGTTCGCGTCCAGGGCGAGGATGCCGAAGGACAGCGCGCCGAGCACCAGCGCGGTGGTCACCCAGATGAACCGGGGGCGCCGGGCGATCCGGTGGCCCACCCGCGCCCAGAAGCCGCGCGTGGTCGGCTCGGCCGAGCCGTACTGGGGCCTGACCGGCCAGAACAGCCACCGGCCGCAGATCACCAGCAGCGCCGGCAGCAGCGTCGTCATCACCAGCAGCGCGACGCCGATGCCGATCGCGGCGACCGGGCCGAGGCTGGCGGTGGAGTTGGTCTCCGCGAAGAGCAGGCAGAGCATGCCGACGATGACGGTCGAGGCACTGGCGACGATCGCCGGCCCGGCCCGGTGCAGCGCGACGGCCATCGCCTCGTGCCGGTCCTCGTGCCGCCGCAGCTCCTCCCGGTAGCGGGCGACCAGCAGCAGCGCGTAGTCGGTGCCGGCGCCGAAGACGAGCACCGTCAGGATGCCGGCACTCTGCCCGTTCACCACCAGCCCGGCGTGCTCGGCCAGCAGGTAGATCAACGCCTGCGCCACGGTCAGCGCGACGCCGGCGCTGAGCACCGGCAGCAGCCAGAGGATCGGGCTCCGGTAGGTCAGCAGCAGGATGATGACGACGACGCCGATGGTGGCGAACAGCAGCGTGCCGTCGATGCCCTCGAACGCCGACGCGGAGTCCGCGGCCTGGCCGAACGGCCCGGTCAAGTGCACCGTGAGACCCGGCGCGCCGGTGCCCGCGACCTGGTGGATCCGGTCGGCGATGCCGGGCGCCTGGTTCCACCCGTTCTCGCCGAGGTCGAAGATCACCAGGGTCTGCAGCGCCTGGCCGTCCCGGGACGGCAGCGGCCCGGTCGGCTTGCCCTGGACGCCCTCGAAGGTGGCGAACTGCCCGGCGTCCGCCGCCGCCTTCGCCCGGTCGGCGTCGGTCAGCCCGCCCGGCCGGTCGTACACGATCACGGCGGGGATCGCGTTCGGCGACTGGAAGGTCTGCTGGATCTCCAGCACCTTCGTCGACTCGGCGTTGCCCGGCAGCCAGGCGGCCACGTCGTTCTGCTGCGCGCCGGTCAGCTTGCTCGACAGCGGGCCGGCCAGACCGACGACCAGCAGCCAGAAGACGAGCGTCAGGAACTTGGTCCGACGACCGGTGAACAGGCTGGACACGAGGCTCCCCTTCCCCCCGTAGCAGTCGGGACGAACGCTACGCCATGTCGCGGAACGGGGGTCAACCGCATTGTCCTTCGGTCGGCCGACCCTCAACGGCGCGAGCGCGACCGGCCCGAGGCCGACTTCGGCACCCGCCCGCTGCCCATCGGGGCGTTCCGGTGACGACCGGCTGACCTGGAAGGATGCCGGGATGGGACTGGGCGGCGGGCCGAGCGAGTGGGACGACTACGAGTGGATCCGGCTGGCCGACCTGCCGGTCACCCCGCCGGTCACCCCGCCGGGCACCCGCGGTCAGCCGGGACGCCGGCCGCTCGCCGACGCGGTGCACGCCCGGCTCGCCCGCGGCAGCCTGTGGACGACCGGCGCCGGCGCCCGCGTCCTGCTGGTCGACCTGGACAACCTGCGGGCCGAGCCGGCCCGCTGGCGGGACCGGATGGCCTTGGTGGTCGCGCTGGCCCGGCAGGCCGAGGTGGTCGCGCTGGCCGGCCAGGACGGGCCCGTCCGGCGGGCCCGGCCGCACCTGGCCGAGTTCGCGGCGCGGGCCCGGGCGGTGGCGGACGGCAGCGACCTCGCCGACCACGTGCTGCTGGACGCGGCCGCCGGGGTCACCGGCGCGGCCCAGTTCGTGGTGGTCAGCAACGACTGGATATTCGCCGGGCTGGCCGACCGGGGGCCGCTGACCGTGCTCAGCCCCGGCCGCGACGCGCTCAGCGACCGGCTGCGGGACGCGGCGACCCGGGTGGTCGACCTGGCCACGCTGGAGTCCGGGGTGGGGCGCGCCCCGCGGCGGGCCGCCTTCCGGGCCTCTCGGCGGCGGCGCACCCCGTCCGCGGTCCGCTGACATGGTCGGGCTCGCGGAGGTCCGGGCGGTCGCGCTGTCGCTGCCCCGGACGTACGAGCGGGTGGTCCGGGACCGGGTGAAGTTCAAGGTCGGGCAGTACGTCTACCTGTCGGTGTCGCCGGAGGAGACGGTGATGGGCTTCGGCTACCCGAAGCAGGAGCGGGCCGGGCTGATCGCGTCCGACCCGGTGAAGTTCCTGCCGCCGGCCCGCTCGGACGAGCGCTACAACTGGGTCTGCGTCCGGCTCACCGAGATCGACGCCGACGAGCTGGCCGAGCTGGTGACGGACGCCTGGCGGATGGTGGTGCCCAAGCGGGTCGCCGCCGCGCATCTCGGAGACTAGGTGGCTGGTGAATCCTCGGCGGCTCAGCGGCCCGCCGAGGAACTCGCAGCAGCAGCCGCGGCGTGCGCAGGATCTCGGTGCGGTCCCAGTCGACCATGGCCGAAGGGTCCGGCCGGTCGACCGCCCGGTCAACCGGGTTGGGCGGGCACCACGGAGCCGCCCCGCCGCGGGTCGCCGGCGCCGGCCAGCACCCCGCCCCGCCGCTCCACCGCCTGCACGCCGCCGAAGAACGTGTGCCGCCCGCGGAACCGGCTGACCACGTGCCCGGCGCCGGTCAGCGCGGTGCCGTCGATCCCCGGCTCGATGTGCACGAGGCCGTCCTCGGCGTGCAGCCGGGGCGCGTCCACCGCCGCCTGGACCGGCAGCCCGAGGTCGACCGAGTTGACGATCACCTGCAGCAGCGCGCTGCGGATCCGGTTCGCCCCCGCGGACCCGAGCACCAGCTCGACCTGCCCGTCCCGGCGGACCACGGTGGGCGCCATCATCGACGGCAGCCGGCGGCCCGGGGGGTGGGTGAAGAAGCCGAGCGGGGACAGGTCCTGCTCGCCGAGCATGTTGTTCAGGTACAGCCCGGTGCCCCGCACCAGTACCCCGGAGCCCTCGCCGTTCGTGCAGGTCACCGTCGCCGCCCAGCCGTCGCCGTCGAGCACCGAGATGTGCGTGGTCGAGCCGGCCCGGGTGGCCAGGAACGCCGGCCCGAAGCCCTCGGTCGGCAGGCCGGCGAAGAACGCCGCGTCCCGGGCGTCCTGCGCGGCCTGCATCGCACGGACGATCTCCAGCGCATCCGGCGGTCCCGGCCGCCGGTCCAGCAGTGCCAGCGCGTACGCGAGCAGCACGCCGCCCGCGCTCGGCGGCGGGTTCGTGACGACCTCGCGGTCCCGGTACGGCGTGCGGACCGGGACGCGCTCCACCACCCGGTACGCCGCGAGGTCCGCCCGGGTGATCAGGCCACCACCGGCCAGCACCGCGTCGGACACCCGGCCGCCGATGTCGCCGGTGTAGAACGGCGCCGGCCCCTCGGTGCCGAGCCGCTCCAGCGCGTCGCCGAGGTCGAGGTCGTGCACGACGGAGCCGGCCACCGGCGCCGCACCGTCGACGAGGAACGTCGCCGCGGCCACCGGGTCGGACCGCAGGATCGGGGCGAGCAGCGAGTACATCCCCGCCTGCTGCTCGGTCAGCCGGACCCCGTCCCGGGCCAGCGCGGCCGCCGGCGCCGCCAGCTCGGCCAGCGGCACCGTGCCGAAGCGGTCCAGCGCCGCGGCCACCCCGGCGGGCACCCCGTAGACGGCGCAGGACGGCGCGCCGACCCCGAAGACCTGCAGCACGTCGTCGAAGAACACGTCCGCAGTGCGCAGCGGCGCCCGGTCGGCCGGGTCGGCGCCGCGGCCGGGCGCCTCGACGAAGAAGTCGAGCAGCACCGGCTCGGCGTCCGGCGGCGCGACCATCAGGTAGCCGCCGCCGCCCAGCCCGGTCATCATCGACTCGGCGACCACCGAGGTGAGGACCGCGGCGACCGCCGCGTCCACCGCGTTGCCGCCGGCGCGCAGCACGCCGGCGCCCGCCGCCGCGGTCAGCGGATGCCCCGCCGCCACCACGCCGCCCACGCCCGGTCCCCTCGCTCGAAAGCCCGGACTCTAGTGTGCGGCACTGGTGCCCCGCACCAGCCGGCCGGCGAGGCGCTCGCCTGCCGGGAGCCACCCGCTTGCCCACGGTCGGTGCGCGGGAGACTCTTGAGCCGGGCACCGGCGGACGGGATTGCTGGCATGGCGAAGACGCGGGCGCGACCGCTGTCGACGGCCGAGGCCGTCCTCGTCGCCACGTTCGCGTACCTGGTGCTGCTCATCTCGCTGACCGGCGCCCGGATCGGGCGCGAGAGTGACCGCGAGGGTGACCGCGGCACCACCGGGCTGCCCGCGGTCGCCCGGGTCGCGCAGGTCCGACCGGTCGCCGCCAGCACCGCGCGCGCGTCGACCTGCGTCGGTCCCGGGACGGTCCCGTACGCGTACGCGGCCGCGCCCGGCGTCCTCGAACCGCTCGCCTTCGGCCCGCCGGCGGAGCCGACCCGGCCGCTCAGCACGGCCACGGTGAACGGGATGCTGATCCAGCGGCTGTGCGGCGGCCTGACCGCCCCCGGCGGCCCGGTCCGCGGCCCGGACCGCCGGCTGTTCGCCGCGATCGACGCCGCCGTGAACGGCCGCGACCCCAACCGGCTGCTGTCCCGGCAGCAGTGGGCCGCCGGGGTGGACCGCCTGATCGTCCGGGACGGGCTGTTCGTGGACGCCCGCGTGCTGACCCGCACGGTCGACGCCGGCACCCCGACTTTCGGCATGCGGGTGGTGTCCCGCGACCCGCACGTCGACCCGGTGGTGATCCGGACCCGGCTGGCGCACCGGGACACCAGCCGCTACCTGCTGCTGCCGGTGCGCAGCGAGCGCGGCCGGGTGGTCACGCTGGTGCTGCGGCTGCGCTGCGGCTTCCAGCCGGTGTTCTGACCGGCGCCGCCGGGAGCCCGGGGTCCGGCCGGGGACGGGACCCGATCCCACCGGCCGATCACCGTTGCCACCACGGCCCTTCCGGGTCGATGCTGGGCCGATGGCGGTCCAGCTCAACCACACCATCGTCCACGTCCGGGACAAGCGGGAGTCCGCGACCTTCCTCGCCGAGATCCTCGGCCTGCCGGAGCCGACGCCGTTCGGGCCCTTCCTCGTGGTCGAGGCCGAGAACGGCGTCTCGCTCGACTTCGCCGAGGAGCCCGGCCAGCCGCAGCACTACGCCTTCCTGGTCACCGAGGAGGAGTTCGACGCGATCTTCGGCCGGATCACCGAGCGCGGCCTGACCTACTGGGCCGACCCGGGGCGGCGACGGCCCGGCCAGACCAACACCAACGACGGCGGCCGCGGCGTCTACTGGGAGGACCCGAGCGGGCACTTCCTGGAGATCATCACCAGGCCGTACGGCAGCGGGAGCTGACCCGCCGCCGTACCGCCGGCTCAGCCCAGCCTGGTGTCGGCGTAGACGGTGATCGCGTCCCGCAGGTACGCGACCAGCTCGTCGTTGCCGCCGCCGATGTTCCGGCGGAACCGCTCGTCGTCGACGTACATCCGGCCGAGCCCCCGGTACGCCTCCGCGCCCGGGGTCCAGAACAGGCTGACCACCTCGTAGTGCAGCTGCACGAGCTCCTGCACCCGCGGGTCGTCGACCGGCACGCCGGCCGCCAGCAGCGGCGCCAGCCCACTGCGCACCCGCTGGTAACCGGTCCGGGCCCTCTCCGCGTCCGCCGGCGTCCAGCCCTTCATCCGCTGGTAGGACGCGTCCACCGCCTCGTCGCCCCAGCGCTGCCGGGCCTCGGCCTCGTACGGGTTGTGCTCGAAGCCCTCGAACATCGTCTCCGCCGCCATCTCCCCTCCTTCCTCGATGCTCTCGATGGTGCTCTGCACGGTGCGGGCGAGCCGGGCCAGCCGGCCGCACTCGGCCAGCAGCCACTCGCGGTGCTGCCGCAGCACCGCCACCGTGCTGTCGCGGCCCTGCTGGCCCAGCACCTCGCCGATCGCGTCGAGGCCCAGCCCGAGCTCGCGCAGCAGCAGGATCCGCTGCAGCCGCAGCAGCTCCGCCCGGCCGTAGTGCCGCCGACCGTCGGCGGCCACCCGGGCCGGTGCCAGCAACCCGATCGCGTCGTAGTGCCGCAGCGTCCGCGACGTCACCTTGGACATCCGCGCCACCTCGGCGATCGACCAGCTCCCGTCCCGCACCCGGTCACCGTACGAGTTGACGCAACGTCAACTTCAAGGTGTTTGGTTGTAGCGCTGATTAGGGCGTGTCCCGGGGATCTTGGTGCGCGGGCTGCGCCGCACCCACATCGACGGATGGCCGGCCCGGCAGCCGGTCCGCGACTATCACTTTGACCAGTGGACCCCGGCGCCGACCCGACCCACCGTGGTGCTGGAGCCGTTCGGC
>JBJMII010000053.1:0-7920 GCA_045806925.1 Mycobacteriales bacterium
GCGGCCGCCGCCGGCGCCTCAGTCCGGGCCGGCGCCTGGGTCCGGGCCGGCGCCGCACCGAGCGGGAGCTGCCCCTGGCCGGCCGCGGGCGCCGCCCCGTTCGCGCTCTGCCGAGCCTGGATGGCGGTGATCAGGTCGCCCTTGCGCATCCGGCCCACGCCGCTGATGCCCAGCGAGCCGGCCAGCGCCTGCAGCTCCGGCAGCAGCATGCCGGACAGCCCGGCGGCGCGGCGGCGGGGTCGGGGGTCGGCGGCCGGCGCGCCGGCGTCCGCGTCGGATGGCGCCGAGATCGGCTCGGGCGCCGCGGCGGGGGCGGCGGGCTCGACGTCCTGCCCGGCGGGGCCGGTCAGGAAGTCCGTGGTGTCGCTCACGGTGTTGTCCCTTCGGGGTCGGCCCGGGGTCAGCCCGCGGCCGGGTCGAACTCCGGCCGGAACGGCCGGTGACGGTCCGCCTTGCGGCGGACAGGTGTGGCAGCCTCGCTGGAGCGCCTCGGAGAACCTGCGGAACTCCGCGGAGAACGGGAGCAGCGGAGCGTCGGACGATCCATCCCTTGTGGAGGCGATGAAACCGACGACCCCACCGAGAGCGCACCCTCGGGCGGCTGGTGGCATGAAGACTAGACGCTGTGCCGCGAGGCGGCAACAACCGGGCGCTCCTGCGTGTTCCCGAGCCGCGGCGCAGGCGCCCGGGAGGCCGGGCAGCCGGGGATCGTGCGAGTCCGCGGGGTGGTCAGCCGGCCAGTGCGAGCACCTCCGCTCCGCCCGGGTCGACGGTGAGCACCTCGCAGGACCAGTTGCGGGGCGCGTACGAGACGAGGTCGTCGGCCGGGCGGGCGAAGGCGAGCACCGAGGGCCCGGCTCCGGACACCACCGCCGGCACGCCGTCCGCCCGCAGCGCCGCCACCAGGCCGGCGGTCCGCTGCTGCGCCGCGGCCCGGTACGGCTGGTGCAGCCGGTCCTCGGTGGCGGCCAGCAGCAGCCGGGGGTCGGTGGCCAGCGCGTGCACCAGCAGCGCGGCCCGGGCGGCGTTGCGGGCGGCGTCCGGGTGTGGCACCGACTCCGGCAGCAGCTTGCGCGCTTTCGCGGTCGACGAGGTGGTGGCCGGCACGAAGACGACCGGCCGGAGCGCCGGGGACAGCGGCAGCCGAACCGCGGCGGCCGGCCCGTCCTCCGGCGTCCAGGCCAGCGTCAGCCCGCCCAGCAGGCAGGCCGCCACGTTGTCCGGATGGCCCTCCAGCCGGGCCGCCAGACCCAGCAGCGCCGGGTCGTCCAGCGTCTCCTCGCCGCCGAGGACCAGCGCCCGGGCGGCGACCAGCCCGGCCACGATCGCCGCGGCGGACGAGCCGAGCCCCCGGCTGTGCGGGATCCGGTTCGCGCAGACCACCTCGAGGCCGCGCGGCTGGCCGCCGAGCGCTTCGAAGCCGGCGTGAAGCGCGTGGACCACCAGGTGCCGGCGGGTGCGGGGCACGGTGTCCGCGCCCTCCCCCGCCACGTCGACGTACAGGCCGTCGTCCGAGACCCGGACCACCACGTCGTCGTAGAGCGCCAGGGCGAGGCCGAGCGCGTCGAAGCCGGGGCCGAGGTTCGCGCTGGTGGCGGGCACCCGGACCCGCACCGGCGCGGCCCGGAACGCGGCCCGGGACACCCGTGACCCGGCTCTCCCCACGACCGGCAGGCTACCGGGTCGGCTCCCCCGCCCGGCCCGGGTTCAGCGCAGGTCCAGGGCGGCCGCGGCGGCCGCCGCGTCCACCGGGACGGTGACCGGGGCGGGCGCGCCGGCGATCGCCCAGTCCGGGTCCTTGAGCCCGTTGCCGGTGACCGTGCAGACCACCGTCGCGCCCGGCTCGACCCGCCCGGCGGCGGCCGCGCCGAGCAGCCCGGCCACCCCCGCCGCCGACGCCGGCTCGACGAAGACGCCCTCGGACCGGGCGAGCAGCCGGTACGCGGCGAGGATCTCCCGGTCGGTCACCGCGGTGATCGACCCCCCGGACTCGTCCCGGGCCGCCAGCGCCGCCGCCCAGGACGCCGGCCGGCCGATCCGGATCGCGGTGGCGATGGTCACCGGCCGGTCCACCGGCTGCCCGGCCACGATCGGGGCGGCGCCCGCGGCCTGGAAGCCGAGCATCCGCGGCAGCCCCTGCTCGTACTGGCGGTAGCCCTTCCAGTACGCCGTGATGTTCCCGGCGTTGCCCACCGGCAGGCAGTGCACGTCCGGCGCCCGGCCGAGCACGTCGCAGACCTCGAACGCGGCGGTCTTCTGCCCCTCGACCCGGTCCGGGTTCACCGAGTTGACCAGCGTGACCGGGTAACGCTCGGACAGGTCCCGGGCCACCGTCAGGCAGTCGTCGAAGCCGCCGTCGACCTGCAGCAGCCGGGCACCGTGCACCAGCGCCTGGGCCAGCTTGCCCAGCGCGATCTTGCCCTGCGGAACCAGCACCGCGCAGGTCAGCCCGGCCCGCACCGCGTACGCCGCCGCGCTGGCGCTGGTGTTCCCGGTGCTCGCGCAGATCACCGCGCGGGCCCCGCCGGCTGCCGCCTGGGTGATCGCCACCGTCATCCCGCGGTCCTTGAACGACCCGGTCGGGTTAGCGCCCTCCACCTTGAGCCACACGTCGCAGCCGGTCCGCCGGGACAGCTCGACGCCGCGCAGCAGCGGCGTGCCGCCCTCCAGCAGCGTGACGGCCGGCGTCCCGGCGGCCACCGGCAGCCGCTCCCGGTACGCCTCGATCACGCCGGGCCACCCGCCGGCCCGTACCGCCGCCATCGTCACCCGAACAGCGTAGAGGCTCCGGGCGTCCCGACCGGACCACCGCGACCGGCAGCCGACAGCGCCGATCACCCCGGCCGTCCGGGGGTCCGGTCACTGACGGGCACCGCGGCGACCGGCGCCGCCCGTGCCGGCCGGAGACGCCCGAGCTCGCGAGGGCACAACCGGCCGCACCGTGGGTGAGCCCGGTGACCGGCGGGACCAGCCGACCGGACCTGCCGCCCGGGGGTCCGGGGCCGCGCCCCGGGATGACTCAGTCGGCGCCCTCGACCCGCATCACGCTGACCACCTCGCGGACGGTGCCCATCCCGCGCAGGTCCTCGACCGTCGCCGCCAGCGCGGAGTCCGGGGCGGTGTGGGTGACCAGCACCAGGGTGGCGTCGGCTCCCCGCCCGGACTGCCGGACCGTCGAGATGCTCACGCCGTGCGCGGCGAAGGCCTGCGCCACGGTGGCGAGCACGCCCGGCCGGTCCGCCACGTCCAGCGAGATGTGGTAGCAGGTCGGGGTCTCCCCCATCGACCGCACCCGGAGGTCCGCGTACGCCGACTCGCCGGCGCCGCGCGCCCCGGTCAGCCGGTTGCGGGCCACCGCGACCAGGTCGCCGAGCACCGCCGAGGCGGTCGGCGCGCCGCCCGCGCCGCGGCCGTAGAACATCAGCTCGCCGGCCGCGTCGCCGGAGACGAAGACCGCGTTGAACGCGTCGCCGACCGCTGCCAGCGGGTGCGTCCGCGGGATCATCGCCGGGTGCACCCGGACACCGACCGACTCGGCGCCGTCCGGGCCGGTGACCCGGTCGCAGATCGCCAGCAGCTTCACCGTGCAGCCCATCGCCTTGGCGCTGGCGACGTCCGCGGCGGTGACCGCGGAGATGCCCTCCCGGTGCACCTCGGCGGCGGCCACCCGGGTGTGGAAGGCCAGCCCGGCCAGGATGGCCGCCTTCGACGCCGCGTCGAAGCCGTCGATGTCCGCGGTCGGGTCCGCCTCCGCGTAGCCGAGCGCGGTGGCCTCCGCCAGCGCCTCCGCGAAGCCCGCGCCGGTGGCGTCCATCCGGGACAGCACGTAGTTGGTGGTGCCGTTGACGATGCCGACCACCCGGCTGATCCGGTCCCCGGCCAGCGACTCGCGCAGCGGCCGCAGCAGCGGGATCGCGCCGCCCACGGACGCCTCGAAGTAGAGGTCGACGCCGGCCTCCCGGGCCGCCGCGTGCAGGGTGGCGCCGTCCTCGGCGAGCAACGCCTTGTTCGCGGTCACCACCGACTTGCCCGCCTTCATCGCGGCGAGCAGCAGCGACCGGGCCGGCTCGATGCCGCCGACCACCTCGACCACCAGGTCCACGTCCGGCCGCTCCACCAGGCCGGCCGGGTCGGTGGTGAGCAGCCCGGCCGGCACGTCCGGGTGCCGGTCCGGCCGCCGGACCGCGATCCCGGCCAGCTCCAGCGGCTCGCCGACCCGGGCGGCCAGGTCCGCGGCCTGCTCGCCGAGCAGCCGGACCACCTCGCCGCCGACGGTGCCGCAGCCGAGCAGCGCGACCCTCACCGCCGCCGCCGGAACAGCAGGGCGAAGACGACGTACACGACGACGACGCCGGCCAGCAGGGTGAACACGAGCGAGCCGCCGCCCTCGCCGGTGGCCAGCAGCGCGACCACCAGCAGCAGGAGGACCACCACCAGCGTGCTGCTGCGGCTGGTCCGCCGGCCGGCCATCACCCGGCCCCGCCTGGGCCGCCCGAACCGGACGAGCGGTCCGGACCGGCCGAGCCGTCCGGGACGTCGAGGCGGAGCAGGTCCTCCTCGGTCTCCCGGCGCACGACGACCCGGGCCGCCCCGCCCGCCACCGCCACCACCGGCGGCCGCGGCAGATGGTTGTAGTTGCTCGCCAGCGACCGGCAGTAGGCCCCCGTCGCGGCCACCGCGAGCAGGTCGCCCGGCACCACGTCGCCGGGCAGCCAGCTGTCCCGGACCACGATGTCCCCGCTCTCGCAGTGCTTGCCGACCACCCGGCTGAGCACCGGCGGCGCCTCGCTGACCCGGGACGCCAGCACGCAGGTGTAGTGCGCGTCGTACAGCGCGGTCCGGATGTTGTCGCTCATCCCGCCGTCCACCGAGACGTAGCGCCGGTGCGGGGTGTCCTTGACCGTGCCGACCTCGTACAGGGTCACCGCGGCCGGCCCGGCGATCGCCCGGCCGGGCTCGACCGCCAGCCGGGGCACCGCCAGGCCGGCGGCGGCGCACTCCCGCCGCACGATGGCCCGCATCGAGCCGGCCAGCGCGGGCACGTCCATCGGGTCGTCCGAGGCCACGTACGCGATGCCGAAACCGCCGCCGAGGTCGAGGTACGGCGGCTCGGCGCCGAGCTCGTCCCGGATCCGGGCCAGCAGCCCGACCGCCCGCCGCGCCGACACCTCGAAGCCGTTGGTGTCGAAGATCTGCGAGCCGATGTGCGAGTGCACCCCCGCGAGCTCCAGCGAGCCGTGCCCGACCACCCGGCGGGCCGCCTCGAAGGCGTCGCCGGCGGCCAGCGAGAAGCCGAACTTCTGGTCCTCGTGCGCGGTCGCGATGAACTCGTGGGTGTGCGCCTCGACGCCGACGGTGGTCCGGACCAGCACCGGCTGCCGGATCCCGCGCTGCTCCGCCAGCCAGGCGAGCCGGGCGATCTCGACGAACGAGTCCACCACCACCCGCCCGACACCGGCGTCCAGCGCCCGCTCCAGCTCGGCGACCGACTTGTTGTTGCCGTGCAGCGCGATCCGGTCCGCCGGCACGCCCGCCCGCAGCGCCGCGGCGAGCTCGCCGCCGGTGCAGACGTCCAGCCCGAGGCCCTCCTCGGCCACCCAGCGCAGCACCGCCAGGCAGCAGAAGGCCTTCGCCGCGTAGTGCACGTCGGAGTCCCCGAAGGCGGCGACGAAGTCCCGGCAGCGGGTGCGCAGGTCGTGCTCGTCCAGCAGGTACGCCGGGGTGCCGTGCTCGGTGGCCAGGTCGCGGACGTCGACGCCGCCGACGGCGAGCGCGCCGTCGTCGCCCCGGGCCGCGGTCACCGGCCATACCCCCGGCGCGAGCGCGGCCAGGTCCGCCGGCGGCACCAGCGGGCCGGCCTGCGGCTCGGTGACGTCGGCGTGCAGGGCGCCGGCCTCGTGTGTCCTCATGCGACGGTCCGCCGGCTACATGCGGTCCGGCGCGGACACGCCGAGCAGGCGGAGCCCGTTCGCCAGGACCACCCGGGTCGCCTCGCACAGCGCCAGCCGCGCGTACGTCAGCGGGGTGGGCTCCTCGTCCCCCATCGGCAGCACCCGGCAGGCGTCGTAGAACCGGTGGTACGTCCCGGCCAGCTCCTCCAGGTAGCGGGCCACCCGGTGCGGCGCCCGCAGCTCGGCCGCGGACGCGACCACCCGCGGGAACTCGCCCAGCGCCCGCAGCAGGTCGCCCTCCCGCTCGTGCCCCAGCAGGCCGTAGTCCACTTCGGACGGCAGCGTCAGGCCGAGCTCGGCGGCGTTGCGGCCGAGCGAGGCGAGCCGGGCGTGCGCGTACTGCACGTAGAAGACCGGGTTGTCCGCGGTGCGGCTGGCCCACACGTCGATGTCGATGTCGATCGGCGAGTCCATCGACCAGCGGACCAGCGCGTACCGCGCGGCGTCCCGGCCGATCAGCGTGAGCACCTCGTCGAGCAGCACCAGGTTGCCGGCCCGCCGGCTCATCCGGCCGCCGCCGAGGGTGACCAGCTGGCCGATGATGACCTCGACGGTCCGGTCCGGGTCGTCGCCGAAGGACGCGGCGATCGCCCGCAGCCGCCCGGCGTACCCGTGGTGGTCGGCGCCGAGCAGGTAGACCACCCGGTCCGCGCCGCGCTCCCGCTTGTCCAGGTAGTACGCGCAGTCGGCGTTGAAGTAGGTGGGCCGGCCGTCGGACCGGACCAGCACCCGGTCCTTGTCGTCGCCGAAGTCGGTGGTCCGCAGCCAGACCGCGCCCTCCGCCTCGTACACGTGGCCCTGCTCGCGCAGCCGGGCGACGGCGAGCTCGATCTCGCCGTTGTCGTGCAGCGTCCGCTCGGAGAAGTAGACGTCGAACTCGACCCCGAAGTCGGCCAGCGACCGCCGGATCGAGGCGAACATCAGCGCCACCCCCTCCTGCCGGAAGACGTCCAGCGCCTTCTCCTCCGGCAGGTCGAGCACGGCCGGCTCGGCGGCCACCACCGCGGCGGCTATCTCGGTGACGTAGGACCCGGTGTAGCCCTGCTCCGGCGCCGGCCGCCCGGTCGCCGCGGCCAGCAGCGAGGCGGCGAAGCGGTCGATCTGGGCACCCGCGTCGTTGAAGTAGTACTCCCGGGTCACCCGGGCGCCGGCCGCGTCCAGCAGCCGGCTCAGCGAGTCGCCCACCGCCGCCCACCGGCTGTGCGCCAGGTGCATCGGCCCGGTCGGGTTGGACGAGACGTACTCCAGGTTGAGGTGCTGTCCGGTCAGCGCGCCGCCCCGCCCGTACGCCGGCCCGGCGTCGAGCACCGTCCGCACCAGCCCGGCCAGCGCGTCCTTGCCGAGCGTGACGTTGAGGAAGCCGGGGCCGGCCACGTCCACCCGGTCGACGCCCGGGTGCTCCCGCAGCCGGGCGGCGAGCAGCTCGGCGACCTCCTGCGGCGGCCGGCCGGCCGGCTTGGCCAGCCGGAGCGCGACGTTGGTGGCGTAGTCGCCGTGCTCCCGGCTCCTCGGACGCTCGACGACCACGGTGTCCGGCACCGGCACGGCGAGCTCGCCGGCCTGGACCGACGCGCGGACGGCGTCGCGGACGGCGGTCGAGAGCTCGGCGGGAGTCACCCGGCCATGCTACTGAGCACGGGAGACCCGCCCTGGCGAGGTCGGGGAGGCTCACGGCGCTTTCACGCCACGTACGTAGGATGGGTGGGTTCCCCGACCCTCTCACGGAAGCGCCCGCATGCCGCCCAAGGGAAAGACCGCCGGCAACAAGAGCAAGCCCAACGTCAAGGGCGCGACCGCGGCCCGCCCGGGCGGGCGGCCGGGGCGCAAGCCGCCACCCCCCATCACCGTCGGCAAGCCCAGGCCGTGGGGCCTGATCGCGATGACGCTGGTGGTCGTCCTCTTCGCCGCCGGGGTGATCGGCTACGCGGTGTTCCGGGTGAACGAGTCGAGGAAGAACACGCCCGAGGCC
>JBJMII010000054.1:0-8873 GCA_045806925.1 Mycobacteriales bacterium
ACAATCTATCCCAACACGACCAACATCCGAACAGCCTCAACCGCACCGATCTCGTGCCGGACCCGCTGCACCAGCTCGGCCGCGACCACCTCCGGCGGGGTCGCCACCCCGGCCTTGAGCACCACGAACCCCCGCGGCACCTGCCCCTTGAGCTGGTCGGCCACCCCGATGACCGCGCACTCGGCCACGGCCGGGTGCCCGGACAGCACCTCCTCCATCGACCCGGTGGACAGCCGGTGACCGGCCACGTTGATCACGTCGTCGATCCGGCCCATGACGAAGAGGTAGCCGTCGTCGTCCACGTGGCCGCCGTCGCCGGTCAGGTAGTAGCCCGGGTAGCGGGACAGGTACGACGAGACGTACCGCTCGTCGTCCCGCCACAGGGTCGGCAGCGCGCCCGGCGGCAGCGGCAGCTTGATCACCAGCGCGCCGTCGACGTCCGGCGGCGCCGGCGAGCCTGCGGTGTCCAGCACCCGCACGTCCCAGCCCGGCACCGGCACCGTCGGCGACCCGGCCTTGGCCGGCAGCTGCTCCAGGCCGAGCGGGTTGGCCGCGACCGGCCAGCCGGTCTCGGTCTGCCACCAGTGGTCCACCACCGGGATGCCGAGCAGGTCGCCGGCCCACCGGTACGTATCCGGGTCGAGCCGCTCGCCCGCCAGGTAGAGCGCGCGCAGCTTCGACACGTCGTGCCGGCGGAACAGCTCGCCGTGCGGGTCCTCCTTGCGGATCGCCCGGAACGCGGTCGGCGCGGTGAACAGCACGTCCACCCCGTGCTGGGCGACCACCCGCCAGAAGGCGCCCGCGTCCGGAGTCCCGACCGGCTTCCCCTCGTACAGGATCGTCGTGCAGCCGGTCAGCAGCGGCGCGTACACGATGTACGAGTGGCCGACCACCCAGCCGACGTCGCTGGCCGCCCAGAAGACGTCGCCGGGGCCTACCCCGTAGACCGCCGGCATCGACCAGCGCAGCGCCACCGCGTGCCCGCCGTTGTCCCGGACGACGCCCTTGGGCCGGCCGGTCGTCCCGGACGTGTAGAGCACGTAGAGCGGGTCGGTCGCCCGGACCGGCACGCAGTCCACCGGTGCCGCGGCCGCCACCGTCGAGGCCCAGTCCAGGTCGCGGCCGTCCACCAGCGGGGCGGAGACCTGCGGGCGCTGCACGATCAGGCAGTGCTCCGGGGTGTGCTCGGCCAGCTCGAGCGCCCGGTCCAGCAACGGCTTGTACGGAACCACGCGCGAGCCCTCGATGCCGCCGGATGCGGAGACGACGACCCGCGGCTGCGCGTCGGTGATCCGGGTGGCCAGCTCGGCCGCCGCGAACCCGCCGAAGACGACGGAGTGCACCGCGCCGAGCCGGGCACAGGCCAGCATCGCGATCACGGCCTCGGGCACCATCGGCAGGTAGATGACGACCCGGTCGCCCCTCTCCACCCCGAGGGACCGCAGCGCTCCGGCGGCCCGGGCCACCTCGTCGCGCAACTGCGCATAGGTCAACGTGGTGACCGAGTCGGTGACCGGGCTGTCGTGCACCACGGCGAGCTGGTCGCCCCGGCCGGCCGCGACGTGCCGGTCGACGGCGTTGTGGCAGGTGTTGAGCTCGGCGTCCGGGAACCAGCGGTAGAGCGGAGCGGCGCCGGCATCGAGGATCCGCTCGGGCGGACGCACCCAGTCGACGGCCGCGGCGGCGTCCCGCCAGAAGCCCTCCGGGTCGTCCAGGCTGCGCCGGAACTCCTCGGCATAGCGCCCCATCCCGTGCCTCCAGTCCCCCCTCGCCGCGATGTGCCGCCATCCTAGGGCGGGGGTCCGACAGTCCGGAACCGGTCGGAAGGCCGGGGTCTGCGCGGCGGGAGAATGGCCCGATGGACCCCCTGCACCTGGCCGGCGACCTGAACCTGGCCGGCGACCTGGACAGCGACATCGACACGCTGCGCCGGCGCGGCTGGCTGAAGTGGACGATGTTCCCCGAGGCCATCGGTGCCTTCGTGGCCGAGATGGACTTCGGCACCGCCCCACCGGTCAGCACCGCGCTGCACGCCGCGGTCGACGCCGGGTCGTTCGGCTACCTGCCGAGCGCGCTGTCCGACGCGATGTCGGAGGCGTACGCGGCGTTCAGCCGGGACCGCTACGGCTGGGCGGTCGAGCCCGCCGACGTGCGGCCGGTCGCCGACGTGGTCCAGGCGCTGGTGCTGGCGATCGAGCACTTCAGCGCGCCCGGCGGCCCGGTCGTGCTGCCGACCCCGGCGTACATGCCGTTCCTGAGCGTGCCGCCGAGGCTCGGGCGGGAGGTGCGGCAGGTGCCGCTGGTCGAGGTGGGCGGCCGGCCCGGGTACGACCTGGCCGCGCTGGATGCCGCGCTCGCCGCCACGGACGGCGGCCTGCTCGTGCTGTGCAACCCGCACAACCCGGTCGGCCGGGTGCTAGAGCCGTCCGAGCTGCTGGCGATCGCCGAGGTGGTGCAGCGGCACGGCGCCCGGGTCTTCGCCGACGAGATCCACGGGCCGCTGGTCTATCCCGGGCACCGGCACGTGCCGTACGCGTCGCTGTCGCCGCTGACCGCCGGCCACACGCTGACCGCGACTTCGGCGTCGAAGGCGTGGAACCTGCCGGGCCTGAAGTGCGCGCAGGTGGTGCTGAGCAACGACGCGGACCGGGAGACCTGGGCCCGGGTCGGCATGCTGGCCGAGCACGGCGCGGCCAACCTCGGGGTGGTGGCCAGCACGGCCGCGTACGCCGAGGGCCGCCGCTGGCTGGCGGAGGTGCTCGACCACCTGGACGGCACCCGCGCGCTGCTCGCCGGCTGGGTGGCCGAGCTGCTGCCGGGCGTCCGCTACACGCCGCCGGAGGGGACGTACCTGGCCTGGCTGGACTTCCGCGCGACCGGTCCGGCCGAGCCGGCGCCGCACTTCCTGGCCAAGGCCGGGGTGGCGATGATCGACGGTGCCCTGTGCGGTGAGGCCGGGCGCGGATTCGCGCGGCTGAACTTCGCCACCCCGCGGGCGGTGCTGCGGCAGGCCGTCGAGCAGATCGCCGCGGCTACAGACCCAGCCCGCGACCGACTATCTCCTTCATGATCTCGTTCGTGCCGCCGTAGATCGCCTGCACCCGGCCGTCCAGCCAGGCCTTCGAGACCATGTACTCGGTCATGTAGCCGTAGCCGCCGTGCAGCTGCAGGCAGGCGTCGGCCACCTTGTTCTGCAGGTCGGTGGTCCACCACTTCGCCATCGCCGCGTCCGAGACGGTCAGCTGCCGGCGCATGTGCTGCCGGATGCACTCGTCCAGGTACGTCCGCGCGATCGTGGCCTCGGTGGCGATCTCGGCGAGCACGAACCGACTGTGCTGGAACGAGCCGACCGGACGGCCGAAGGCCTGCCGGCTCTTGACGTACTCCAGGGTCAGCTCGAGCACCTTCTCGCATGCGGCGACCGCGCCGACGGCGATGGACAGCCGCTCCTGCGGCAGGTTGTCCATCAGGTGCACGAAGCCCCTGTTCTCCTCGCCGACCAGGTTGGTCGCCGGGACCCGGACGTCGTCGAGGAAGAGCTCCGCGGTGTCCTGCGCCTTGAGCCCGATCTTGTCCAGGTTGCGGCCGCGCTCGAAGCCGGCCATGCCGCGCTCGACGGCGAGCAGGCTCAGTCCGCG
This sequence comes from Mycobacteriales bacterium, assembly GCA_045806925.1. Taxonomy (GTDB): domain Bacteria; phylum Actinomycetota; class Actinomycetes; order Mycobacteriales; family CADCTP01; genus CADCTP01. The sequence goes on from JBJMII010000054.1 coordinate 3,639, forward strand.
GGCGCCGTCGGCGTCCGGGTCGGTCTTCGCGACGACCAGCACGAGGTCGGCGTTGATGCCGTTGGTGATGAAGGTCTTGGAGCCGGACAGCACCCAGTCGCCGCCGTCCCGGCGCGCGTGCGTCCGGATCGCCTGCAGGTCGCTGCCGGCGCCCGGCTCGCTCATCGCGATCGCGGTGATCATCTCGCCGGCGCAGAACGGCGGCAGCCAGCGGCCCTTCTGCTCGTCCGTGCCGAGGGTCAGCAGGTACGGCGCGACGATGTCGTTGTGCAGGCCGAAGCCGACGCCGCTGGCCCCGTGCCGGGTGATCTCCTCGTCCAGCACCACGTTGTAACGGAAGTCGGCGACCCCGCCCCCGCCGTAGTCCTCCGGCACGTCCATGCCGAGCAGGCCCTGCTTGCCGGCCTCCACCCAGACGTCCCGGTCGACGATCCCGGCCTTCTCCCACTCGGCGTGCCGGGGCACCACGTGCCGCTCCAGGAAGGTCCGGACGGTGTCCCGGAAGGCCTCGTGCTCGGGCTCGTTGAGGGTGCGCTGCATGTCTCCATCCTCCCAGGGCGACCGGTCCGGTGCCGGGCCGGCGGAAACTGTCGTACCCCGGGCGCAGACTGGGTCGCGTGACTGATCCGGTCGACCGCTTCTCCCCCGCCACCCGGGCCTGGTTCACCGGTGCCTTCGCCGCGGCCACCGGCGCGCAGCTGGGCGCCTGGGAGGCGATCGGCCGGGGCGAGCACACCCTGGTCGTCGCGCCGACCGGGTCGGGCAAGACGCTGGCGGCGTTCCTCTGGTCGCTCGACCGGCTCGCCGCCGCGCCACCGCCGGAGGACGCGCGGCAGCGCTGCCGCGTGCTCTACGTCAGCCCGCTCAAGGCGCTGGCCGTCGACGTCGAGCGCAACCTGCGGTCGCCGCTGGCCGGCATCCGGCAGGCCGCGGTCCGGCTCGGCCTGCCGCAGCCGGACGTCCTGACCGGGCTGCGCTCGGGCGACACGTCCGCGGAGGAGCGGCGGCTGCTCGCCCGGCGGCCGCCGGACATCCTGATCACCACGCCGGAGTCGCTGTTCCTGATGCTCACCAGCGCCGCGCGGGAGTCGCTGCGCGGGGTGCAGACGGTGATCGTCGACGAGGTGCACGCGGTCTGCTCGACCAAGCGCGGAGCGCACCTGGCGCTGACCCTGGAGCGGCTGGACGCGCTGCTGCCGCGACCGGCCCAGCGGGTCGGGCTGTCGGCGACGGTGCGGCCGACGGAGGAGGTGGCCCGGTTCCTGGCCGGCGGCCGCGACGTGACCGTGGTGCAGCCACCCGTCGCCAAGACGATCGAGCTCCAGGTCGTGGTGCCGGTCGAGGACATGGCCCAGCTCGGCGAGCCGACCGGCGAGGTGCGCGGGCCGGCGGGCGGGGCGGAGCGACGGACGTCGATCTGGCCCGCGGTCGAGGAGCGGGTGCTCGACCTGGTCGAGCGGCACCGGTCGACCATCGTCTTCGCCAACTCGCGCCGGCTGGCCGAGCGGCTCACCGCCCGGCTCAACGAGCTGGCGTACGAGCGGGCGCACGGGGACGCGCAGGACCTCTCGGAGTACGACGCGGCGGATGCGCCGGGGCAGGAGCACCGGCCGGACGTCGGCGGGGCGGCGTCGGCGGGCGGGCGGCCGCCGGGCGGGCTGCCGGCGGAGATGATGGCCCAGGCCGGGTCCGGCGCGGGCGCGCCGGTGGTGGTCGCCCGGGCGCACCACGGATCGGTCTCGCGGGAGCAGCGGGCGCTGGTCGAGGAGGAGCTGAAGTCCGGCCGGCTGCCGGCGGTGGTGGCGACCTCGTCGCTGGAGCTGGGCATCGACATGGGCGCGGTCGACCTGGTCGTGCAGGTCGAGGCGCCGCCGTCGGTGGCCGCCGGCCTGCAGCGGGTGGGCCGGGCCGGTCACCAGGTGGGTGCGGTCAGCCGGGGCGTGCTCTTCCCGAAGTACCGCGGGGAGCTGGTCGAGTCGGCGGTGGTGGCCGAGCGGATGCAGGCCGGGCTGATCGAGTCGATGCGCTACCCGCGCAACCCGCTGGACGTGCTGGCCCAGCAGGTGGTCGCGATGGTGGCGATGGAGCCGTGGGCGGTCGAGGACCTGGCCACGCTGGTGCGGCGGGCGGCGCCGTTCGCGACGCTGCCGGCCTCCGCGCTGGACTCGGTGCTGGACATGCTGTCCGGGCGGTACCCGTCGGACGAGTTCGCGGAGCTGCGGCCGCGGCTGGTGTGGGACCGGGTGGCCGGCACGCTGACCGGCCGGCCGGGCGCGCAGCGGCTCGCGGTGACCAGCGGCGGCACCATCCCGGACCGCGGCCTGTTCGGTGTCTTCCTCGTCGCCGGCGCCGGCGAGACCGGGCGGCGGGTCGGCGAGCTGGACGAGGAGATGGTGTACGAGTCGCGCGTCGGGGACGTCTTCCTGCTCGGCTCGACGTCATGGCGGGTGGAGGAGATCACCCACGACCGGGTGCTGGTGACCCCGGCGCCGGGGCAGCCGGGAAAGATGCCGTTCTGGCACGGCGACGCGCCGGGCCGGCCGGTGGAGCTGGGCCGGGCGCTGGGCACCTTCCTGCGGGAGCTGGGGGGCCTTGCTCCGGAACGGGCCGCGGAGCGGGCGCGCGCGGCCGGGCTGGACGAGTGGGGCGCCGCCAACCTGCTGGCCTACCTGGCCGAGCAGCGGGAGGCGACGCGGCACCTGCCGGACGACCGGACGCTGCTGGTGGAGCGGTTCCGGGACGAGCTCGGCGACTGGCGGCTGGTGGTGCACTCGCCGTTCGGCGCGCAGGTCAACGCGCCGTGGGCGCTGGCCATCGTGGCCCGGCTCCGCGAGCGGTACGGGGTGGACGTCCAGTCAATGCACTCCGATGACGGGATCGTGCTGCGGCTGCCGGAGACGGACGGCGAGCCGCCGTCCGGTGAGGTCGCGCTCTTCGAGCCGGAGGAGATCGAGCCGCTGGTGACCGCGGAGGTCGGCGGGTCGGCGCTGTTCGCGTCCCGGTTCCGGGAGTGCGCGGCGCGGGCACTGCTGCTGCCCAAGCGGGACCCGCGACGGCGGACGCCGCTGTGGCAGCAACGGCAGCGGGCGGCACACCTGCTGCAGGTGGCAAGCGGGTACGGGTCGTTCCCGGTGCTGCTGGAGACGATGCGGGAGTGCCTGCAGGACGTCTTCGACGTGCCCGGGCTGGTCGGGCTGATGACCGACCTGCGCTCCCGGACGGTGCGGATGGTCGAGGTGGAGACGCCACAGCCGTCGCCGTTCGCCCGGTCGCTGCTGTTCGGGTACGTCGGCATGTTCCTCTACGAGGGCGACGCGCCGCTGGCCGAGCGCCGGGCGCAGGCGCTGTCGCTGGACACCGCGCTGCTGGCCGAGCTGCTCGGGCAGGCCGAGCTGCGGGAGCTGCTCGACGCCGACGCGGTCGCGGAGGTGGAGCTGCAGCTGCAGCGGCGGACCGAGGACCGCCGGGCGTACTCGCTGGACTCGGTCGCCGACCTGCTGCGGCTGCTCGGCGACCTGACGACGGCGGAGGCGCTGGAGCGGGGCGCCACCCCCGGCTGGCTCGCGGAGCTGGAGGCGGCGCGCCGGGCGATCCGAGTGCGGATCGCCGGCGAGGAGCGGTGGATCGCGATCGAGGACGCCGGCCGGGTGCGGGACGCGCTCGGGGCGCCGCTGCCGGTCGGGGTGCCGGAGACGTTCACCGAGCCGGTGCGGGACCCGCTCGGCGATCTGGTCGGGCGGTACGCGCGGACCCACGGGCCGTTCCACTCCGCCGACTGCGCCGGGCGGCTCGGCCTCGGGGTCGCCGTGGTCGTGGGCGCCCTGGAGCGGCTGGTGACGGCCGGGCGGGTGGTGTCGGGCGAGTTCCGGCCGGGCGGGGCCGGGCAGGAGTGGTGCGACGCGGAAGTGCTGCGGACGCTGCGGCGGCGCTCGCTGGCCCGGCTGCGCAAGGAGGTCGAGCCGGTGCCGACCGTCGCGCTATCCCGCTTCCTGCCGGCCTGGCAGGGCGTCGGGTCGCGGGCGCGGGGCCCCGAGGGGCTGCTCCGCGTGGTGGAGCAGCTGGCCGGCGCGGTGGTGCCGGCGTCCGCGCTGGAGACGACCGTGCTTCCGTCCCGGCTCGCCGGCTACTCCCCGGCGCTGCTGGCCGAGCTCACCGCGGCCGGCGAGGTGACGTGGTGCGGCGCCGGCGCGCTGCCGGGTGGGGACGGCTGGCTGGCGCTGGCGCCGACCGACGTCGCCGATCTGGTGCTGCCCGAGGAGTCGGCGCCGGAGCTGACCGAGCTGCACTCGGCGGTGCTGGACGCGCTGGCCGGCGACCAGGCGCTGTTCTTCCGGTCGCTGTCCGACCGGGTCGGCTCGACCGACGACGCCGCACTGCTGGCGGTGGTGTGGGATCTGGTCTGGGCCGGGCAGCTGACCAACGACACCCTGGCGCCGCTGCGGGTCGCGCTCGGCTCGGTCGGGCGGCCTGCAGCGGGGCGGCGGCGGCCCATCCGGGCGCGGTACGGCCGAGGGGGGCGGCCGGCTCTGCCGTCCCGCGGTGGCCCGCCGAGCGCCGCCGGCCGGTGGTCGCGGCTGCCGTCCCGGGAGGCCGACCCGACGCGACGGGCGCACGCCCAGGCGGAGGTGCTGCTCGACCGGCACGGCGTGCTCACCCGGGGTGCCGTGGTGGCCGAGCGGACGCCTGGCGGCTTCGCCGCGGTGTACCCGGTGCTGCGGGCGGCGGAGGAGTCCGGGCGGGCGCGCCGGGGCTACTTCGTGGAGTCGCTGGGGGCGGCACAGTTCGCGACGCCCGGGGCGGTGGACCGGCTCCGGACGTACGCGACCGACCGCTTCGCCCCGGCCGCCGATCCGCGCGGCCCCGACCCGGCCGCCTCGGCCGACCCGGGCGGAGGTGCCGGCTGGGGCGGTGGGCTGGCTGGCCGCAGCGGATACGGGCAGAGCCGGCGGGAACTGGCGCCCGCGGTCGTGCTCGCCGCCACGGACCCCGCCCAGGCGTTCGGCGCGGCCCTGCCGTGGCCGGACCGACCGTCCGACGTGGACGGTGAGGCGGCCGCCGGCCACGGGCACCGCCCCGGCCGGAAGGCCGGTGCACTGGTAGTGCTGGTCGACGGCCACCTCACGCTCTACGTGGAGCGCGGCGGTCGCACCCTGCCGTCCTGGACGACCGATCCGGCAGCCCTGCAGGCCGCCGCCGACGCGCTGGCCCTCGCCGTCCGCGAGGGCGGCCTCGGCC
>JBJMII010000055.1:0-31805 GCA_045806925.1 Mycobacteriales bacterium
AGCGGGTCCGGGCACCTGGCCGAGGTGAGATCGGTACGACCGTGGCGCGCACCCGCGCGGCCCCGGGTGGCCGGGTAGGGCCGCTGACCGTCGCCGCTTCGCCGGGTCGACCGGGTCCGCCGTCCCGGCGGCCATCCGCCGCTCCCCTGCCGTGCGGCGACGCGGACGCCTGCCGGGACGCCGATCTCGGCGGCCCATCGGGGCCGGTCAAAACGGCGGCCAGGGCACCGCCGGCCAGTCCCCGGACGGCTCCGGGTAGCACCGGCGGGTCAGCAGCCGATCCACCCGCCGGCGGACCGCCGCCACCTCGCGCCGGGTGAGCAGCGAGGACAGCGTCCTGTCCAGCGGGCCCTCCAGCAGCGCGCGCAGCTCGGACAGGCCGTCCACGGTCTCGTCCGGCAGCGGCTGGCCCGCCCACGACCACAGCACGGTGCGCAGCTTGTCCTGCTGGTGGAAGGACACCCCGTGGTCGACCCCGTAGACGTGCCCGTCCGGCAGCGGGATCAGGTGGCCGCCCTTGCGGTCGGCGTTGTTGACCACCGCGTCGAAGACCGCCATCCGGCGCAGCGCCGGCCGGTCGGCGCGGACCAGCCGGCCCAGGTCGACGGTCTCGTCGCCGTCGATCCACAGCTGCACCATGCCCTCGCCGAACGGGCCGTCCCGCAGCACCGTCGGAGGCACCACGTTCCACCCCAGCGCGGTGGAGACCACGTACGCGGCCGTCTCCCGCGCGGCCAGCGTCCCGTCCGGGAAGTCCCACAGCGGCCGCTCCCCGCGCACCGGCTTGTAGACGCACGCGGCGGCCAGCCCGTTGCGGGACAGCGAGCAGTAGAGCGTGGTGTTGCTCGCGTCGACCAGCCGGCCCTCGACCTCGAGCGTGCCCTCGCTCAGCAGCTCCAAAGCCTCGGCGACGTCGAGCGTCACCGAGTCCCGGGGGGTCGGCTCGCTCACCCGTCCAGTGTGGCCGACGCCGGGCGGACCCGCCGGACCGGCAACCAGGTCGTCACACGGCCGGGCCGATCCGGGCGCCGGCCGGCTCGGGGATCAGGCCGGCATCGGCGGCGGATCAGGCCGGGATCAGGCGGCGATCAGGCGGCGGAGCTGCGGCGGTAGCCGTTCTGCCGGGGGCAGACGTGCCCGGCGGCGTCCAGCGGCAGCCCGCACAGGGGGCACGGCGGCCGACCGGCGGAGACCACCCGGCGGGCCCGCTCTACGAAGGCGCGCGCCTCCGCGGAGGTGATCCGGACCCGCAGCACGTCCGGGCCGTCCTCGACGTCCTCGAGGATGGTCGACTCGTCGGCCGGCTCGTCGCCGGCGGCCTGCGCCTCGACCACGACCAGCTGGGCCTCGCCGTCCCAGGCCAGACCCATCGCACCGACCCGGAACTCCTCGTCCACCGGCGTGTCCAGCGGCTCGTTGTCGTCGTCGTCGGCCGGCTCCGCCGCCGCGGCCACGCCGAGCCGGCGCTGCACCTCGCCGAGCAGCTCATCCAGCCGGTCGGCGAGCAGGGCGACCTGCACCTTCTCCAGCGCGACGCTGACCGTCCGGCCCTCGCCGGTGGCCTGCAGGTAGAACGTGCGGTCGCCGGGCTGACCGACGGTCCCAGCGACGAACCGGTCCGGTCGGTCGAAGAGGTGCACCTGTCGTGCCATCGGGACCACAGCCTACGCGAGCCGGGCCGGCCGCGATGCTCAGCCGGCCCCACCGCCGACCGCGGCGTCCCCGGACGGCGGCCGGCGCCGGTGCCGCCGCCCCGGTGGCACCAGCCCGGCCACCTCGCCACCGGTGTCGTTCATCCGCAGCACGAAGGGCCGGGTCTCGGTGTAGCGGACCACCGAGACCGAGCAGGGGTCGACCACGATCCGCTGGAAGAGGTCGAGGTGCGCGCCGAGCGCGTCCGCCAGCAGCGCCTTGATCACGTCGCCGTGGCTGCACGCCAGCCACACCGCCCCCGGCCCGGCGGACGCGGTCACCGCCGCGTCCCACTCCCGTACCGCCGTCACCGCCCGGGCCTGGGTCTGCGCCAGCCCCTCCCCTTCCGGCCCGGGGAAGACCGCCGCGGCCGGGTGCTGCTGCACCACCCTCCACAGTGGCTGCTTCACCAGCTCCTTCAGCGGCCGGCCGGTCCAGTCGCCGTAGCGCACCTCGGCCAGCCGCGGCTCGGTCTGCACGGCCAGCCCGTCCCGGCCGGCCACCAGCGCCGCCGCCGTCTCGGCACACCGCTCCAGCGGGCTGCTCACCACCGCCGCCAGCGGCACCGGCCGCAGCCGCTCGGCCACCGCCGCCGCCTGGGCCCGGCCGCGCTCGTCGAGGTGCACCCCGGGGGTGTGCCCGGCCAGCACCGGCCCGGTCATCGCGGTCAGCCCGTGCCGGACGAGCAGGACGGTCGCCACGCCGGCCACTCTTCCAGACTGGCCCCGGTCCGCCCGGGGTAGAGGCGTCCCGTGGGCGGCGAGGACAGCACCGGCACGGTCCTGACGGCGCTCGGCGCCAACCTCGCCATCGCGGTGGCGAAGATCACCGCCGGCGTCATCAGCGGGTCCAGCGCGATGCTGGCCGAAGGCGCCCACTCGGTGGCCGACACCACCAACCAGGTCTTCCTGCTCACCTCGCTGAAGCTGTCCCGCCAGCCGGCCGACGAGACCCACCCGTTCGGCTACGGCAAGGAGCGGTTCTTCTGGTCCCTGCTCGCCGCGGTCGGGATCTTCGTCTCCGGCGCGGTCTTCTCCCTGTTCGAGGGCGTGCACAGCCTGCTCTCGCCGGCCGAGGAGGGCGCCGGCTACCTGCTCGCGTACGGCGTCCTCGGCGTGTCCTTCGTCGCGGAGGGCATCTCCTGGCTGCGGGCGTACGCGCAGCTGCGCAAGGAGGCCACCGGGCGGAACCGGGAGGTGCTCGAGCACGTCCGGCTGTCCTCCGACCCGACCGTGAAGACGGTCTTCTTCGAGGACAGCGCCGCGCTGGCCGGGCTGGTGCTGGCCGCCGCGGGGCTCGGCCTGCACCAGCTGACCGGGCGGGCCTTCTGGGACGCCGGCGCCGCCATCGCGATCGGCGTGCTACTGGCGGTGGTCGCCTACGTCCTCGGCCGGGACACCAAGGAGCTGCTGATCGGCGAGGCGGCGCCGGAGCCGGCCCGCCGGGCGCTGCGGGACGCGCTGCTCGCCGAGCCGGACGTCGATGCGGTGCTGGAGCTGCGGACCATGCTGGTCGGCCCGGCGACGCTGCTGGTCGCCGCCCGGGTGGACATGAACGACCGGCTGGACGCCCGCGGCGTCGAGGACAGCACCGACGGCATCGAGCAGCGGCTGAAGGAGCGCTTCCCGGACGTGAACGCGGTCTACCTCGACCCCAGCTCGACCCGCGGCGGGGCCGGTCAGGTGGCCGAGACCAGCCCGGACGCGAGCAGCCCGAGCAGCAGCAACCCGAGCGCGACCCGGTAGGCGATGAAGATGCCGAAGCTGTGCCGGGAGACGTAGCGGAGCAGCCAGGCGATGGACGCGTACGCGACCGCGAAGCTGACCGCCGTGGCCAGCAACGTGGCGGTCCAGCCCACCCCGGTCGAGATGGCGCCGGCCTCGGTCACCGCCTCCAGCAGGCCGGCGGCGGCCAGCGCGGGCACCGACAGGAAGAACGACAGCCGGGTGACCGCCACCCGGTCGAGGCCGCGCAGCAGCCCGGCGGACATCGTCGCCCCGGACCGGGACACCCCCGGGACCAGCGCCAGGCACTGGGTCACGCCGATGACCAGGGTGTCCTTCCAGGTCACCTCGCCCTCGTGCCGCTTCTGGGTGGCGGTCAGGTCGGCGTAGAGCATCGGCCCGCTCCACAGCACCAGCGCGACGCCGACCAGCCAGAGGCTGCGCAGGCCGGTCGAGATCTGGTCCTTGAACAGCAGCCCGACGATCCCGATCGGCACCGAGCCGAGCACCACGGCCCAGCCGAAGCGCCAGTCCGGGTCGGCCCGCCAGCCCGGCCGGAGCAGGCCCCGGACCAGCGCGAAGACGATCCGGCGGAAGTCGTCGCGGAAGTAGATGAGCGTCGCCAGCACGGCGCCCACCTGGATGATCGCGGTGAACGCGGTGACGTCCGGCGCGTCGGTGGAGAAGCCGAGCAGCCGCTCGAGGACGGTCAGGTGGCCGGTGCTGGACACCGGCAGGAACTCGGTCAGTCCCTCCACGCCCCCGAAGAGGACGGCCTGCAGGAGGTTCACGCGACCCCGGCCCGGTCGACCGCGTCCACCAGCACCCGCAGCGACCGCAGCCGCCGCTCCGGCTCCTCCCCGTACGGCGCGACGGTCAGCGTGGTCACCCCGGCCCCGGCGAAGGCCTGCAGCCGGTCCGCGATCCGCTCCGGCGGGCCGAGCAGCGAGGTCCGGTCGACGAAGTCGAAGGGCACCGCCGCGGCCGCCTCGCGCTGCTTGCGGTCCAGGTAGAGGTCCTGGACCTGGCGGGCCTCGGCCTCGAAGCCCATCCGGCGGGCGATGTTGTTGTAGAAGTTCTTCTCCCGGGAGCCCATCCCGCCGAGGTAGAGCGCCGCGTACGCCCGGATCGGCCCGGCGCACTCCTCGAGGTCGTCGCCGACCGCGAGCGGCACGGTCGGCGCCACGTCGAAGCCCTCCATGCCCAGCCCGGCCTTCGCCCGGCCGGCCCGCACCGGGGCGAGGAAGTCGCCGGCCCGCTCCGGGGCGAGGAACAGCGGCAGCAGCCCGTCCGCGATCTCGCCGGCCAGCTCCAGGTTCTTCGGGCCGACCGCGGCGAGGTAGACCGGGACCCGCTCCCGGACCGGGTGCACGATCAGCTTCAGCGCCTTGCCCGGGCCGTCCGGCAGCGGCAGCGTGTAGTGCTCCCCGGCGTACTCCAGCTTCTCCCGGCGCATCGCCTTGCGGACGATCTCGACGTACTCCCGGGTGCGGCCGAGCGGGGAGTCGAAGCGCACCCCGTGCCAGCCCTCGGACACCTGGGGGCCGGACACCCCGAGCCCGAGCCGGAACCGGCCGCCGGACAGCGTGTCCAGCGTCGCCGCGGTCATCGCGGTCATCGCCGGCGTCCGCGCCGGGATCTGCATCACCGCGCTGCCGACGTCCACCCGCTCGGTCTGCGCGGCCACCCAGGACAGCACGGACACCACATCGGAGCCCCACGCCTCGGCCGCCCACACCACCGCGAAGCCGAGCCGGTCCGCCTCCTGGGCCAGCGTCAGGTTGGCCTCGTCGTTGCCCGCGCCCCAGTACCCAAGGTTCAGTCCCAACCGCACGCTCGCACAGTAGCGGTCGAGCCGCGCACCCCCCGACCGCCCCGTGGGTCCGGGGGCCGCCCCTGGAATGAACTACGTTGCCGCGCCATGGAGCAGCGCGCGGTGGGCCGCAGCGGTCTGGTCGTGTCCCGCCTCGGCCTCGGTACGGCCACCTGGGGGCGCGACACCGACCCGGACGACGCGGCCGCCCAGCTCGTCGCCTTCCGGGAGGCCGGCGGCACCCTGCTCGACGTCGGCCCCTGGTACGTCTGCGAGCAGACCGAGCCGCTGGTCGGCCGGCTGCTGCAGGACGTGGTGCCGCGCGACGAGCTGGTCCTCGCGGTGAAGTCCGGCGGCCCGGTGGGCCCGGGCGCGGCGGCCCGCGGCGCGTCCCGCGGCGGCCTGCTCACCGCGCTGGACAACACGCTGGTGCGGCTCGGGGTGGACTCGGTCGACCTCTGGCAGCTGCACGGCTGGGACGAGCGGGTGCCGATGGAGGAGGTGCTGTCGGCGGTGGACACCGCGGTCGGCAGCGGGCGGGCCCGGTACGCCGGGGTGTCCAACCTGCCCGGCTGGCGCACCGCGGCGGCCGCCGCCTGGCAGCGCGCCTGGCCGGGGCGGGCACCGCTGGCCGCCACCCAGGTCGAGTACTCGCTGCTGGAGCGCGGCGTGGAGCGCGAGGTGGTGGCCGCCTGCGACTGGGCCGGGCTCGGCCTGCTCGCGTACTCACCGCTCGGCCGCGGGGTGCTGACCGGGAAGTACCGGCACGGCGTCCCATCCGACTCCCGGGCCGCGTCCCCGCACCTGCGCGACTTCGTCGGCCACCACCTCACCGAGGAGTCGGCCCGGATCGTGGAGGCGGTGGCCACCGCCGCGGAGGGGCTCGGCACCTCCCCGCTGGCGGTCGCGCTGGCCTGGGTCAGGGACCGGCCCGGGGTCAGCTCGTCCATCCTCGGCGCCCGTACGGTCGGCCAGCTCTCCGGCTCGCTGGCCGCCGACAGCACCGTGCTGCCGGCGGAGATCAGGCACGCGCTGGACGACGTGTCCTGGCCACCGGTCGGGTACCCGGAGCGCTGACACTCACGCTTCGTGGTCGCGCTCGGGCCGGCTGGGCGCGAGTGGGGCGCCGCTGGCCGGTGTACCGGCTGGTGTGCCGGCAGGGCGTGCCGCTGCCACCCTGCAGCCGGGGCGGCACGGCTGTGGACGGTGCCGGCGGGGGGCCGCCGGCCTGGGTAGGGTGCCCGGGTGGCCGCCACCGACCCACCCGCCACCGACCCACCCGGCACCGACCCACCCGGCACCGACCCCGGCACCGACCCGGTGTTCGCGGCGTTCTGCGCCGACGGGCTGTGGCCCGGGCTCGGCCGGGCCCTCGGCGAGGCGCTGCCCGCGGCCGGGATCACCGCGCCGGAGCATGTGACCGCCGCCCGGCTGGAGGCGCTGCCCAAGGTCGGCAAGGTGCGGGCCGGCCGGTTGCTGTCCGGCTGGATCGGCGCCGCCCACGTGTACGAGGTGGCCCGGCTGGTGGTGCCGGCCGGGCTGCGGGCCCGGGTCGCCGCGCGGGCCGTCGACGCCTTCGGCGACGACGCCGCCCGCCGGCTCCGCGACGACCCGTGGCGGCTGCTGGAGCTGCCTGACGTCGCGGTGGTGGAGGCCGACCGGGTCGCGGTCAGCGCGCTGCCCGGGGTCCGCCGGGACGACCCGCGCCGCGGCCGGGCGCTGGTCGCGCACGCGCTCAACCGGGCCGCCCGGGACGGCCACACCGTCCAGCCGGCCCCGCTGGTGCTCGCCGCTCTGGAGGCCGAGGGGGTGGCCGACCCACCCGGCGCGGTGGCTGCTGCCCTCGACGCGGCCACCGTGCACGAGGCACCCGGCCCGGATGGCACGGTGCTGCTGGCTCTGGCGCGGTACGCGCAGGCCGAGGAGGGCGTCGCCGAGGCGGTCGCCCGGCTCACCGCCACCGCGGAGCCGGTCGAGACCGGCGACGGCGCGGCGCTGCTGGACGAGCTGGACGGCACCCAGCGCGGCGCGGCCGAGGCCGTCCTCCGGCACGGGGTGAGCGTGCTGACCGGCGGCCCCGGCACCGGCAAGAGCCGGACGGTGGCCACCCTGGTCCGGCTGGCCGAGAAGCGCGGGCTGACCGTCGCGCTGGCGGCGCCGACCGGCCGCGCGGCCAAGCGCCTGGAGGAGCTCGGCGACGCGCCGGCGTCCACGCTGCACCGGCTGCTCGGCGCGCAGGGCCCTCGGTCATCGGCCGGCGGAGCCGGCGCGGCAACCTTCGCCCGCGGCGAGGAGTGGCCGCTGGACGCCGACCTGGTCGTGGTGGACGAGACCAGCATGCTCGACGTGGAGCTGGCGGCCGCGCTGCTGGACGCCTGCGCGGACGGCACCCACCTGCTGCTGGTCGGCGACCCGGCACAGCTGCCGTCCATCGGTCCCGGCCGGGTGCTGGCCGATCTGGTCGAGGCCGGCACGGTGCCGGTCACCGAGCTGACCACGCTCTACCGGCAGGCCGAGGGCGGCGCGATCGCCCGGCTGGCGACCGCGGTGCGCGGCGGCGAGCTGGCCAGGGTCGACTCGCCGGACCGGGAGGTCGTGGTGGTGCCGGCGGCCGGCTCCGCGGAGGCGGCGCACCGGGTGGTCCAGCTCGTCGGCGACTCGATCCCCCGCGCGCTCGGCATCCCCGCCGCGGACGTGCAGGTGGTCACGCCGGTGCACAAGGGCCCGGCCGGCACCGTCGAGCTGAACAAGGCGCTCAAGGCGCTGCTCAACCCGGGCCGCGGCACCGTCTCCGGCTTCGACGCCGGGGACCGGGTGGTAGCCACCGCCAACCACCTCGAGGCCGAGCCGGCCGGCTTCGCCAACGGGGAGGTCGGCGTCGTCGCCGAAGCCGAGGACGGCGCGGTGACCGTGGAGTTCGCGTCCGGGCCGGCCCGGGTGACCGGCCGGGCGCTGGGCGACCTGCGGCACGGCTGGGCGGTGACGGTGCACCGGGCGCAGGGCTCGGAGTGGCCGGCGGTGGTCGCGGTGCTGCCGCCGGAGGCGGCCGGCATGCTGTCCCGCCCGCTGGTCTACACCGCGCTGACCAGGGCGCGGCGGCACCTGTCGGTGGTGCCGGCGGTCGGCCCGGCGCTGGGCCGCGCGGTGCGCGAGGTCGGCGCACGCCCGCGCCGGACCCGGCTGCGCGCGCTGCTCGAGCAGCGCGCAGCTGAAGTGTCCGCGACCGGCGGCTGACTTCCCGGCGTCCCCGGAGCAGAATCGCCGGCATGTCATCCATGACGGCGGACGCCGAGCCCGACAGCTACGAGTACGAGCCGGTGCGGATCCCGCCCGGCACCGATCGGGGAACGGCCGCGGTGCAGCTCTCCCTGCACGCCGAGTACGGCGGGTGGGAGCTAGACCGGGTCCGGCTGCACTCCGACGGCACTCGGCAGGTCAAGCTGCGCCGCCAGCGGGTCACCGCCCGGATCCCGCTCCCCCGCCCCATGCTCTAGCCCGCCCCGGGCGGTCAGCCCCGCCCACGGCTGGCGCCGGGCTCGCTCCGCTCCTGCGGCTCCTGAGGCGGCCGGCGGTGCTCGCCGCTCACTCCCCGTCGCCCGCTGACGGGAGCACGACCACCTTGCCCACGGTGGCCCTGGTCGCCAGCCGGGTGAGCGCCCGGGCCGCGCCGGCCATCGGCACCCGCTCGGACACCAGCGGGCGGATCATCCCGTCCGCATAGAGACGGGTCAGCGCCGCGTGCGCGTCCGCCACCGCGGCCCGGTCCTTCGACCGGTAGAGCCCCCAGTGCAGGCCGACCACCGAGTAGTTCTTCACCAGCAGGTGCCCGGCCGGCACCTCCGGGATCCGGCCGCTGGTGAAGCCGACCACCACCAGCCGGCCCTCGAACGCGATGCAGCGCCGGGACGCGTCGAAGACGTCCCCGCCCACCGGGTCCCAGACCACGTCGGCGCCGTGCCCGCCGGTGATCTCCCGCACCCGCGCGGCGACGTCCTCGGTCCGGTAGTCGACCACATCGTGCGCGCCGAGCTCCCGGCAGACGGCGACCTTCGCGGGGCCGCCCGCGGTGGCGACCACCCGGGCGCCGGCGGCGAGCCCGACCTGGATCGCCGCGGAGCCGACGCCGCCGGCGCCGGCGTGCACCAGCAGCCACTCCCCGGCCTGCAGTGCGGCCCGCCGGTGCAGCCCCACGTACGCGGTCTGGTAGGTGATCAGCAGGCCGGCCGCCTCGTCCGCCGGCATCCCGGCCGGCGCCTCGAAGCAGCCGTCCGCCGGCAGCACCACCAGCTCGGCCAGCCCGCCGCGCGGCAGCGGCGGCCCGCCGATCACCCGGGTGCCGGTGCCGACGACGGTGCCGCACACCTCCAGTCCGGGGGTGAACGGCAGCGGTGGCCGCTCCTGGTAGAGCCCCGCGCACAGCAGCACGTCCGGGAAGTTCAGTGCGCACGCCTCCACCCGGACCAGCACCTCGCCGGTGCCCGGCTCCGGGTCGGGCACCTCGTCCAGCCGCAGCACGTCCTCCGGTGCGCCCAGCTCGTGCACCCGCCAGGCCTTCACCGGGCCGCCCCTCCGCGCGGTCCCGGCACCCCGCGGAACCCGTACGGCCCCGGCTCGCGGCCCGGCTGCACGAACCACACCTCCCCCGGCTTGCCGGTCTCCAGCAGCGCTACGAAGGCGTCGCCCACGTCGTCCGCGGACAGCAGCGGCAGCCCGGCCTCGCCGAGCGACGCCCGGAGCGGGTCGACGATCGCGGTGTCCGCGAAGCCGGGGCACAGCGCGGTCACCGTCACGCCGACCTCGGCGAGCGGCGGCCCCAGCGCCCGGACGTAGCCGACCACTGCGGTCTTGGTCAGCGTGTAGAGCGGATCCGTCGGCATCGGCACCAGCCCGGCCAGCGACGCGGTCACCACGATCTTGCCGCCGCCGGACGCCCGCAGCACCGGCACCGCCGCGTCCACCCCGTACACGACCGCGTCCTGGTTGACCCCGACGATCCGCCGGTACGCCGCGAGGTCCAGCGGGTCGAGCGCGGCCAGCCCGGACGCGATCCCGGCGTTGAGGGCGACCACGTCCAGCCGGCCGTGCTCCGCGGCCGCGAGCCGGACCGCGGCGGCGGTGTCCTCCGGCCGCGACACGTCCGCGCCCAGCGACACCCCACCGACCGACGCGGCCACCTCGGCGGCGCCGTCGGCGTCCAGGTCGGCGAGCACGAGGGCGTAGCCGAGGGCGGCCAGCCGGCGGGCGAAGGCCCGGCCGAAGCCGCCGGCGCCGCCGGTGACCAGCGCGACCGGTGGCTGGCTCACCATGCCCATGGCTCGCCGCCGGGCTCGCTCCGCTCCTCGAGCGCCTGAGGCGCCCTGCGATGCTCACTCACCCGTCACCTCGCGGTCGTCCCTCGAGGTCGCGCTCGGCCTCCTCGACGGAGCCGTACACCGGCTCGTACAGCGAGAAGACCAGTGGCGAGTCCGGCAGCGCGAACAGCTCGTCCGCCTCGTGCGGGGGCGCGTCGAGGTCGTCCGGGCCGAGCGTGTCGTCCACCACGTTGACCAGCACCAGCCCGCTCTGCGGCACCAGCGCGGGCACGTCCAGCCCGGCCAGCGAGCCACCGCCGGCGTGCAGCAGCTCGTAGACCGCCTCACCGACGCTGCGCACCGGCTCCCCGCCGCGCTCCTGGTCCACCGCGCCCCACGCGACCTGCCGGGCCGCGGCCCCAGCGGCGAGCAGGCCGTCGATGCTCGGCACCACATAGTCCCGGCGCTGCCGCACGCTGATCCGCAGGTCGTCGCCGGCTTCGTCCGCCTCGCCCGCCGGGCCGGCGGCACCGGCGTCGTCGTCCTCGACGGACAGCTCGTCGGCGATCTCCCACGGGGTCACCTCGCCGGTCCGGTCCTCCAGCAACCGGTCGTACGCCAGCGCCGCGTTGTTCAGCGCCACGTACCGGGCCCAGACCGCGTCGTCGTCCTCCCCGTCCGCCGCCAGGACCACTCGCAGGTGCTCCCGCGCCGCCTCGCAGACCCGGCTCAGCGCCTGCTCCAGCTCGGTGCGGTCGGTCACGGAAACCTCCCCGGGGGCGGGGTCAGCTGCCGGCCAGGAACCGGCTGAGGACCCGGACACCGAAGCGTAGGCCCTCGACCGGGACCCGCTCGTCGGTGCCGTGGAACATCGGGGCGAAGTCCAGCTCGGCCGGCAGCAGCAGCGGCGAGAAGCCGAAGCAGCGCATGCCCAGCGTCTCGAAGGACTTCGCGTCCGTGCCGCCGGACATGGTGTACGGCACCGGCAGCGCCGCCGGGTCCTCGGCCCGCAGCGCGGCCGCCATCGCGTCCACCAGCGGCCCGTCGAAGTCGGTCTCCACGGCCTGGTCGTGGTGGATCCACTCGCGCACCACCCCGGTCCCGGCCAGCTCCTCCAGCTGCCGGGCGAGCTCCTCCGCCTGCCCGGGCAGGAAGCGGCCGTCCACCACCGCGCTGGCCGCGCCGGGGACCACGTTGGCCTTGTAGCCGGCGTCCAGCATGGTCGGGTTCGCGGTGTTGCTCAGTGTCGCGGCGACCATCCGGGACAGCCCGCCGAGCCGGGCGATCAGCGCCTCGATCTCCGCCCGGTCCGCGGAGTCCAGGTCGAGGTCGACGCCGAACGCCTCGGACAGCGCCTCCAGGAACTGGCGGACCGTCTTGGTCAGCACCAGCGGGAACTGGTGCCGCCCGATCCGGGTGACCGCCTCCGCCAGCCGGGTGACCGCGTTGTCGTCGTGCCGCATCGAGCCGTGCCCGGGACGGCCCCGGGCGAGCAGCCGCAGCCAGGCGATCCCCTTCTCGGCCGCCTGCACCGGGTAGAGCCGCAGGTCGTCGCGGACCGTCACGCTGAAGCCGCCGACCTCGCTGACCGCCTCGGTGCAGCCGTCGAAGAGCTCCGGGTGGTGCTCGACCAGCCAGTGCGCCCCCTTCACACCGCCGGCCTCCTCGTCCGCGAGGAAGGCGAGCACGACGTCCCGCGGCGGCCGCTGCCCGGTCCGGGCCCACTCCCGGACCACCGCCAGCGTCATCGCGTCCATGTCCTTCATGTCGACCGCGCCGCGGCCCCACACGCAGCCGTCGCGCAGCTCGCCGGAGAACGGGTGCACGGTCCACTCGCCCGGTTCCGCCGGGACCACGTCGAGATGCCCGTGCACCAGCAGCGCCGGCCGCGACGGGTCGGTGCCCTCGATCCGGGCGACCACGCTGGCCCGGCCCGGCTCCGACTCCAGCAAGGTCGGCTCGACGCCCACCTCGGCCAGCTTGCCGGCGACGTACTCGGCGGCCGCCCGCTCGTCGCTGGTGGGGTTGGAGGTGTCGATCCGGATCAGCTCGGTGCACAGCTCGACGACCTCGTCCTCGGCCGTCGGCGGTGCCGGTGTCGGCACGGTTGTCACCCGCCCTTCCTACCATCGGCTGGTTCGCCTGCCCCGGACAGCCCGAGTAAGCTGGTCCGGCACACCGGTCCGGGTGGCGGAATGGCAGACGCGCTAGCTTGAGGTGCTAGTGCCCTTCAACGGGCGTGGGGGTTCAAGTCCCCCCTCGGACACCGAGCGGGGGCGCAGGCCGGCGGGCTGCTGAACGACACCGACGCGGGCAGGCGAGACAGGGCGCAGCCCCGCCGCGCGAAGGCTGACGGGGCTGCGTACGGGAGCTGCGTACGGGATCGGTCAGTCGCGGGTCACCGTGCGTCGGCGATCACCGCTGACGGCGGGTCAGCGCCGGCCTGGCACCGCGGACGGCTCGGCGCTCGGTACGCCATCGGGCGCCTCGGCCAGCTGCCGGGCCAGCTCCAGCCGCCTGACCTTCCAGGTCGACGTCCGGGGCAGGTCCTCCAGCCGGCGGTGCAGCGGGGCGGCCAGGTCCTGCAGGTCCTTCGTCGCCTCCTGCCAGGCGGCCGGGTCCAGCGGGCGGTCCTGCTCGGTGCACACGACCGGCAGGGCCGGGCCGTCCCCGCCCGGGATGATCACGACCTCGGTGAGCTGGGGCAGCCGCGCCAGGATGATGTCCTCGAGCGCCAGTGTGCTGGCCACCGCGGGGATGTGGTCCACCTCCCGGTCGAGCATGTGCAGGCAGCCGAGCCGGGTGCGGTACCCGACGTCGCCGGTCCGCCACCACTGTCCGTCGAGCTGCCGGTCGTAGCGCTCCTGCTGGCCCAGGTAGGTCAGCGCCCGGCCGCGGCTGCGCACCTCGATCGCGCCCGGCTGCTGGGCCGACGGCCGGGTGCCCGGCTCGCTCCGGATCCGGACGTGGGTCATGAAGGGCAGCGGGTAGCCCACGCACCGGGCGTCCGACCGGTTCCCGATCCCGGCGGTGTAGAAGCGGGTCGCGATCGGGCCGATCTCGCTCTGCGCGTAGAACTGCACGAAGATCGGGAGCCGTCGCCGGGAGGCGTTGAGCAGCTTCGCCATCGTCCGCGGGTGCATGGCGTCGAAGGTGCTGGTGTAGCACCGGACGTTGGACAGCGGCCCGCGCGGGTCCTCGGCCAGCCCCTCCCAGGCGATGAACGCGTTCGGGAAGGTCTCCACCAGGCCCGGGCGGTCCCGGACGAACAGGTCCGCCACCGCCGGCGGGCTGGGGTCGGCGGCGACCAGTGCCGGCAGGCCGCGTTCGAGCACCACGGCCAGGCCGGAGTAGAGGCGGGAGTGCACGAACGACAGGCAGAAGCCGACCGGCTCCTTGGTCCGCAGCAGCCCGGCCAGCATGTTCTGCGGGCGGAAGCGTTGCCACAGGGTCTCGGCCGAGTTGACGATGAGCTTGGGCACGCCGGTGGTGCCCGAGGTGTGGCTGATCATGGCCGGCGCGCTCGGGTGCAGCCGGACCGGCGGTCGGGCCGGCGCGGTCCCGATCTCCGGCAGCGACGCGGCGCCCGGGTGCCGCCCGGCCGCCAGGATCACGCTCGCGGTCAGGTCGGCCAGCGGCACGCTCGCGAGCTCCCGGTCGATCGTGCTCTCGTCGGTGAGCAGGTGCGGCCGGGACAGCATCGCGAGCATCGCGGCCACGGTGTCGCCGTCGACGGTCGGCGAGATCATCACCGGCACCGCCCCGAGCCGCCCGAGGGCGCAGGCCAGCAGGACGATGTCGAAGTCGTGGGTCTTGTAGAGGCCGACCTGGTCGCCGGCCCGGACGCCGGCCGCGTACAGCCGGTCGGCCAGCGTCGCGGTGAACCGGGCCAGGTCGGCGACGGTGATGCTGGTGCCGGCGTCCGGGAACGACGCCACCGGCCGGTCCAGCAGGATCCGGGTCGCGCCGTCCCGCTCCGCGGCGTGCTCCGCCATCATCCCGATGTAGAGCCCCCGCTCGCGCTGCCGTCCACGCATGATCGAGCCACCTCCGCTGCCATTGAGCCCGCAGGTCCGATCGAGCAGTCCGGATCAATTGATATATTAGCGTCCGCGTCCCCGTCAATTTGCCTGACCTATCAACGGAACCAATCAATCGATTGGCCGCGGAACGACTTGCGGGCCTTGTCCGGCTGGGGTAGACGTGGAATTGTGACAGATCATACCTTCGGGATTATCGGTGCCGGACCCGGTGGCCTGCAGCTCGGCTACTACCTCCAGCAGTCGGGCCAGGACTATCTCATTCTCGATCGGGCTGACGAGGTGGGCGCGTTCTGGCGACAATATCCACGGTCGCGTGAGCTCATCTCGTTCAACCGGGATGCCGGCATCTACGACGATCCCGAGCTGAAGATGCGCTGGGACTGGAACTCGCTGCTGACCGACTCGTACGAGCACCTGTTCCCGAGCTACAGCGACCGGCTGTTCCCGCTGGGCGAGGAGGTGCTGAGCTACCTCGCCGACTTCGCGAAGCGCTACGAGCTGCGCATGCGGCTCGGCTTCGACGTGCGGACGGTGGCGAAGGACGCCGACGGGCGGTTCGTGGTGACCAGCTCCACCGGGCAGGTCTGCCGCTTCCGGTACCTCGTGGTCGCGACCGGGCTGTCCCGCGCCTACCTCCCGGAGATCCCCGGGATCGAGCTGACCGAGAGCTACGAGACGGTCCCGCTGGAGCCGGCGGAGTTCAAGGGTCAGCGCGTGCTGATCATCGGCAAGGGCAACTCCGCATTCGAGGTGGCCAACAGCATCATCGACCGGGCCGCGATCGTCCACCTGGCGAGCCCGACGCCGGTCCAGCTCGCCTGGCGGACCCGGCACTCCGGCCATGTCCGGGCGCAGTACACCCGGATCCTGGACAGCTACCAGCTCAAGACCCTGCACAGCGTGCTCGACTGCACCATCGAGGGGATCGAGCGGGTCGGCGACCGCCTCCGGGTCACGGTCTCCTACGTGCACGCCGACGGCGAGCGGGAGGTCTTCCACTACGACCGGGTCATCCGCTGCACCGGGTTCCAGTTCGACGACAGCATCTTCGAGGAGAGCATCCGGCCGAGGTTCGACGAGGTGGGGCGGCACCCGCGGATGACGCCCACCTGGGAGTCCGTCGACGTGCCGAACCTCTTCTTCGGCGGCACGCTCAGCCAGGGCCGCGACTTCAAGCAGGCCTCGTCCGCCTTCATCGCCGGCTTCCGCTACAACGTGCGGACCCTGCACCGGCTGCTGCTGCACCGGCACGAAGGCCGGCCGCTGGAGACCGCCCAGCACCCGATGGACCCGGACGTGCTGGCCGACACCGTCCTCCGCCGGGTCAGCGGCGCCTCCGCGCTGTGGATCCAGTTCGGCTACCTGTGCGACGCGATCGTGCTCGACCCCACCGCCGGGACGGCGACGTACTACGAGGAGCTGCCCCGCGAGTACGTGCTCGAGTCCGGCCTGGAGGCCGACTCCGAGTACTTCGTCGTCGACTTCGAGTGGGGCAGCTGGTCCGGGGACGTCTTCGCGATCGACCGGCACCCGCGCCACGACCAGGCCACCACCAACGTGTTCGTGCACCCGATCGTGCGGTTCTACCGGGGCGGCCAGCAGCTGGCCGAGCACCACGTCCTGGAGGACCTGCTCGGCATGTACGTCCACGAGGGCGAGACCGGGTTCGTCGAGGAGCGGAGCCGGCGGGACATGCGGACGTACCACCGGGAGGAGCACGCGGAGCCGCTGCGGGCCTTCTTCGCCGACCAGCTCGGGCGCCGTTCGGTCGGCGAGCCGCTCGCCTTCTCCGCCGGCCGCTCGTGACCACGGTTCGCGAATTCGGAGGTCACCCGCATGAGCCGGCTTGAGCAGAGCACCCTCGAGCGTTACCTGCCGGAGCCCCCGGGCGCCCGGCGGAGCTGGCCGGGCCTCGGCGCCCCGCGCGTCTTCTGGTCCGGCCTGGTCCTCGTCGTGCTGGGCGTCCTGGCTCACCTGGTCACCTTCGTGGGGCCGCTGCTGCGGGGCGAGAAGCTCGACGCGATGGGGATGAACCCGTCGGCGGACCCGTCGATGCCGGCGACCGACCCGATGCCGATGGCCGCCTCGATGGCGGCCGGGATGGCACTGATCGTCGTCGGGCTCGCGGTCACCGGCTGGGGATCGCTTCCGCGGACCCCCCGGGGCGCTCCGGAGAACCAGGCGGCGCCGTCCGTGCGGGCGCTGGCCGGCCGCAAGCTCGGCGTCCAGGACGGGCTCTGGGTGGTGATCCTCATGCTGGCGCTGGTCGTGGACACGATGAAGCCCGCGACCATCGGCTTCGTGCTGCCCGGGATGAAGACCGAGTACGGCCTGGCCACCGGGCAGCTGACGTACCTGCCGATGGCGGGGATCGGCGGGACCGTGCTCGGCTCGCTGCTGTGGGGGTTCCTGGCCGACCGGGTGGGCCGGCGCGGGGCGATGCTGCTCGCCACCACCATGTTCATCGGCACCTCGGTCTGCGGGACCATGCCGACGTACCGGTGGAACCTCCTCATGTGCCTGCTCATGGGCCTGTCCGCCGGCGGCCTGGTGCCCGTGGTGTTCTCGCTGCTGGCGGAGATCGCCCCGGACCGGCACCGCGGCTGGCTGGGCGTGTTCGTCAGCGGGTTCGGCCTGGCCGGCGGCTACCTCGCGGCCAGCGCGGCGGCGGCGCTGCTGGAGCCGGTCTTCGGGTGGCGGGTGCTGTGGCTGGTCGGGCTGCCGACCGGCGTCCTGCTCCTGGTGCTGGCCTACACGATCCCGGAGTCGCCGCGGTTCCTGCTGATGACCGGCCGGGTGCAGGACGCGGCCCGGATGATGCGCCGGCTGCGGGTCGAGCTCGTCCCGGCGCCGGCCGGTGCCGCCGCGGCGGCGGCCGGCCGGCCGGCCTTCGCCTCGGCACCGCGGCGCAGCCGCCGGATCTGGGTCGCCGTCGCGACCTTCGGCTTCACCTGCGGGCTGGTCCAGTTCGGCTTCATGACCTGGCTGCCGGAGCTGATGCACGAGGGCCTGGCCGCCGCCGGCGGCACGAACACGCTGCTGAGCAGGGCGGCCCTGGTCGCGCTCCCGTTCACGCTGGTGTGGGCGATGCTCTACCGGCGGATCGGTCCCGAGGTCTGCCTCGCCGTCGGAGCGGTCGGCTCCGCGGTGGCGATGCTCGGGCTGGTCGTCTTCGGCCGGACCGCCAGCCACGCCGCCGTGCTCGTCCTCGTCGTGGCGCTCATCGCCGCGCTGAACGCGGCGGTGGCCGTGCTCACCGTGTACAGCGCGGAGATCTTCCCGACGAAGGTGCGGGCGCGCGGCTCCGGCTCGATCGCCGGAGCGGTCAAGGTCGGCGGCTTCGTCGGCCCGATCGTGATCGCCGTCGCCCTCACCATGTCCGGGTCCCCGGTGGTCGGGGTCACGCTGCTCGCCGTCCTGCTGATCGGCGGCGGCCTGCTGGTCGTGTGGGCGGTCGACCGGCGGCCGGCGCTCCGCACGACCGCGGTGGCCGGGGTGGGGAAGCTGCGATGACGCTGACCGGCCGGGCCGGTCTCGGCAGCGCCACCTGGCGGCGGCTGCTCGTGCTGGGCGGCGGCGCGGTGGTGATCGGGACCGACGCCTACATCGTCGCCGGCCTGCTGCCGGACATGGCCGCCGGGCTCGGCGCGTCCGAGGCCGCGGCCGGGCAGACGGTGACCGCGTTCGCGTTGACGTACGCGCTGCTGTCCCCGGTGCTGGCGGCCGCGACCGCCCGGTTGCCGAGGCATCGCCTGCTGGTGGTCGGCCTGGGCGTGCTCGCGGTCGCGAACCTGGCAGTGGCGCTCGCCGGCAACCTCGGGGTGGCGATGCTGGCCAGGATCGTCGCCGGAGCGGGCGCGGCGCTGTACACCCCGACCGCGATCAGCGTGAGCGCCGGCCTGGTGCCGGAGTCCAGGCGCGGGCTGGCGCTGTCGGTGGTCCCGGGCGGCCTCACGGTGGCGACCGTGCTCGGAGTGCCGCTCGGGACGGTCGTCGGCCAGCAGTTCAGCTGGCGGGTCACGCTCGCCGGAGTCAGCGCGCTCGCCGTGCTGGCGCTGGTCGCGGTGCTGGTCGCGGTGCCGGCCACCCCGCTGGAGCCGGCCGTACCGCTGCGCGACCGGTTGCTCGCCATCCGGCGCCGCGGCGTCCCGGTCACCCTGGCGGTGACGGTGCTCGGGGTGGGCGGCAGCTACGCCGTCTACACGTACGCCAGCTCGGTGCTGCAGCGCGGTCTCGGGGTGGCGGCGGGCGCGGTCAGCCTGCTGCTGTTCGCCTACGGGCTGGGTGCGATCGCCGGCACCGTCCTGGCCGGCCTCGGGGTGGACCGGTTCGGCCCGCGCCGGACCCTGCTGGCGGCCTTCGTGATCGAGGTGCTGGCGCTCGCGCTGCTCTGGGCGCTGGGCCTCGGCGGTGGCCCCGGCCGGAGCTGGCCGGCCGCCGTCGTCGCGGTGGCCTGGGGCGCCGGGACCTGGATGCAGGCGCCCCCGCAGCAGGCCCGGCTGATCGCCTCCGCACCGCAGCTGGGCCGGCTGCTGCTGGCGCTGAACGCGTCGGCGATCTACGTGGGCATCGGCCTCGGCGGGGTGGTCGGCGGCCTGGCCGTGCGCGGCCCGGGGGTCGGCCCGCTGCCGCTGGTCGGCGCGCTGATCGGTGCGGCCGCGCTGGCCGCGCTGCTGCTGTCGAGCGATCCCTGAGCCGGACCGGCGCCGGGGCCGCCCCGGTCGAGCCCGGCCAGCAGCGCGTCCGCGGTCGACCGCCACAGGTCGGTGATCGGGTCGATCAGCGCGAAGTGGTCCACCCCGGCCGGCGTGACCAGCTCGCACCGGTCACCGGCACGGCACGCGGCCGCCCGGTAGCGGTGGCTGAGGTCGACCGGGACGCTGGTGTCCGCCGTGCCGTGCACGAGGAGCTGGCTGACGCCGGTCGGCAGCAGCGCGACCGGTGACGCCTGCGCGTACACGTCCGGCCGCTCCTCCGGCCGGCAGCCCAGCAGGCCGACGACGGCGTCGTCGCTCAGCCGCCGGCGCGCCGCCTCGGCCAGGTCGGCGACCGGCGCGAGACCGACCGCGAGGCGCGGCCGCAGCCGGGGCCCGGCACCCGGCGACCCGGCCGGCAGCCGGTGCCGGGCCGCCAGCCAGAGCGCGAGGTGACCGCCCGCCGAGTGCCCGACCACCGCGACCCGGTCCAGGTCGAGCCGGAACCGCCCGGCCAGCCCGGCGAGCAGGTCGGTGCCGGCGGCCACGTCCTCGAACGTGCCCGGCCAGCCGCCGCCCGGGCAGCCGACGCGGCGGTACTCGACGTTCCAGACCGCCACCCCCCGCCGCACCAGGTCCGCCGCCAGCGCATGCATCACGTCCAGCCGGTACCGACGGCGCCAGTACCCCCCGTGCACCAGCAGGACCACGGGGTGCGGACCCGGCCGGTCGACCGGCCACAGCTCACCGACCTGGTCCGGCCCGGCCCCGTACGCCAGCACGGCCACGCCGGCGCCGGCCGGTACCGGGGTCAGCCGGGCCAGCTCGGGCGGGTGACCCGGGTCCGCGGCCACCGGAGCCGAAATAGCCGGACCGCCCCGGAAACCGCACCCGCGACTGGTGATATCCATGATTTACAGGGTAACGTCGGAGTCGACCGGGAGACCATCGACGAGTCATTGACCGAGCCAATGGGACTCCCTTTCCGATCGAATCGACCGCTTCCGGGGAGACGATGTCAGCGCACCCGCAGAATTCCTCGGCCGCAGTGCTGGAGCCCACTCGGGCGGACCGGGCCGGAAATGGTGCCGCGGGCCGCCCGACGTACGGCGAGATCCTCCAGCTGGACACGCTGCTGGACCTCAGGCAGCGGCTGTCCGGCCAGCACGACGAATTGTTCTTCCTGATCGCGCACCAGGTCTACGAGCTGTGGTTCAAGGTGATCCTCAGCGAGCTGGAACACGCCCGGGACCGCATGCTCGACCGGGACGTGCCGGGCGCGCTCTACGGTCTGCGCCGGGTCGTCGCCGTGGAGCGGGTGATGGTCGCCCAGGTGGAGACCCTGGAGACGATCAGCCCGGGCAGCTTCGCGGAGTTCAGGGACGTGTTCCAGGGGACCAGCGGCTTCCAGTCGGCGCAGTTCCGGGAGATCGAGTTCCTCTCCGGGCTGAAGGACCCGACGTACCTGGACCGGGTGACGGTCACGGCCGCCGAGCGCGACCGGCTCCGCCGCCGGCTCGCCGAGCCGACCCTGTGGGACGCCTTCCAGCAGCTGGTGGGGCCGGACTGGCCGGCCGGCCTGCCGGACCTGCTGCGCACCCAGCGGCACACCGGGGAGATCGTCCTGGCCGAGGCGCTGCTGGACCACGACGAGGGGTTCTCGCTGTGGCGCACCAGGCACGTGCACATGGTCGAGCGGATGATCGGCCGCAAGCCCGGGACCGGCGGGTCGAGCGGGGTCAGCTACCTGACCGCGACCCTGGAGAAGCGGTTCTTCCCCGAGCTGTGGCAGGCCCGCTCGGCGGTGTAGCGAGGCCGCTGCCGGTCAGGTGGTCCACGACCGAGCGCACCAGCGTGGGCGACTCGGTGCGCCACAGCACTCCCAGGTTGATGCACAGCGGCGGCTGGTCGCAGGGCACGTACCGGACGCCGTCGACGTCCAGGCAGGCCGCGAGCGACTCGGGCAGCAGCGCCAGCCCGCGGCCGCTGCCGACCGCCTGGACCATCCGCAGCGGCGTCAGCTCGGTGCAGGAGATCCGCGGGACGCTGCCGGCGAAGCCGGACAGCTGCACCAGCAGCACCGTCCAGAAGGACGGGGTGAAGCCTCGCGGCGGCAGCACCAGCGGCTCGCTCGCCACCAGCTTCGCCGTGACGAAGTCCCGCTGGGCGAACGGGTGGCCCTCCGGGACGGCGGCTACCAGCCGCTCCGACACCAGGCCGGCGGCCTCGATGCCGTCCGGCAGCGTCGAGGGGAGCCAGCTGACCCCGATGTCCAGGCTGCCGCGCCGCAGCCCCTCCATGACCGCGCTCTCGTAGTCGGAGTGCACGTCGAGCTCCACGTCGCCGTCGTACTCCTCGCGGAACGCGTCCAGGGCATCCAGGACGTCCTGGTACGGCCCGCAGTCGACGACGCAGGCGATCCGCACCGAGTCCCGGCCGCCCTTGGCGGCCAGCTCGGCGGTGGAGACGAGCGTCTCGACCTCCTTGAGCACCAGCCGGGCCCGCTCGATCAGCATCTTGCCGGCGGAGGTCAGCCGGACGCTGCGGCTGGTGCGGTCGAAGAGCCGGACCCCCAGCTCGCGCTCGAGCTTGAGGATCTGCAGGCTCAGCGCGGGCTGCCCGATCTGCTCCCGGGCCGCCGCCCGGCCGAAGTGCAGTTCCTCGGACAGCGCGTGGAAGTACTGGAGCTGTCGAAGTTCCATCGCCGAACTCCCTGCGGCAGCTGGTCAGCTGCCGACCCCGTGGCTCGGCGTCGAGCAGCACATGTGACGCAGGCTATACCGACCCTGGCGAGATCACCATTTCGGTCGCAGATCGGCACGAACGCCGTTGTTCGTCCGCAGGACCCCTTCTGTGCACAACCTTCTTCCTCATCGCCCGCACCGAGGGTGAGCCTCGGTGAGCCTCGGCCCGGTCGGTGCGCCCTCAGCGGACCCCACCCACCCGCTCCCGGGCGATCGCCCGTACCTGCGTGTCCAGCGCGAGCACCTCCTCGACCGAGGTCACCGGGGCGGCTGGCAGCCGGTCCAGCGCCGCCTCGATCACCTCGACGATCTCGGTGAAGCCCAGCGCGCCGCCGAGGAACGCCTCCACCGCCACCTCGTTGGCCGCGTTGTACGCCGCCGTGCCGCCGCGGTCCTCCAGCCGCACCGCCTCCCTGGCCAGCGGAACCGCGGGGAAGTCCGGCGGCACCGGCTCGAAGGCCAGCGGACCGAGGTCGGCCACCCGGGCCGGCCCCAGCCCGATGTCGACGCTGTCGGGGTGGTGCAGCGCGTACGAGATGCTGCGCCGCATGTCCGGCGGCGAGAGCGTGGCGACGAGGGTGCCGTCGGTGAGCGTCACCGCGGCGTGCAGCACCGACTGCGCCTGCACCGCCACCTCGATGTCGTCGGCCGGCCAGTCGAAGAGGTAACGCGCCTCGATCATCTCCAGCCCCTTGTTGACCAGGGTGGCCGAGTCCAGCGTGTTCTTCGGGCCCATCGCCCAGTTGGGGTGCTTGAGCGCGGCCGCCACGGTCACGTCCGCCAGCTCCGCCCACGGCCGGCCGCGGAACGGGCCGCCGGACGCGGTGATGGTCAGCGTCCGCACGTTGCGGTTGAGCTCCAGCAGCTGGTGCAGCGCGGAGTGCTCCGAGTCGACCGGCACCACCTTCGCGCCGGACTCCCGGATGACCCGGGCCACCACCGGGCCGCCGGCGACCAGCGACTCCTTGTTGGCCAGCGCGAGGTCGAGCCGGCGGCCGACCGTCTCCAGCGTCCAGGCCAGGCCGGCGGACCCGACGGCGGCGTTGAGCACCACGTCCGGCTGGGCGGCGTCCAGCAGCGCGGCCGGCTCCGCGTGCACGGTCAGGCCGGCCGGGAGGCCTGCCGCGGCGAACGCGTCCCGGGCCCCGCCGTCCATGATCGCGACCTCCCGGCAGCCGGTCTCCCGGGCGGCCTCGAGCAGCGTGCCGGTGTCACTCCGGACGGCCAGCCCGACCACCTCGAGGATGTCGGACCGGCCGACCACCTCCCGCGCCTGCCGGCCGATCGAACCGCTGGCCCCGACGATGACGACCCTGCGCCTGTCCACCCCGGCACTTTACCGGCCCGGACGGAACGGGCAGTAGGCCCCATTCGACGCAGCTGCCGCGAGCGGTCCGTGGCAGGCCGTTATGGTGACGAGGTGGTCGTGGACGCGGTGCTGATCCCGGGTGACGACAGCGGCCCGGAGCTGGTCGCGGCGGCCCGGCGGGTGCTGGACGCGGCCACCGGTGACGTTCCCGGTCGTGCCGACCACGACGATCCGCACCGGTCCCCACCTCCGCCGCGGGGCTACCCAGCCGCCCGCCCCGGAGACGACCGCGCCCTGCTCGGCCGGCTCCGGGTCGGCCGCCTCCGCACAACCCCGGCTCCCGCACCTGCGCCAGCCGGCTGAGCTGGGATCGAGGTCGATGCCCGAAATTGTCAGTGGTGATCGGTACCGTGCCGGTATGACCGCAGTGGTGGTGGATCGGCAGCATCCGGTGGAGGCTGCGATGGCGGCTGCGCGGGCGGCGTCGGCCGAGGCGGCGGACGGCTCGTTGTGGTCGTTGGCCGATGATCAGTTGGCCGGGCTGGTGGCCGAGGCGGGGGCGGTGGTGGCGGCGGCGCAGGCGGTGCTGCTGCGACTGGTGGAGGAGGCGGACGCGCGGGAGGCGCTGGTCGCCGACGGGGCGGCGAGTAGTGAGGGGTGGCTGCGGGGTCGGCTGCGGCTGTCCCCGGCGGAGGCGGCCAGCTACGTGCGGACCGCGCGCGGCTTGAGGTCGGGCCTGCACTCGACCGCGCGGGCGTGCCGGGACGGCCGGATCGGGCTGGCGCACGCCGCGGTGATCACCCGCACGGTCGCCGATCTGCCCGCCGACCCGGCGCTGCGCCGGGACGCGGAGCGGGACCTGGTCGAGGCGGCGGGCCGGTTCGATCCGGTGCTGCTGTCCCGGTTGGGCCGGCGGCTGCTGGCGGTGGCCGACCCGGACCGGGTCGATGCCCGGGAGGGCGATGCGCTGGCCCGCGCCGAGGAGCGGGCCGCGCGCCGCATGGACCTGTCACTCAGCCCGGACGGCGAGGACGGCTGCTGGCTGCGTGGCCGGCTGGACGCAGAGGGCAGCGCCACCCTGCGCGCCGCCCTGGACCCGCTGGCCGCACCGCGGCCGGCTGCGGCCGACGGTCCCGACCCACGATCCCCCGGCCGCCGCCGCGCCGAAGCGCTGGTCCAGCTCGCCCGCCGCGCGGTGGCCGCCGGCGACCTCCCAGCCGCCGGTGGTGAGCCGCCGCAGGTCGTGGTCACCGTCCCCCTCCAGGTGCTGCGTACCGGAGTCGGCGCCGGCATGCTCGACGACGGCAACCCGATCTCCGCCACCACCGCGCGGCGGCTGGCTTGCGACGCCCGGATCATCCCCGCCGTCCTCGGCGGCCGTGGCGAGCCCCTGGACCTCGGCCGGGCCCGCCGCCTGTTCACCGGCCCGCTGCGCCGCGCGCTCGTGCTGCGTGACCGGGGCTGCGCGTTCCCCGGCTGCGATCGCCCGCCCGGCTGGTGCGACGCCCACCACATCCGGCCCTGGGCCACCGGCGGACCCACCACCTTGACCAACGGCGTCCTACTCTGCCGCCACCATCACCGCCTCGCCGAAACCGGCGACTGGCAGATCACCCTCACCCCCGACGGCATCCCCCAGTTCCACCCCCACCCTGGATCGATCCCCACCAACGACCCCTGCGCAACAGCCTCCACCTCACACCCAGCTCCGTCCCGGAAGCAGGAGCCGATGGGGTCATGCCTTCCGCCGCGCCGTCAGGGATGACACCATGAGGGCCCGTCCGTTGCCGGAGTCCGCAACAGTGCGTGAACGCGCCATGCTGCCCGAGCTCAACGAGCTGATGCGGGTCCTCCAAGCGTGGGACGCGCACTCGGACGCCGATCAGCGGGAGCTGCTGCGGGACCAGGAGCCGCGGGGACCTGTCACCCGGGTCGCTGCGGCCGGGGGGCGACCGGTCGATTACGGTCGTGCTACAGCACCATGTCGAGAGGGGCGCCACCATGCCCGAGACCACCTCCGCCGGGACGCTCAACCTGCGCCACCGGGACGGCACCGAGCAGGAACTCGACCTCGTCTACCCGACGGAGGGCGCCCCGGGCGTCGACATCGGCGGGCTGCTGAGCAAGGGCGGCCTGGTGACGTACGACCCGGGCTTCGTCAACACCGCGGCGTGCTCGTCGACGATCACCTACATCGACGGTGACGCCGGCGTGCTGCGCTACCGCGGCTACCCGATCGACCAGCTCGCCGAGCACTCGACCTTCGCCGAGGTCAGCCATCTGCTCATCTACGGCGAGCTGCCGACCGCGGCCCAGCTGGCCGACTTCAGCGCCAAGATCAGCCGGCACACCCTGCTGCACGAGGACCTCAAGGGCTTCTTCGACGGCTTCCCGCGCAACGCGCACCCGATGCCGGTGCTGTCCTCCGCGGTGTCGGCACTGTCCACCTACTACGAGGACGCCGACCCGGCCGACCCGGCCCAGCTGGAGCTGTCCACGCAGCGGCTGCTGGCCAAGCTGCCGACGATGGCGGCGTACGCGTACAAGAAGTCGGTCGGGCAGCCGTTCCTGTACCCGGACAACTCGCTCGGCCTAGTGGCCAACTTCCTGCGGATGACCTTCGGCTTCCCGGCCGAGCCGTACGAGGTGGACCCGGCCGTGTGCAACGCCCTGGACAAGCTGTTCATCCTGCACGCCGACCACGAGCAGAACTGCTCGACGGCCACCGTGCGGCTGGTCGGCTCGGCCCAGGCGAACCTCTTCGCCTCCGTCTCCGCCGGCATCCACGCGCTGTCCGGACCGCTGCACGGGGGAGCAAACCAGGAGGTCATCGAGATGCTCGAGCGCATCCGGGCCGACGGTGGGGACGTGACCGCGTTCGTGCAGAAGGTGAAGAGCAAGCAGGCCGGGGTCCGGCTGATGGGCTTCGGTCACCGGGTCTACAAGAACTACGACCCCCGCGCGGCCATCGTGAAGCGCAGCGCGGACCAGGTCCTGTCCGCGATGGGCAAGCGGGACGACCTGCTGGACATCGCGGTCGAGCTGGAGGGCGTCGCGCTGTCCGACGACTACTTCACCTCCCGCAAGCTCTACCCGAACGTCGACTTCTACACCGGGCTGATCTACCGGGCGATGGGCTTCCCGTCCCGGATGTTCACCGTGCTGTTCGCGATCGGCCGGCTGCCCGGCTGGATCGCGCAGTGGCGGGAGATGATCGACGACCCGCAGACCAAGATCGGCCGGCCGCGGCAGCTCTACACCGGTCCGGAGGAGCGCGCGTACGTGCCGATGGCCGACCGCGGCTGACTCGGACCGGCCCGCGGTGCCCGGTTAGGGTCGGTCCATGGAGGGTGGGCGGCTCTGGGCGACCAGCGACCTGCATGTCGCGTACGCGGAGAACCGGCGGCTGGTCGAGCAGCGGCTGGTCCCGCGGGCGCCTGGTGACTGGCTGGTCGTCGCCGGCGACGTCGCGGAGACCGTGGAGGACATCGAGTGGGCGCTGGGCCTGCTCGCCAGCCGCTTCGAGCGGGTGGTCTGGGCGCCGGGCAACCACGACCTGTGGACCCCGCCGAAGGACCCGGTGCAGCTGCGCGGGCAGGAGCGGTACGAGCACCTGGTGAGGCTGTGCCGGCGGCTCGGCGTGGTCACCCCGGAGGACGACTACGTCACCTGGACCGGGCCGGGCGGGCCGGTCGCGCTGGTGCCGATGCTGCTGCTCTACGACTACAGCTTCCGGATGCCGGGCCTGGCGACGGCCGAGGAGGCGCTCCAGGTCGCGTACGCGGCGAACGTGGTGTGCAGCGACGAGTTCCTGCTGCACCCGGACCCGTGGCCGGACCGGCCGGCCTGGTGCCACGCCCGGCTGGCGGCGACCCAGGCCCGGCTGGCCGCGCTGCCGCCGGGCACCCGGACCGTGCTGGTCAACCACTTCCCGCTGACCCGGCTGCCGACGCTGGTGCTGCGGCACCCGGAGTTCGCCATCTGGTGCGGGACGGAGCGGACCGCGGACTGGCACACCCGCTTCGGCGCCGCCGCGGTGGTCTACGGGCACCTGCACATCCCGCGGACCACCTGGGAGGCCGGCGTCCGGTTCGAGGAGGTCTCGATCGGCTACCCGCGGGAGTGGCGGCGGCACCAGCTGCGCCGCGGCGTGCTCCGGGACGTCTTCCCGACCCCGGCGCCCGAGGTCGAGCCGGACTCGCCGATCTGGCCGGCGTCCCGGGTGCGGCGGTGATCGCCGAGCTGCTGCCGCCGGCGGTGACGGTGGTGGACTCCCGCGGGCCGCTGCCCGGCGAGGGCCTGCTGCCGGAGGAGGAGGCGCTGGTCGCCCGGGCGGTGGCGAAGCGGCGGGCCGAGTTCACCACCGGGCGGACCTGCGCGCGGCGGGCGCTGGCCCGGCTCGGGCTGCCGCCGGCGCCGCTGCTGTCCGGGGCGAAGCGGGAGCCGCTGTGGCCGCCCGGAGTGGTCGGCAGCCTGACCCATTGCGCGGGCTACTGCGCGGCGGCGGTGGCGTGGGCGCACGAGGTGGCCACCGTCGGCATCGACGCGGAGCCGCACGACAGGCTGCCGGACGGGGTGCTGGCCCGGGTCTCGCTGCCGGCCGAGCGGGTGCGGCTGCGGCAGCTGCCGGCCGGGGTGCACTGGGACCGGCTGCTCTTCTCCGCGAAGGAGAGCGTCTACAAGGCGTGGTTCCCGCTGGCCCGGTGCTGGCTGGGCTTCGAGGACGCCCGGCTGGAGTTCGCGCCCGGGCCCGACCCGGCCCGCGGCACGTTCACCGCCGAGCTGCTGGTGCCCGGGCTGCCGCCGGTCGGCGGCCGGGAGGTGCCGGTGCTCCCGGGACGGTACGCGGTCGGCGGCGGGCTGCTGGTCACCGCGATCGCGCTGCCGGCCGCGTACCCCACCGAGGACTGAGCGCCCCCGCGTACCCACCGAGGACTGAGCGCCGCCGCCTAGCCCACCGAAGACAGAGCGCCGCAGGACTGTCGATATACGGTCGGGGTGGCGTGACCGCATGTCGACACAGGCTCGGCGGCGGCGCTCACCGCCGGCGGCGGCGCTCCTTCCGCGGCGGCCGCGCCCAGATCGCGACCTTGTCCAGCAGGTCGGCCGCCTCCAGTGGCACCGTCGTGGTCAGCAGCCCACCGCCGGCCCGGCTGCGGCGCTGACCGAAGCCGCGCAGCACCCGCGCGATCCGGGGTGCCGCCAGGCCGATCAGCAGCGTCACCACGAGGGCCCTGATCCGGGTGCGCAGCAGTACGAAGAGCATCCTTCTGGTCCTTCCGCCGGGCCGGTCCCCTGCCGTACTGCCCAGGACGCGCCGACACCACACGGCTCCAGGTGCGCCCCCGCCGTCCTACCGCTACCATCCGCGCGCGGCCAGGAGCCTCCCCCCGTGGGCTCCTGGCCGCCTGCCGTCCGCGTGCCGCGCGGGCGGCGACCCTCCCGGGCTCCGGTTCTGGCAACCTGGCGGCGGGCGGAGAGGGAGGTCAGCGGTGACCATGCAGTCCAGCGGCGAGGAGATCGTGCGGGCGCGGTCGGTGGCTCACCTGCTGCTGGACCGGGTGGCCGCGACGCCGGACCGGGAGGCCTTCCGGCACCCGGTGCCGGGCGGGGGCGGGACCGAGCGCTGGGAGTCGCTGACCTGGGCGGAGACAGGGCGCCGGGTCAGCGAGCTGGCCGCCGGGCTGCTGTCGCTGGGGCTCCGCCCGCAGGACCGGGTCGCGCTGCTCGCCACCACTCGGCTGGACTGGATCCTCGTCGACCTCGCGATCAACTGCGCCGGCGCCGCCACCACCGCCATCTACCCCTCCGCGCTGCCGGAGGAGGTCAGGCACATCGTGGCCGACTCCGGCGCGGTCGTGGCGGTCGTCGAGGACGCCACCAGGCTGCGGCTGGTCCGCGGCCTGGACCTGCCCGACCTGGGCACCGTCGTGACCATGGACGAGTCCGGTGCCGGCGGGAACGGTTCGCTGTCGCTGGCGAAGCTGGCCGAGCGCGGCCGCGCGCACCTCGCCGACGACCCGGACGCGGTCCGCCGGTCGGTGGACCGGGTCGGCCCGGAGACGCTGGCCACCCTGATCTACACCTCCGGCACCACCGGCAAGCCCAAGGGCGTCCGGCTGGTGCACGACAACTGGCTGTACGAGGGCATCGCGGCCGACCGGCTCGGCCTGGTCCGGTCCGACGACCTGCAGTACATGTGGCTGCCGCTGTCCCACTCGCTGGGCAAGATGCTGATCGCGACGCAGCTGCAGATCGGCTTCGCCAGCGCGGTGGACGGCCGGGTCGACAAGATCATCGACAACCTGCCGGTGGTGCAGCCGACGCTGATGGTCGGCCCGCCGCGGATCTACGAGAAGATGCACAGCCGGGTGGTCAGCACGCTGGCCGCGCAGGGCGGGGTCAGGGCCGGGCTCTTCGGCTGGGCGTTCGGCGTCGGCCGGAAGGTCTCCGAGCTGGAGCAGCAGCGCCGCAGGCCGGGCCCGGTGCTGGCGGCGCAGCACGCGCTCGCCGACAAGCTGGTGCTGGCCAAGCTGCGGGGCCGCTTCGGCGGCCGGATCCGGGTCTTCATCTCCGGCAGCGCGCCGCTGTCCCCGCAGGTGTCCCGCTGGTTCCACGCCGCCGGCCTGCTGATCCTGGAGGGCTACGGGCTGACCGAGACCTCGGCGGCCATCAGCGTCAATGTGCCGGAGACCGTCCGCTTCGGCACCGTGGGCGCGCCCCTGCCCGGCTCCGAGGCTCGCATCGCCGACGACGGCGAGGTGCTGCTGCGCGGTCCCGGCGTGATGCGCGGCTACCACGGCCTCCCCGACGTCACCGCGGAGACCATCGACGAGGACGGCTGGCTGCACAGCGGCGACGTCGGCACGCTCGACGAGGACGGGCAGCTCCGGATCACCGACCGGAAGAAGGACCTGATCAAGACGTCCGGCGGCAAGTAAGTCGCGCCGCAGCCGATCGAGATCGCCTTCCCGGTGCTCTGCCCGCTGGCGAGCCAGTTCGTGGTGCACGGTGACGGCCGGAACTACTGCACCGCGCTGGTCACCATGGGCCCGGAGGCGCTGGTGCTCTGGGCGAGGTCGAACAGCGTGCCGGAGACCGACCCGGCCGAGCTGACCCGACACCCGGAGGTTCGGGCGGTCGTGGCGGCCGCGGTCAAGGAGCTGAACAGCACGCTCGCCCGGTGGGAGACGATCAAGGACTTCCGGATCCTCGAGCACGACCTCACTGTCGAGGCCGGCGAGCTGACCCCGAGCATGAAGGTCAAGCGCCGGGTGGTCGAGCGCCGCTACAAGGACGTGCTGGACGGGATGTACGAGACGGCGAACGCCGGACGACTGTGACGACGATCACATCGATCTCGAACCGACCGGAGCCACTCACGTACGGTAGGTGATCTTCGAGCCGGAACCGGCCGCGATCGGCACATTCGGCCCGGCCGAGGTGCCCACAGCGCCTGCCGAGGCCGTTAGCCTGCCTCCCATGCTCGATGTGGGTCGACTCCGCTTCCTGCTGGCGATCTCCGAGCACGGAGGGCTGTCCGCCGCGGCGCGGGCGCTGGGGACGCCGGCCAGGGACGCCGCCGCGCAGCTGTCCGGGCTGGAGCGCGAGCTGGGCCTGACCCTTACCGAGGGTGACCGGCTGACGCCCGCCGGGCGCCGGCTGGCCGTGCACGCCGGCCGGCTGATCGGCCAGCTGGAGGCGGCCGAGTCCGACGCCGCCGCGGTCGCCGCTCGCGCCGCCGGGGTGCTCCGGGTCGGCATCGGCGCTGCCGCCGGCCGCGCACTGCTGCCGGACGCGCTGGCCACCCTCCGGTCCACCGCGCCGGAGCTGGAGCTGCGGGTGCAGCAGCTCGCCGACGAGCGGGCCTTCGCGCTCGGCGCCGAGCGGCTGGACGCCGTGGTGGTCGGCGAGTTCGCGGCGGTGCCGAGGCGGGCGGACGCGGACACCGAGCGGCGGGAGCTGCTCACCGAGCCGCTGCTGATCGCGGTGCCGGCCCGGCACCCGGCCGCGGGGGCCGGCGTCCGGCTCGCCGACCTGGCCGCGGAGAAGTGGATCGGCGGGTCGGTCGGCGGCGACGCGCTCACCGCGCTGGAGCGGACCGCGGCCAGCGTCGGCTTCGAGCCGCAGCTGGTCGGGCACGCCGCCGAGGACGGGCTGGCGCTCGCGCTGGTCGCCGCCGGGGTCGGGGTTGCGCTGGTGCCGGCGAGCTCGGTGCCGGTGCCGGTGGACGGCGTACGGTTCCTCACCGCGGTCGACGTCGGCCTGCGCCGGACGGTCACCGCCGTGGTGCGCCGCAGCGTCGCGAGCGACCCGGCCGTGCTGCGGCTGCTGAACGCGCTGAGCCAGGCCGCCCGGCGGGTCGCCGCGGCGGTGTCCGGGGTGACCGCGGCAGCGCCCGCACCAGGGCCCGCACCAGGGCCCGCACCGGGGCCCGCACCGGGGCCCGCACCGGTGGCCGCGCCGGCCGGCCCGTCGTCGGCCCCGGCGCCGTA
>JBJMII010000056.1:0-14596 GCA_045806925.1 Mycobacteriales bacterium
AGGTAGACGCGGACGATCTCGGCCTTCTTGTTGACGACGTGGTCGATGAAGCCCGGGTCCTGGTGCGAGAACCCGTTGTGGTCCTGCCGCCAGACATGGCTGGAGAGCAGGTAGTTCAGCGAGGCGATCGGTCGCCGCCATGGGATGTCCCGAGTGGACTCGAGCCACTTCGCGTGCTGGTTGAACATGGCGTCGATGATGTGGATGAACGCCTCGTAGCAGTTGAAGAGGCCGTGCCGCCCGGTCAGCAGGTAACCCTCGAGCCAGCCCTGGCACAGGTGCTCGGACAGCACCTCCATGACCCGGCCGCGCGGGCCGAGGTGGTCGTCGTTGGCCTCCACCCCCGCCTCCCAGACCCGGTCGGTGGCCTCGAAGACCGGGGTCAGCCGGTTGGACGCGGTCTCGTCCGGACCCATGATCCGGAACGTCGCCGGGTTGAGCCGGATGACGTCCCGCAGCCATGTGCCCAGGACCTTCGTCGCCTCCGCCAGCCCGCGACCGGGCGCCGGAACGTCCACTCCGTACTCCCGGAAGTCCGGCAGCCGCAGGTCCCGCAACAGCAGCCCGCCGTTCGCGTGTGGACTGTCGCTCATCCGGCGCTCGCCGGTCGGGGAGAGCGCGGCCAGCTCGGACCGCAGCCGGCCTTCGTCGTCGAAGAGCTCCTCCGGCCGGTACGACCGCAGCCAGTCCTCCAGCTGTGCCAGGTGGTCCGGCCGGGTCTTCAGCTCGGCCAGCGGCACCTGGTGTGAGCGGTAGGTGCCCTCGACCTGGACGCCGTCGACTTCCCGCGGACCGGTCCAGCCCTTGGGCGTGCGCAGCACCAGCATCGGCCAGAGTGGACGCCCGGTCGACCCGGCCGACCTGGCCTCGTGCTGGATCGAGGCGATCCGGTCCAGGATCTCGTCCAGTGTGGAGGCCATCCGGTGGTGCACCGCCATCGGGTCCTCGCCGTCGAAACCGCCCTCCACCAGGTACGGCTGGTAGCCGTAGCCGCGCATCAGGTCGAGCAGCTCCGGCTCCGGGATCCGGGCCAGCACCGTCGGGTTCGCGATCTTGTAGCCGTTGAGGTGCAGGATCGGCAGCACCGCGCCGTCCGTCACCGGGTCGAGGAACTTGTTCGAGTGCCAGGAGGTGGCCAGCGGCCCGGTCTCCGCCTCGCCGTCGCCGACGACGCACGCGACGACCAGGTCCGGGTTGTCGAAGGCGGCGCCGTACGCGTGCATCAACGAGTACCCGAGCTCGCCGCCCTCGTGGATCGAGCCGGGCGTCTCCGGTGCCGCGTGGCTGGGGATCCCGCCGGGGAAGGAGAACTGGCGGAAGAGCCGGCGTAGCCCGCCGTAGTCCTCGGTCACGGAGGAGTAGAGCCCGCTGTAGGTGCCCTCCAGGTACGCCGCGGCCACCACGCCCGGGCCGCCGTGCCCCGGCCCGGTGACGTACAGCATCTGGATGTCCCGCTCGACGATCGCCCGGTTGAGGTGCGCCCAGAGGAACGTCAGTCCCGGCGTCGTGCCCCAGTGCCCGAGCAGCCGCGGCTTCACGTGCTCGAGTCGCAGCGGCTCGCGCAGCAGCGGGTTGTCGAGCAGGTAGATCTGCCCTACGGACAGGTAGTTGGCCGCGCGCCACCACGCGTTCAGCAGTCGCAGCCGGTCGTCGTCCGGTGCGGGACGCTGGGCCGCGGGCGCGGCGGAGATGCCTGTGGTCACGGATCCTCCCCGAGTCGGTCAGCCGTAGCCTTCCCCGTCCCGGGTGAGATGCACCAGAGCACTTCGCCCTCCGGGACGGCCCTCCGGCGGCTGCCAGGGGCGGCCCCCGGGCGGCCCACAGGGACGGCCCTCGACGAGTGGGCCGACCGGCTGCGCCCGGTCGGCGTCGGTGGGCAGCACCACGACCGGGCACGGCGGGTGCCGCGGGGAGGACAGCGTGTCGAGAGCCCGGGCGGACTCGGCCGACCGGCGCTCTGTCGTCCTCTCCGGGCCCGGACGGGGCCACGATCGGCGTGCCGTACCCCGACTTGCGGAAGCCCTGGCCTCACCGCTGGGTAGTACCGTCCCGACACCCTGGTCGATCCCCTGCGGAGGTTCGATGGACCGCGCGCCGGCGTACGGGCACATCGTCGTCGGAGTGGACGGCTCGCCGCTGTCCCGGCAGGCCCTGCACTGGGCGGCCCGGGAGGCGGCGCTGCGCGGCTGCCCGCTCGACGTCGTCTACGGATGGCAGGTGTCCACCGAGCCCCGGCCGCCGGGGGAGTGGGGCGGGGTCGCCCCGCCGCTGGACGCCTTCCAGGAGCAGGCCGAGCGCAAGCTGCGGGACATCATCGCCGAGGAGTTCCCGGACGGGCTGCCCTGCGAGGTGGCCGTGCACGCGATGCACAAACCGCCCGGCCG
The DNA here is from genome assembly GCA_045806925.1 of Mycobacteriales bacterium. Classification (GTDB taxonomy): domain Bacteria; phylum Actinomycetota; class Actinomycetes; order Mycobacteriales; family CADCTP01; genus CADCTP01. Next base: position 2,385 of record JBJMII010000056.1, read on the forward strand.
GGCGCTGCTGTCCTTCTGCGGCAGCGCTGACATGCTGGTGATCGGTTCCCGGCCGCATGGCCGGCTGGCCGCCTGGCTGGTCGGGTCGGTCAGCGACGACACCCTCAGGAACGCGTCCTGCACGGTCGTGGTGGTCCGCCGGTCGGTCCCGGAGCCGACCGGCGACTGACCGGCGCGGTCGTCGGTGCCGGCCATCGGCGGGTGGCCGCCGACCGGCCGGCGGGGTGGCCGCCGTTGCCGGGTGGGCCGGGCCGGACGCGCGCACGGCGGCGGTACCCGGCAGAATCGGTTCCGGACGGCAGCGGAGCCGGCCAGGACCGGCCAGGAGGGTGGATGAGCCGCGTGGACGAGGTGCGAGCCGCGGTCGCGGAGCACCTGGAGGTGGACGGGGAGCAGCTCACCGAGCACACCTCGCTGAGCGAGGACCTGGGCCTCGACTCGCTGGCCGGGATCGAGCTGGCCACGGCACTGGAGGATCGCTTCTCGCTGCGGATCACCGACGACGAGCTGGCGTCGCTGCGGACGTACGGGGACCTGGAGCGGTTGGTGCTGCGGAAGGTGGCAGCCTAGCCGGCAGTGGTGCCGAGGTGCCGGCCGAGGCGGCGGACGAGCGCCGCGGCGCCGATGGCCTGGCCGCGGCGGGTGGCGAAGCGGATGTCCCGGCCGTAGACGTCCGGCTCCCGCTCCGCCGGGTGGCCGGCGAGGTCGAGGTGCAGGGTGCGGCGCGCCCGGGCGACCAGCCGGATCCGGCCGGCGAGGTGGTCCAGCCGGCGGTGCAGCGGGGCCTTGCGGTCGTCCGGCACCCGCGGCGACCGGGTGACGTCGAAGATCGTCGCCGTGACCACGTCGGCACCGGCTGCCTGCAGGGCGGTCACGATTGCGTCGTAGTCGGCCAGCACATCGTCGCAGCGCTCGAAGTCACGCCGGAGGACGTCGTTGCTGCCGGCGACCACGAGCGCGAGGTCGGGCCGGAAGGCCAGCGCCCGAGCCAGCTGGCCGGTACGGATCTCGGCCGTGCGGCGTTCGCGCTCGGCGAGGTTGCAGTACGCGAAGTCGGCCGGGGTGCCGCGGCGCCGGGCGAGGGCGCCGGCGACGCGGTCGGCCCAGCCGATGTCCCGGTAGCCGGGGGTGCTGTCGCCGCGGCCGTCCACCACGCCGTCGCCGAGGACGGCGAAACGGCGCCAGGGGGCGTCGGCGAGCAGCTCGTCCGCCGCGCCGGCGGACAGGCAGTACGGGTCGGTGGTGTCCCGGTCGGTGGTGTCCCGGTCGGTGGTGTCCCGGTCGGTGGTCTCCCGGTCGGCGAGGTCCTGCGTGGGGGCCTTGCCGGTGGGGACGCGGCCGTTCGGTTGTCGCGGCGCGCCGGTCGAGGGTCGGGAACCGGGCAGCGGCGGGTGAGGCGCCTGCGGACCGGCCGGCGCGCTCATCAAGGCTCCTCGCGACCCAATCTCGCCCGTCCGGCCGAATCTATGCCAAGGGTCGGAAACGGTCAATCACCATGAGAAGCATGCGGACAGCATGTAGTACGGACATGACTTGATTCGGGTAGCGGGCGCGGGCGCTCCATCGAGCGGGTCGGATGACGGTCCAACCGGAACCGAATCCGACCATCGGGGAGGGGAATGCCCGGTGCTGCGATGACCGGCTCGACCGGCTGGTCTCGGCCCGCGTCCCGGCTCGGCCTGGCCGCGGGACCCGGCGGATCGCGGCGAGCGGTTCGCTCAACCGGCGTCGCTGGACAGCACCCGGGCGTCCCCGCCGCTGGAGTGAACTGTCACCCGCCGCGTCGAGGCGGGGTCCGTCGGCACGTCGACCACCTGGCCGCCGCCGCTGGAGGTGGCGTCCACCCGGTAGCCGCCGTCCACCCGGGGCAACCGCACCTCGACGCCGCCGCCACTGCTGCTTGCCTCCACCAGCCGGGGCGGGGCGTCGAAGACGAGCCGGACGCTGCCGCCGGACGACTCGGCGCGTGCCCGGTCGCCGCGCAGGCCGGTGCCCACGATGCCGCCGCCGGACGAGTCCAGGTCGACGGCGCCGGTCGACGCGGTGACGGTCACGCTGCCTCCCGAACTGTGCGCGCGAATGCTGCTGGTCGTCTCCGAGACCGTGATCGGTCCGCCGGAGCTGCTGGTGTCCACCGCGCCGGTCACCCCGCGCACGCTGATCGAGCCGCCCGAGCTCTCCGCCCGGACCGCCATCCCGGTCGGCAGGGTGATCTCGTAGGTCACCGAGCAGAGGCTCGAATACCACGGGCAGGACGCAGCCAGGCGCACGCCGCCCGGCCCGGCGTCCTGGCGCAGCCGCGGCGCGGACAACCCGTACACCAAGTGGCTGACCACCCGGATGTCTGTCACGTCCCCGACCGCGACCCGGATGCCGCCGCCGGAGCTCGACAGGATCAGCTGGCCTCCGGTGGCCGGCAGCGTCGCGCTCCGGTCCTCCGTGGTCCGGCCGAGCAGGTTGACCAGCAGCAGCACGCCCCAGGCGATCGCCGCGACGGAAAGCAGCACGCCGACGGCGAGCACCCAGCGGCGGGCCGAGCTCAGCGGGGCTGGTTGCGAACCCCGCTGCCGGGTCGAGCCGACGGTCATCGACCCTCCAAATAGGACAGGACGGCGAGCACCCGGCGGTGGCCGCCCTCGGCCGGGGCGAGCCCGAGCTTGGTGAAGATGCTGCTCACGTGCTTCTCGACCGCGCCCTCGGTGACGACCAGGTGAGCGGCGATCGCGCCGTTGGACCGGCCCTCGGCCATCAGCTTGAGCACGTCCTGCTCCCGGGGGGTCAGCGCGTCCAGCGGACGGCGGCGACCGCGCGCGAGCAGCTGGGACACCACCTCCGGGTCCAGCGCGGTGCCGCCGCGGCCGACCCGGCGCAGCGCCTCGGTGAACTCGTCCACCTCGGCGACGCGGTCCTTGAGCAGGTAGCCCACGCCCCGGGTCTCGCCGGCCAGCAGCTCCGTCGCGTACCGCTCCTCGACGTACTGCGACAGCACCAGCACGGCGGTCTCCGGCCACCGCTGCCGAATCACCAGCGCGGCGCGCAGTCCCTCGTCCCGGTGGGTCGGCGGCATCCTGACGTCGGCCACCACCACGTCCGGCCGATGGTCGCCGACCGAGCGGAGCAGCTGCTCGCCGTCGCCGACAGCGTCCACCACCTCGAAGCCGGCCTCGTCGAGCAGGCGGGCGAGACCCTCCCGCAGCAGGACGGAGTCCTCGGCGATCACGACGCGCATGGCAGCTCCACGGTGAGCACGGTGGGTCCCCCGGCGGGGCTGTCCACGAACAGCCGGCCGTCCACTCCGGACACCCGGTCGGCCAGGCCGCGCAGGCCGGTGCCGCGGGCAGCGTCCGCGCCGCCGACGCCGTCATCGGTCACGACGACGCGGAGCAGCCCGTCGAGCCGGCGGACGACGACCGCTGCGCGGGACGCCCGGGAGTGCTTGGCGACGTTGGTCAGCGCCTCGGCGACCACGAAGTAGGCGATCGCCTCCACCACCTGGGACGGACGGCCCGCCGACCCGCCGTCAGGCTCGACCTCGACGGTGACCGGCACCGGCGAGCGGGCGGCCAGCGCGGACAGCGCGGCGTCCAGGCCGCGGTCGGCCAGCACTGCGGGGTGCAGTCCGCGGGCCAGGTCCCGAAGCTCGGCGAGTGCCTGCTTCGCATCCGCGTGCGCCTCGTCGATGAGCGCGCGGGCGGCCTCCGGGTCCTGGTCGTACCGCGCCTTGGCGCGGCCCAGGTTCATCGCCAGCGCGACCAGCCGCTGCTGGGCACCGTCGTGCAGGTCGCGCTCGATCCGGCGGCGCTCCCGCTCGGCCGCGTCGACCACCCGGGCCCGGCTGCGCTCCAGCTCCCCGACCCGGGCGGCCAGCTCCCCGCTCGGCCCGAGCATCCGCCGGGCGAAGGAGACGTCGACCAGCCCCAGCCACCGGACCAGCCGCGGGGCCAGCACCAGCAGCACCAGGCCGAGCACGCCGACCAGCAAGGTGGACCACCAGGACCGGACGGTGATGCCGAAGCCGAGCGCGGCTCCGCCGTTGGGCAGCGCCCAGTTGTAGATGGGCAAGGTGAGCAGCGCGACCGGCACCGACCAGAAGACGATGGTCAGTCCGAACTGGACGGCACCGAGCGGCAGCCGCAGCAGCAGGTAGCCGACCTCGCGCCAGCCGGCTGCCGAGCCGATCCGGGTGCGCAGGCGGTCGATCAGGCTGCCGGGCAGCCGCCGCGGCTGGGACTCCGGGATGTCGATGCCGAGCACCAGCCGGAAGCGGCCCCGCTCCAGCCGGGCCAGCAGCCTGGTGATCCACAGCGTGACGCCGAGCAGCGGCACCCCGAGCAGGAACAGCGGCAGCAGCCCGACCGACAGGGACAGCAGCACGACCGTCGGGACGAAGGCCACGACGCCGATCCACAGGCCCAGGAGCAGGTGGGTGGTGGTCAGCCAGGCGTCGGCGCCGACCAGCTCCCGCAGCGCGAGGCGCGGGCCGGCCGGCCCGGGGTCGGCGACCCCGTCCGCCTGCTCTGCGTGCGCCGTCACCGCCGCCTCCGTCCACACCGGACCGTACCGCGGTCCGCACCGTGCGGGCTCCGTCCGGAACCCGTCTGGACCCACCGTAGGGACGCCCTCTGACAGTTCCCATCCGGCCACCCGGCCGGCCCGGGGTGGGGCAAACCCCACCGGCGGCGGTCGGTGTCGACTACTCGCTCTGCTACGTCCGGCGGGCGCGCGAGGAGCGGGCTCCGGCGTACGGCGCCGGACGCCGTGGAGGTCGCGGCGGCCACGTCCGGGCGGGCGGTGGTCGTCTCCGGTGGCACCGTCGCGGTCGCGACGGCCGGCATGATCCTCACCGGGAGCGCCGTCTTCAGCTCGCTCGCGGTGGGCGCGATCCTCGTCGTCGTCGTCGCGGCGGCCGTGCCGGGCTCGATCACCGTGTTGCCGGCGGTCCTCGCCGCGCTGAACCCGTGGGTGGACCGGCCGCGGGTGCTTTCGTGCACCGGCTGACCATGCGGCCCGGACGGCGGTCCAGGCTGTGGTCGCTGCTGCTCCGTCCGGCCCTGCGCCGGCCCGTCACGGCGCTCGCCATCGGCGTCGGCGTCGGCGTCTGTCCACAGCCGGATCGGCTGTCCACAGATTGCCTCCGCCGGCTTCCCAGGGCTTGCGTCAGCCGCGAGCGTGCGGGGCAGCGCCGCCGCGCCCTGCGGCGGCGGCCCGAGGAGGCGATGACATGAACGAGACGAGCGTGACCCTGGTCGGCAACCTGGTCGACGACCCGAGGCTGCGGACCACCGAGACGGGCGTGGACGTGGCCGGTTTCCGGGTCGCGTCCACGGCGCGGCGCTGGGACCGGGCCACCGGACGGTGGTCGGACGCCGGCTCGCTGTTCCTCAGTGTCACCTGCTGGCGGACCCTCGCCGGCAACGCGGTGGCGTCGCTGCGCAAGGGCGACCCGGTGGTGGTGACCGGCCGGCTCTCCACGAGGACGTACGAGAAGGACGGGCAGGTCAGGTCCACCTGCGAGCTCGAAGCGGTGGCGATCGGGCCCGACCTGGCCCGCGGGACCGCCGTCTTCCGCCGGTCTCCACGGCCGGCCGGGACCGGGTCGGACGAGCCGTCCGGCGACGAGGCCGCCATGCCGTCGGTGGCGGCGGAGGACGCGCCGGCGCTCGCCGGAGCCGCCGTGTGACCTCCGGCCCGCGGCCTGGGACACTGGACGGGTTATCAGGCGACGGGAGTTCCAAGCAGCATGGCGCAGTACATCTACTCGATGCGCAAGGTGCGCAAGGCGCACGGCGACAAGGTCATCCTCGATGACGTCACGCTGGCGTTCCTGCCGGGCGCGAAGATCGGCGTGGTCGGGCCCAACGGGGCGGGCAAGTCCAGCGTGCTGAGGATCATGGCCGGGCTCGACCAGCCCTCCAACGGCGACGCGACGCTCGCCCCGGGCTCCACGGTCGGCATCCTCATGCAGGAGCCCGAGCTGGACGAGACCAAGGACGTCCGGGGCAACGTGGAGGAGGCGGTGGCCGAGACCCGCTCGGCCCTGCAGCGGTTCGAAGACGTCAGCGCCGCCATGGGGGAGCCGGACGCCGACTTCGACTCGCTGCTCGCCGAGCAGGGCGAGCTGATGGAGCTGATCGAGCACCGCAACGGCTGGGAGCTCGACAGCACCATCGAGCAGGCGATGGACGCGCTGCGCTGCCCGCCGCCGGACGCGCCGGTGGCCGCCCTGTCCGGCGGTGAGAAGCGCCGGGTCGCGCTGTGTGCGCTGCTGCTGCGGCAGCCGGACCTCCTGCTGCTCGACGAGCCGACCAACCACCTGGACGCCGAGAGCGTCCAGTGGCTGGAGCAGCACCTGGCGAAGTACCCGGGGACCGTGCTGGCCGTCACCCACGACCGGTACTTCCTGGACAACCTGGTGGAGTGGATCCTCGAGCTCGACCGCGGGCGGGCCTACCCGTACGAGGGCAACTACTCCACCTACCTGGAGACGAAGCAGGCCCGGCTCAAGGTCGAGGGGCGCAAGGACGCCAAGCGGCAGCGGATCCTGGAGCAGGAGCTCGAGTGGGTCCGCAGCAACCCGAAGGCTCGGCAGGCGAAGAGCAAGGCGCGCCTGCAGCGGTACGAGGAGCTCGCCGCCGAGGCGGAGCGCGCGCGCAAGCTGGACTTCGAGGAGATCCAGGTCCCGGCCGGGCCGCGGCTTGGCTCGGTGGTGGTGGAGGCCGAGGACCTGAGCAAGGGCTACGGCAACCGCCGGCTGATCGACGACCTGTCCTTCTCGCTGCCGCGGGGCGGCATCGTCGGCATCATCGGTCCCAACGGGGTGGGCAAGACCACGCTGTTCCGGATCATGGTCGGCGAGGAGAAGCCGGACGAGGGCACGCTGCGGATCGGCGAGACCGTCCGCCTGTCGTACGTCGACCAGGGCCGGTCCGGGCTGGACCCGAAGAAGTCCGTCTGGCAGGTCGTCTCGGACGGGCTCGACCACATCAAGGTCGGCAACGTCGAGATGCCGTCTCGGGCGTACGTCGGCGCGTTCGGCTTCAAGGGGCCGGACCAGCAGAAACCGACCGGGGTGCTGTCCGGTGGAGAGCGCAACCGCCTCAACCTCGCGTTGACCCTCAAGCAGGGCGGAAACCTGCTCCTGCTCGACGAGCCGACGAACGACCTCGACGTGGAGACGCTCCAGTCGCTGGAGAACGCGCTGCTGGAGTTCCCCGGCTGCGCGGTGGTCGTCTCCCACGACCGGTGGTTCCTGGACCGGGTGGCGACGCACATCCTGGCCTGGGAAGGCACGGACGCCGAGCCGGACCGGTGGTTCTGGTTCGAGGGCAACTTCGCCGCCTACGAGGCGAACAAGGTGGATCGGCTCGGCGCGGATGCGGCCCGGCCGCACCGGGTGACCTACCGCAAGCTGACCCGCGACTAGGGCCGTGGCAGCCCGGCCGGAGCCGCGCACGGGAGGCGCTCAGGCGCCCACCCGGCCGGGCGGCCTGCTGTCCCGCGGCCTGCTGCGGACCGGGGGACCGCAGGACGGCGGTGACGCCACGGCGTTCCTGGGTCGGGTGACCGCGCTGGATCCGGCTGCGCTGGTACGGCTGCGAGACAGCGACGGACGGGTGACCGGGTACGCCCGGCTGCCGTTCGGGGTGCTCGTCAGCCGGACCGTCAACGGGTCCGTGCGACCCGCAGACGTCACAGTGCCGGCCGCTGACCTGCTCGGCGCGCTGGAGCCGCGGCAGGGACGCGCGGGCGAGGTGCCGCTCCCGGCGAGCCGGGACGTGGAGTGGCGGGCGGCGCTGCCGCCGATGTCCGGCTGGCAGCGGCTGGAGGAGGTGCCCGGCGAGGTCGTCCGCTCGCTGGTCCGGGCCGGTGCGGACGCGCTGCGGGCGGTGCCGCCGGGCGTGGCCACCTCGGCCGGGGAGTCGCTGCTGGACCACGAGGCGTTGACGGTGAGCGCGGCCGGGCGCACGGTCGCGGTGCCGATGCGGGTGCTCACCGCGCTGGCCAGGATGGGCTTCCTCGGCGCGAGCGCCGGTGGCGGCGGAGCTGGTGGCGGCGGCGCCCCGAGCGCCGACCTCGTCGTCGTCTCCGCGGCGGGCGGCTGGGTCCGGCTGGCGGCCGCATACGGCTCGGCGTACCACCGCCGGCAGCCCGGCCTGGGACTCAGCCCGCGCTGACGTCGGGAGGTCGGGGCCGGCTCGGGATCGGTACCACCGCAGACCGGCGCGTCCGGCCGGACTCAGACGAGCCAGACCGCCGTGTCCACCGGCAGCAGGCCGTCCGGGCGGAGCGGACCGCTGGCCAGCAGCACCTCGCCCGGTGGCATCGGCACCGCAGAGTCGGAGGCGTTGAGCGCGCAGAGCAGGCCGCCGGGACGCCGGAAGGCCAGACAGCCGGCGGGCGCGCTGAACCACTCGAGCGACTCCCCGGAGACTGCCGGGTGCTCCCGGCGCAGCTCCAGCGCCCGCCGATAGAGCGACAGCGTCGAGTCCGGGTCCTCGAGCTGGCTCTCCACGGTGAGCTCGGCCCACCCCTCCGGCATCGGCAGCCAGCTGGTCGGGCCGGTGCTGAAGTCGTACGGCGGCTTCTCGCCACCCCACGGCAGCGGCACCCGCTCGCCGTCCCGGCCGCGCTCGACGTGCCCGCTGCGCTCCCACACCGGGTCCTGCAGCACCTCGTCGGGGAGCTCGACGTTCGGCAGCCCCAGCTCGTCGCCGAAGTACAGGTAGGCGACGCCGGGCAGCCCGAGCTGGACCAGCGCCGCCGCCCGCGCCCGGCGCCGGCCGGCCACCTCGTCGCCGTTCCCGTACCGCGTGACGTGGCGGATCACGTCGTGGTTGGACAGCACCCAGGTGGTCGGCGCGCCGACCGAGTCCATCGCCCGCAGCGAGTGGTCGATCGCGTCCCGAAGCTCGGCGGCGTCCCATTTCGCCTCCAGCAGCCGGAAGTTGAAGGCGAGCTGCAGCTCGTCCGGACGCACGTACCGGGCGAGCCGCTCGTCGTCGGTCACCCAGACCTCGCCGACCGCCATCCGGCCCGGGTACGAGTCGAGCACCCGACGGAAGTGGCGATGGACGTCGTGCACGCCCTCGACGTCGAAGCGGGGGTCCCGCTCGCCGCTGTCGTCGAGCAGGCCGCCGGCCTCGTCCGCTGTCCCGGTCACGTCCGGCAGACCCGGCTCCTTGGCCATGCCGTGCGCCACGTCGATCCGGAACCCGTCCACTCCGCGGTCGAGCCAGAAGCGCAGGGTCCGTTCCAGGTCGGCGGCTACCTCCGGGTTGGACCAGTCCAGGTCCGGCTGCTCCGCGGCGAACAGGTGCAGGTACCACTGGCCGTCCGGCACCCGGGTCCAGGCGGGGCCGCCGAAGACCGACCGCCAGTTGTTCGGCGGCTCGGCGCCGTCCGCTCCGGTCCCGTCCCGGAAGACGTACCGCCTCCGCGCCGGGCTCTGCGGGTCCGCGAGCGCCTCCACGAAGCTCGGGTGCCGGTCCGAGTCGTGGTTGGGCACCAGGTCGATCGTGACCTTCAGCCCATGCGCGTGGGCGTCCGCGACCAGCGCGTCGAAGCCGGCGAGGTCGCCGAAGAGCCGGTCGACGTCCCGCGGGTCGGCCACGTCGTAGCCGTGGTCGGCGCCCGGCGACGGGTAGAAGGGCGTCAGCCAGAGCGCGTCCACCCCGAGCAGCTGCAGGTAGCCGAGCCGCTCTCGGATGCCCGCCAGGTCGCCCACCCCGTCGCCGTCGCTGTCCGCGAAGCTGCGGACGTACACCTGGTAGAAGACGGCCGTCCGCCACCACGGCTCACCCGCGCCTCCCGTCGGGGACGCGGTCGCGCGACTGTCGGGGGAGCGGTGCACGATTCTCCTCGGCGTCGGTCAGGCCGGCCCCACCCGCGGGCGGGTGCCGGGCGCTCCGGCTGGGGCCGGCGGACATTACCCGGTGCGGGTGGACTCCCAGCGGTTCTGCATGCTGTGCGCGGCCATCTCCAGGTAGCGCCAGAGCGGCTGCTCCTGCCCGGGAGGCAGCTCGAGCGAGTCGACGGCCGAACGCATCTGCCGCAGCCAGGCATCGCGCTCGCGCTCGCCGATCCCGAACGGCGCATGCCGCATGCGCAGGCGCGGGTGGCCGCGGCGCTCGGAGTACGTCCGTGGTCCGCCCCAGTACTGCACCAGGAACATCCGCAGCCGCTCCTCCGCCGGGCCGAGGTCAGCCTCCGGGTAGAGCGGGCGGAGCACCGGGTCACCGGCGACGCCGGCGTAGAACCGCGCCACCAGCCGGCGGAAGGTCTCCTCGCCGCCTACCAGGTCGTAAAGCGTCGGGGCGGCCTGCGGGTCGGTCACCAGTCCATTGTCCCGCACTACCCGGACCACTCGGCCACCCACCGGCCTCCCGCCCGAACCCGGGCCTATCGCCGCAGGTGGCCGGCCAGGAAGCCGGTGGTCTCCACCCATGCCGCAATCGCGACCTGCTCCCGGTAGTCCGGGCGATCCGCGTTCGCGAAGCCGTCGGGAACGCCGGACCAGGTGCGCACCGTCACCTCGGTGCCGGACGAGCGCAGGTCACCGATGAAGCTGCGGGCCTCGGCGTCCTGCTCCGCCGGGCCGCCGGTGAGGTGGAGCAGCGTCGGGCAGGGCAGCAGCGCCCGCTCCGCCGGCGGCAGCACCGCGGAGACGGCCACGACCGCGTCCAGCGTGCCGGTGGTGGCGGTGAGCAGTGCCAGCCGACCGCCGATGCCAAAGCCGACGGCGCCGACCCGGGGGGGCCGCACCTTCGGCCGGGCGAGCAGCTGGGTGGCGGCCGTCGCCAGCAGCCCCCGGCCGCGCACGACGTCGACGCGACCCGCCAGTCGGCCCGCCTCCTCGGGATCATGGGTGACCCGACCGTCGTAGAGGTCCACCGCGAGGGCGACGAAGCCGGCCTCGGCCAGCCAGTCGCAGCGCCGCCGGATGTGTGGCAGCAACCCGTACTCGTCGTGCACGACGAGCACCCCGGGGCCGGCCGCGGGTGGCTCGGCCAGGTAGCCGCGGCCGCTGCGGCCGGCCGCCCCCAACGTGACCTCGGTCCCCACCAGACTTCACCCCTTCGGGCACCCGCATTCGAACACATGTTCGATAGGGTGACGGTACAAGCGGGGCCGGGGGCCGGCAAGCGGCTCTCGACGGCGGGGGAGGGCGGAGGCGATGACGCTACGAGGGGTGGCGCTGCTGTTCGTGGTCGCCCTGAGCCGCGGACCGTCAGGGCCGGGGAGGCTCGGGCGGCGGAGGAGACTCGGCGCCGGCGGCCAGCGTTGCCTCGTCGCGGACCGGCCGGGTGCGTACCCTCAGCTCGCTCCCGGTCCGGTCGCGGGGCGCGCTGTCCACGTCGAGCCGGATGGCGATGCGCCGCCGGAGCTCGCGGGCCAGCCTCCACTGGTCGGGTGGACGGACCTTGACGGTCAGCCGCAGCACGACCCGTTCCTCGCCGATCTGCTCGACCCCGAGCAGCTCCGGCGCCTCCAGGACCGCCTCCTGCCAGGCCGGCTCGGCCGCCAGTTCGTCCGCCGCGGCCTTCATCGCCGCGCCCACCGCGGTGAGATCCGCGCTGTACGGGACGGGCAGGTCGACGATGACCTGCGCGTAGCCCTGACTGCGGTTGCCGACCCGCAGCACCTCACCGTTCCGGACGTACCAGACGGTCCCGTTGACGTCCCGCAGCCGGCTGACCCGCAGCCCGACCGCCTCCACGGTGCCGGTGGTCTCGCCGAGGTCCACCACGTCCCCGACGCCGTACTGGTCTTCGAGGATCATGAAGATCCCGGAGAGGAAGTCCTTGACCAGGTTCTGCGCGCCGAAGCCGAGCGCGACACCGACGATGCCGGCGCCGGCGATGAAGGGCCCGAGCTGGAAGCCGATCTCGCCGAAGACGAGCATCAGCGTGAGCACGCCGACCACCAGCGAGGCGATGCTGCGCAGCAGCGAGCCGACGGTCTCGGCGCGTTGCCGGCGCCGCTCGGAGACCAGGCCGGCGCTGTCCAGCAGCCCGTTGCCGAGCCGCTCCTTCAGCGGCTTGAGCACGATCGGGACGTCGCTGTCCGCGGTGGAGCGGACCGCCCGGCTGATCGCCCGGTGCACCAGCCAGCGCACCACCAGCGCGATGACGATGATCAGCAGGATGCGCAGCGGCTTGACGACGAGCACCTCGTTGTGGTGGTCGATGAAGTCGCCCCAGGTCCTTCCCTCG
>JBJMII010000057.1:0-13666 GCA_045806925.1 Mycobacteriales bacterium
AGGCGAGCAGGGTCGAGCCGGCCGCCCCCTGGATCATGCGCCCGGCGATCACGCCGGCGCCGCTGCCGGACAGCGCGATGAGCACGCAGGAGGCGACGAACAGCGCGAGACCGGCGAGGAAGACGCGCCGGCGGCCCAGCACGTCGCCGAGCGCGCCCGAGGTGACGATGACAGCGGCGCCGACCAGCATGTATCCGGTCACCGCCCACTGCAGCACGGTCAGCGGCGCTGCCACGTCCGCGCTGATCGCGGGGAGCAGGATCGTGACCGCCGAGGTGTTCGCGTTCACCACCAGCGCCGACACGCACGCCGCGGCCAGGACCCCGAAGCCGGCAGCAGTGGCCTGGCCGGTCCCGGCCGCCCGGCGGCCAGCGACGGCCTGGCCGGTCCCGGCCGCCAGCCGCTCGCCCTGGGCGTGCGGGTCCGCGACTCCGGCCGCGGCCCGCGCCCGGTCCAGGTACTCCCCGGCGGCTCGAGCTCTGCTGGCATCCGGAGCCTGGGCGCCGGGTACGGGCACGCGGGGCTCGTCCGGTAGTGCATCTGTCGGGCGGGTCACGGTTGGATCCTGTGGTCGCCGGCCGCCGGCACCTCACTCATCCCGGATGACCACCGGCAGGTCGTGCGCGGGTACCGGTGGGGCCGGAAACCGTCATCGATGTAGATGGTCCGGTCGGGCCCGGCTGACGCGATGCCGAGCCGCCCGGACGGGAGGTGGACATGCGGGCTCAGCCACTGACCGCCGGTCCGGCGGCCCGGTCCGGGGACCGGTTCGGGCTGGTGTTCCTCCTGCTGATCTCGATCTTCGTCCTGGACGCCATGTTCAGCAGCCCCCGGGCCCAGGCGGCGGTCCTGCTCATCTACGTGGCCGTGTTGCTGCTGGCGCTCCGGGCGGTCAGCATCCGGAGCGGGGCCGGTCCGCTGCTGCGCGCCGCCCTCTCCCTCGGCTCCCTGGTGGTCTTCGCGCTGGCCTGGGCGGCGCCAGGGGACCGTACGATCGGAGTGCTCGCTGTCTGGCTGGCCGCCGTGCTGCTCGCCACCATCGCCGTCATCGTCCGACGGTTGATGCGGCACCCGGCGGTGACGCTGCAGACGATCTTCGGTGCGCTCAGCGCGTACCTGCTGATCGGGTTTCTCTTCGCCGCCCTCTACAGCGCCGTCGCCCACCTGGGACCGGACGAGTTCTTCGCCGGGGGACAGCCCGCCACGTCCCCGTCCCTGCAGTACTTCAGCTTCGTCACGATGACCACCACCGGGTACGGCGATCTCACCCCGGTGGGCGGTGGTCCCCGGTCGCTGGCCGTGCTGGAGGCGCTGCTCGGGCAGATCTTCCTGGTCACCCTGGTCGCCCGCCTGGTGGCGATGTTCGGGCAGGTGCGGCCGGTGCCTCGCGCCGAGGCGGTGGATGCGGACGGGCCGGAGTCGCCGTCCGGCGGCGGGTGAGGCTTCGGGTACCCCGGGGGTCGAGGGTGCAGGCTGGGCGGGTTGCACCCTCGGCAGGATCATTCGTCCGGGATGAGGGAGCCCGACCGCGCGTCCATCCACCCTGACCCGAGCAGCAGCAGCCGGGTCGGAGGGAGACCTTCATGAGCGCGACGGACGTACCGATCGATCGTCCGCCCCCGCCGGCCAGGACGCGGGCGCCGGCTGTGGCGTTCATCTCCTGGATAGCGCTGGCGTTGATGACGACCTCGTCGGTCGCGAGCCTGCGCCCGTCGCCGACCATGGCCGTCTACGGCCTGGCGGCGGTCTTCCTGTACCTGGTGCCGGCGATCGTGTTCCTGCTGCCGACCTCGCTGGTCTCCGCCGAGCTGGCGTCCGGCTGGGACGGCGGTGTCTACAACTGGGTCAGCCAGGGCATCTAGCCGATGGGCTTCCTGGCGGTCTGGTGCCAGTTCGCCATGACGATCTTCTACTACCCGAGCCTGCTTGGTCCTGCTGATCTTCATCCTGCCGGCGCTGGCGATCAGCTGGGTGGTCCCGGCGGAGCAGCTGTCCCTCACCGCCGGCGTCATGCAGGCCTTCGACGTCGTCTTCGCCCAGTTCAGCGTGCAGTGGCTGACCCCGATCGTCGGCATCATGCTCGTCACCGCGTCGTTGGGCGGGATGCTCACCTGGCTGGCCGGCCCGTCGAAGGGCCTGCTGCTGATCTCCCGGCAGGAGGGCTACCTGCCGCCCTTCCTGCAGCGGCTGAACAGGCACGGGGTCCAGCAGAACATCCTCGTCACCCAGGGCATCGTGACCACGGTGATCGCGCTCGCCTACGCCTTCATCCCGGACGTGTCCAGCGCGTACTGGATCTTCTCGGTGATCACCACGCAGGTCTACCTGATCATGTACCTGCTGATGTTCGTGGCCGCGGTCCAGCTGCGTCGCAAGTACCCGGACCAGCCGCGCGGCTACCGGGCGCCGATGATCGTCGGCCTCTGCGGCGTCGGCTTCGCCGCCTCCCTCGCCGCGCTGCTGATCGGCTTCATCCCGCCCTCGCAGTTCGAGTCCGGCAACGCCGGGGTCTACTTCCTCATCGTCGCCGGCGGCGCGCTCGGCCTCGGCCTGCTGGTGCCGTGGCTGTTCTTCCGGGCCCGCAAGCCGTCCTGGCGCGCCGAGGGCAACGAGGAGGTGCAGGTGGCATGAGCCACACCCGAGCAACGAAACCGTCGGCCGGTGCCTCACGGAGCACCCGGATCATCACCTACGGCGTACTCGCCGTGGCGGTCGTCATCCTGATGGTCACCGGACTGCTGGTCTACCAGTCGGGCAAGTCGAGCCGGGAGGCCGAGGACAAGGCCGACCAGCTGGTGGCGCAGCTGGCCGAGTTCGGCCTGCGGACCCCGACCAAGGACCAGATCGTCCGGGTGCTCGGCGACGACGGCGGGGCGGTCTGCGCCAACCCCGGCAGCCCGCTCACCCGCGCGGCGCTGGCCGCCCAGCTCAGCAACGGGGCCGGCGGGCCGGGCATGCGCCCGGTCATCGCCGACACCAGGTTCCTGCAGGGCGAGCTGGCGATCCTCAGCGTCTACTGTCCGGACCAGCTGGGGAAGGTCAAGGAGTACGTCGATTCGCTCCGCACCGGCGAAGTCGCGGGGTGAGTCGGGATGGAGCTGCGCGACCGGATCAGCGGGCTCATGGGGCAGGCGCGCGCGGAGCTGGCCGAGCTGGTCGCGATCAGGTCGGTCGCCGACCCTCGGCAGTTCCCCCCCGAGGAGTGTCTGCGCGCCGCCGAGTGGGTGCGGGACAGGTTCGCGGGCGTGGGCTTCGTCGACCTCGAGCTGGCCGAGACGGCCGACGGCAGCCGGGCGGTCATCGGTGCTCGCCCGGCTGCCGACCCGGCCGCCCCGACCGTGCTGCTCTACGCCCACTATGACGTCCAGCCCCCGCTGGACGACGAGGCCTGGCGCACCCCACCCTTCGCGCTGACCCAGGTGGACGGACGCTGGTACGGGCGCGGCGCGGCCGACTGCAAGGGGAACATCCTCATGCACCTGACCGCGCTGCGGGCACTGGGCGACGAGCTGCCGGTCAACCTCAAGCTCGTCCTCGAGGGGTCCGAGGAGCAGGGCACCGGCGGTCTGGAGGACTACGTCCCCCGGCACGCCGACCAGCTGCGGGCCGACGCCATCCTGGTCTGCGACACCGGCAACGTGGCCGTCGGGGTCCCGGCGGCGACGGTCAGCCTGCGCGGGCTCGCCAACATCGTGGTTGCGGTCGAGGCGCTCGGCTCCGAGGTGCACTCGGGGATGTACGGCGGGCCGGCCCCCGATGCGCTGGCTGCGCTGATCTCCATGCTGGCGACCCTGCGCGACGCCGCGGGCAACACCACGATCAGCGGGCTGGACAACACCCAGACCTGGACCGGCGTCGACTATCCGGCCGAGATGTTCCGGTCCGACGCCACCGTGCTGGACGGGGCGTCGCTGCTCGGTGACGGGTCCGTCCCGGACCTGTTGTGGGCCCGCCCGGCGGTCACCGTCCTCGGCCTGGACTGCCCGCCGGTGGTCGGCTCGACGGCGGCCATCCAGCCGCGGGCCGCGGCGCGGCTCAACCTGCGGGTTCCACCGGGTGTCGACGCCGTTGCCGCCCAGGACGCGCTCGTCGCGCACCTGCAGGCGGCGGCGCCGTGGGGGGTGCGGGTGAGCGTGCAGCGGGAGGGGACCGGCGCACCGTTCCTCGCCGAGCAGGGCGGTCGGGCGTACGCGGCAATGTCCGCCGCGCTGCAGGAGGCGTACGGGAGGCCCGCGGCGACCCTGGGCCAGGGTGGCTCGATCCCGCTGTGCAACGTCTTCGCCGACACCTACCCGGACGCGGAGATCATCCTCATCGGCGTGGAGGAGCCCCGCGCGCTCATCCACGCCCCGAACGAGAGCGTCGACCCGACCGAGATCGCCAACATGGCCTTGGCCGAGGCGCTGTTCCTGCAGCGATACCAGCGGGCCCGGTGAGGCGGCCGGGACACCCAGGACGGAGCGACTTTGCGGCCGCGAGGACTTCAGCGGCGGTCCAGCGCGGCGTCCAGGGTGACCGCGGCGTCGACGAGGGCGAGATGGGTGAAGGCCTGCGGGAAGTTGCCGATCTGCTCGCCGGTCAGGGCGATCTCCTCGGAGTACAGGCCGACGTGGTTGGCGTAGGTCAGCATCTTCTCGAACGCGGCGCGGGCCGCGTCGAGCCGGCCGGCCCGGGCCAGCGCGTCGACGTAGGCGAACGTGCACAGCGAGAACGTGCCCTCCGATCCGCGCAGCCCGTCCGGTGACGCCTCGGGGTCATAGCGGTAGACGAGGCTGTCGGTCACCAGCTCGCCCTCCATCGCGTCCAGTGTGGACGTCCACATCGGATCCGTCGGCGCGATGAAGCCCACCTTGGGCATGCGCAGCAGCGAGGCGTCGAGCACCTCGGTGTCGTAGTGCTGGGCGAAAGCCTGCCGGCGGGAGTTCCAGCCCCGCTCCATGACCTGCCCGTAGATGCGGTCCCGCTCCCGGGTCCAGGTCCCGAGCGGGGCGGGCCGGCCCTGCTCGGTGGCGAGCCGGATGCCACGGTCCAGCGCCACCCAGCTCATCAGCCGCCCGTACGTGAACGGCCGCCGGCCGCCCCGGGTCTCCCAGATGCCCTCCTCCGGCTGGTCCCAGTTTGCGGCGAGCCAGTCCAGCACCTGGGTGATCGCCGTCCAGCCGCGGTGCGGCACCGGCAGCCCGGCCCGGCTGCCGGCGAAGATGCTGTCCAGCGCCTCGCCGTAGATGTCGAGCTGAAGCTGGTCGGCCGCGCCGTTGCCGATGCGCACCGGGAAGGAGCCCCGGTAGCCGGACCAGTGCTCGAGCACCTCCTCCTTCAGGTCGGAGGAGCCGGTGACCCGGTACATGATGTTGAGCGGGCCACCGGTACCCCCGATCTGCTCCCGGATGCGGTCGCCGAGCCAAGTGCCGAACTGGGCGGCCTCGTCGACGTATCCGAGTGCCAGCAGCGACGAGACCGAGAACGACGCGTCGCGCACCCAGGTGTAGCGGTAGTCCCAGTTGCGCTCGCCGCCGATCTGCTCCGGCAGGCCTGCCGTCGGCGCCGCCACCAGGCCACCCGTCGGGGCGTAGGTCATCAGCTTGAGGGTGATCGCGGAGCGCTGCACCATCTCGCGCCACCGCCCGCGGTAGGTGGACCGGCCGAGCCAGCCGTGCCAGAACGCCACCGTGTCGTCGAACAGCCCCCTGGCCTCGCCCAGACTCACCTCCCGGGGCGGCGAGCCGGCGCCCGACTCCAGCACCACCCCCCGCATCTGACCGGCTTCCAGCTCGACATCGAGCCGTACGTCGCCGTCCTCGACCCGGGCCAGCGCCAGACGCGCGTCGCCGGGGTCACGGACGACGTGCAGCGTCAGGGTGAGCCCTTCGGCGCTGAAGACGGCGCCCAGGTCGGTCAGGTAGGTGCGGTGTGGCTGGCGGCCGTAGTCGAACCGCGGGGCGATATCGACGTCGAACCGCATCCGACCGCGTACGCACCTGATGACCCGGACCAGCCGGTGCCGGTCGGTGACCGTCCGGTCGAGAACCGGCATGAAGTCGACGACCTCGCCGACGCCGGCCTCGGTGAAGAACCGCGTGATCAGGACGGCAGAGTCCGGGTAGTACATCTGCTTGGAGGTGTACCGGACGCCTGTCGGCCGCACCCGGAAGTGACCCCCGCGCGCGTCGTCGAGCAGGGCTGCGAAGACGCTGGGCGAGTCGAACCGCGGGCAGCAGAACCAGTCCACCGACCCGTCGGTGCTGACCAGCGCCGACGTGTGCAGGTCCCCGACGATCCCATGGTCGGCTATGGCGGCCTCGGCCATCGCTCCTCCTCCGGACGTCCTCCGGATGTCCTCCGGATGTCCTCGCCTGTTCGGCTGGCAGCCCACAGTCGCCCGGCCCCGCTCTATGGGCGTCATCACGCCCGGATGAGCTGACGAAGTCATCCGGCCGGGACGAGGTGCCCCGACCGGATCGCCGGCAGGTTCGCTGCATGCAGAACGCTCCCCTCGTCATCCCGCGGCAGCGGCGCCCGTGGGTGCAGGCCGGCACCGCCGAGAGGGGCGAGACGGCCGATACGGCACCCGTCCGCCTGCTCCTCCGGCACGCCGACGCCGGGGTGCGGGCCGAGTGGGTGGGACCCGAGGAGTGGCGGGGACTGAGCGGGCTGGGCCGCCTGCAGGCCGAGGAGCTCGTCGCCCGGCTCCGCGGCCTGCCGCTGGTGCGGGTGCTGTCGAGTCCGTCGCTGCGCTGCCGGCAGACGGTCGTCCCGGTGGCCCGGGCGCTCGCCGTGGACGTCGAGCCCCGGCGGGAGCTAGCCGACGACGCCGACCCGGTCCGACTCATCCGGTTGCTCGAGGACCCGGAGACCGACGGGGCCGTCCTCTGCACGCACCGGGAGACCCTGGAGGCGCTCTTCGCTCACCTCGCCCGCAAGGACACGGTGATCCCCGACAGCGATCCGCCGATGGAGAAGGCGGCGGCCTGGTTGCTGCGGGGCGTCGTCGCCAACGGTGCCAACGGTGCCAACGGTGCCTCAGTCCAGCTGCGCTACCTGCCGGCGCGTCACTCGGCCGGACAGCGTCGCCGCAACCCGCCGGTGCATTAGGGCGTGTCCGGTGAATCCTCGGCGGGGCGGGACGACGCGCCACCCCCATGCCCGCGCCTCCGCGCGGGGCAGCCGACCGGCGGCGAGGTCTCACCCCGGCGGGATGAGGACCCCGCCGGGCGGCTGTCGCCCCACTGGTCGCGGTCCGCGTCTGCCGACCGCCGCCGGTGCCTACCGTCCACAGAGGAGATCGCCATGTCGTCCGACCTCGCTTCCCGCTCCCCGGTCCAGGTGAACCGTCGCCTGCTGCTGGGTGGTGGCGTACTGCTCGGCATCGGGGGAGCGCTCTGGCTGGCCGGTGCGGTGGTCACCGCGGCGGCAGTCGCCGACGCCACCCGACGCTGGATCCGCGGCTGGGAGATGCCACCGCGGGAGGTCGCCCGGCGCCGGTGGGGGCAGGTCAGGTCCAGTGCCTCGGCCGGCGCACAGGCCTGGCGGCAGGACGGCGTGGCCGCGGCCCGACGGGAACCGGCGGTCAGCGACAGCTGACCTCCGCGCCGACCGTCGACTGGGAGCCAAATGGAGTATCTGGCGCTGCTCATGCCCGCGCTCGTCCTGGGCGGCCTGCCGCTGGTCGACCGGCTCGAGCGCTGGGCCGCCGGCCCCACCACCCGCGTCGAGCACCCCGGTGCCGCTGTGCAGCTCGGCGGTTCCCAGGAACCGTTCCGGCCGCAGTCCTGAGGCCCGGTCGGGCCCGCGGCGGCGGCCGCCAGCACACCGTCTACCTCGCCACCCTGGCGTTCTCCCGCCGCCGCCGTGCTGATCGCGCCGGTGAGCCACCACCGGATGGTGTACGCGCGCCGCCAGCGTGACCTGGTGCGCACGACGGACCGGTTCGTCCGGACCGGGCTGGTTCTGCTGCTGATCGCCATGGTGGGAGCGGTCCACCTTGCCCGGCCGAGATCGGTCGGGGTGTCCCGCGACTGCGCCGCGGGCCTACAGTCCGGTACCCCCGAGGGGCGGACACTTCGCCGCCTGGCAGCAGCCGCAGCTCTTCTCCCGAGGAGGTGCGGGCCGCGTTCAGGTCACCGCGTCAGCAAAAGGAGGCCCTCATAGGCACCACAGTCGAGACCGCTGGCGGGATCCGCCCGTTCCACGCCGAGTTTTCCCGAGGAGGAGGTCGGCCGCGTTCAGGTCGCTCCGCTCGGTCTCCCGAGAGGAGATCCTCATGAGCCGGCTCTTCCGCCCGACGATGCACCCCGCAGCGGCTCAGCTCCCCGTTGAAGGTTCGATGCCGGACTTCAACGGCGCGACCGAGTGGCTCAACTCGCCACCGCTGACCGCGGCCGGCCTGCACGGCAAGGTCGTCCTGGTCGACTTCTGGACCTACACGTGCGTCAACTGGCTACGGACCCTGCCCTACGTCCGGGCCTGGGCGGAGAAGTACGCCGACCACGGACTGGTAGTGCTCGGCGTGCACACCCCCGAGTTCGACTTCGAGCACGATCTCGACAACGTCCGCCGAGCCGCCGAGGACCTGCGGGTCGACTATCCGATCGCGGTCGACAACGACTACGCGATCTGGACCGCCTTCGCCAACCACTACTGGCCCGCCCTATACTTCGTGGACGCACAGGGGCGCATCCGCCACCACCGGTTCGGCGAGGGCGACTACGAGCAGTCCGAAATGGTCCTGATGCAGCTGCTCGCCGCCGCCGGAGCCGGAGACATCGCCGGTGACCTGGTGACCGTCGATCCGCGCGGCGTGGGAGCCGCGGCCGACTGGGACAACCTGCGGTCGCCGGAGAACTACGTCGGCTACGAGCGCACCGACAACTTCGCCTCACCCGACCGTGCCGTCCTGAGCACCTCCCACGTCTACACCACCCCCGCACGGTTGCGGCTCAACCACTGGGCCCTTGCCGGTGCCTGGACGGTGAAGCGGCAGGCGGCGGTGCTTGACGAGCCCGACGGGCGGATCAGCTACCGCTTCCACGCCCGCGACCTGAACCTGGTCATGGCACCAGCGGCGCGGGGGACTCCAGCCCGGTGTCGCGTGCGGCTCGACGGGCAGCCGCCAGGCGCCGAGCACGGAACCGATGTCGACGAAGAAGGCAATGCCACGGTCGCCGACCCGCGGCTGTACCAGCTCGTCCGCCAGCCCGGCCCGGTGACCGAGCGCACCTTCGAGATCACCTTCCTCGACCCTGGCGTCCAGGTCTACGCCTTCACCTTCGGCTAGATCCCGGACGGCTCGGTTCCCTGAAGCGGAGGCACTGCGATGAGAACCCGATGGGGATGGCCGCGACGGTGGCGGGTCGGCTGAGTCCGGCGACCTCCCTGCGCCGATGGACGCGCTCCGCGACCGGCCGATCGCCGTGGTCGGTCGGTCAGTCGCGTACGCGAGACTTTGTCGGCCATCGAGGAAGGGAGTCCACATGGACCGGATGAGAAGGACCGCGCTGGTCGCGGGCTTGTTCTACCTGGTCACCTTCGCGGCCTCGATTCCGGCGGTGTTCCTGCTCGACCCCGTGCTGAACAACGCCGACTACATCACCAGCTCCGGCGCGGATACCCGCGTGCTCTGGGGCTGCTTCCTCGACCTGGTCAACGCCGTGGCCTGCATCGGCACCGCCGTCGCGCTGTTCCCGGTGGTGCGCCGGCAGAACGAAGCGGTCGCGCTCGGCTTCGTCACCTCGCGGATGTTCGAAGCCGCCGTCATCGTGATCGGCGTGGTGAGCCTGCTGGCGGTCGTGACCCTGCGGCGGGACTTCGCCGGAGCACCCGGAACGGACCCAGCCGGCCTCGGCATCACCGGCCGGGCGCTCGTCGCGGTCCGCGACTGGACCTTCCTGCTCGGGCCCAGCCTCATGCCCGGCATCAACGCACTGCTGCTGGGCTACCTCCTGTACCGGTCCGGGCTGGTGCCCCGCCTCATCCCCATGCTCGGACTCCTCGGCGCTCCTCTGCTCATCGCGTCCGCAGTCGTAACACTGTTCCGGAGCAACGAGCCGGTCCCGGTCCTGGCGGCGATCGCCACCGTCCCGATCTTCCTGTGGGAGCTGTCGCTCGGCATCTGGCTCGTCGTCAAAGGCTTCACGCCGTCGCCCATCACCGCCGACATGGCGGAACCGAAGGTCACGGCGTAGAGGTCGATGATCCGAACGCCCGCGAGACGGCGCTCATCGCCGCGAGCCTGGCCAGGCTAGGCGAAGGCGGAAACGCCGGTGATGTCCCGGCCGACGATGAGGTTCTGCATGGTCTCGGTTCCTTCGAAGGTGTGTACGGACTCGATGTCGGCCAGGTGTCGGATGACGTGGAAGTCGAGCAGGATGCCGTTCCCGCCGAGCAGGTCGCGCGCCTCGGCGAGCACCGCGCGGGCGGTGCTCGTGTTGTGCGCCTTGGCCAGGCCGGCGAGGGTCGGCTCCATTCGGCCGGCGAGCGACAGATCGGCGAGCCGGCGGCAGTAGAGCTGCATGGCGGTGACCTTGGCCAGCATCCTGACCAGCCGGTCCTGAACGAGCTGGAAGGCGATGAGCGGCTTGCCGAACTGGATGCGCCGCTTGGCGTAGGTCAAGGCGGCGTCGTACCCGGCGACGGCGTGGCCCAGAGCCATCCACGCGCATCCGGCCCGGGTGGTCACCAGGACCGAGGCGGTGTCCCGGAAGGAGTTGGCGCCCGGCAGCTTGTCGGTCGCGGGCACTCGCACGCCGTCGAGGGTGATCTCGGCCTGCCAGACCGCCCGCAGCGATCCCTTCCCCTCGATGACGGCGGCGTGGTAGCCGGACGTCCCCTTCTCTACCAGGAATCCCTTGACCTGCCCGTCCTCGACGTCCCGAGCCCACACGACGACGACGTCGGCGATGCTGCCGTTGCCGATCCACTTCTTCTTGCCGGTCAGGACGTACGAGTCGCTGTCCCGGCGGGCCGCCGTCTCCAGGCTGACCGAGTCCGAGCCGTGGTCCGGCTCGGTCAGCGCGAAGGCGCCCAGCTTGTCCAGTGCGGCCATCCGCGGCAGCCAGTGCTCCTTCTGCTGCTGCGAGCCGAGCATGGCGATGGTCTTCATGGCGAGTCCGCAGTGGACGCCGAGGAAGGTGCCGAGGCTGCCGTCGCCGCGGCTCAGCTCCATGTCGACCAGGCCGGCGGACAGCGCGTCCATGGGCGGGCAGCCGTAGCCGGAGATGCCGCCACCGACCAGGCCGAGCTCACCGAGCCGCTGCACCAGCGGCCACGGGAACTCCGCCCGCTCCCAGTAGCCGTTGATCACCGGCAGCACCTCGTCGTGGACGAAGGCCCGGGTCCGCTGCAGGTAGTCCAGTTGCTGACCGGTGAACTCCTCGCGCAGCAGGAAGTAGTCGGTGGCCAATGCCTCGCCGATACCGGCGTCAAGTCCCATGGTGGTCTCCCGGTACGTGGTGGCGGCTACTTGTCCAGGACGTAGCTGCCGGGCGCGTCCTCGACGACCGGGTGCAGCGGACTGCCCAGCAGGTCCGGGGCGGGCTTCTCCGCTCCCGAGCGCTCGCCGAGCCAGCGGGCGTAGTCAGGCCACCAGGAACCTTTCCCGGTCGTCGCGGCCTGCTGCCAGTCGACCGGGTCGAGGGTGTTGTCGTCGGCGACCTGGTAGCTGGACTTCGGGTTGCTCGGCGGGTTGACCAGGGCGGCGATGTGCCCGTTCGTCGAGAGCAGGAAGCGGGTCCTGCCGCCGAGGAGGCCGCTGCTGCGGTAGCAGGACTGCCATGGGCAGATGTGGTCGGCCGAACCGGCGACGACATAGGACTCGACCGTGACCTGCTTGAGGTCGATCTCGGTCCCGAGCAGGGTCATCCCGCCGGGCCGGGCGAGGCGGTTGTGCAGCGCCACGTCGACGAAGTCGCGGTGCAGCTTCGCCGGCATCCGGGTGGTGTCGGCGTTCCAGAAGAGGATGTCGAACTTCGGCGGCTTCCTGCCCTGTACGTAATTGTTGACCCAGTAGTTCCAGATGAGGTCGCCGGGCCGGAGCCAGGCGAAGACCTCGGCCAGCTGCCTGCCGTCGAGGTAGCCCTTGCGGCGCGACCTGGCCACTGCCCTGGCGGCGAGGTTCTCGTCGATCATCGCGCTGGCGGGCCCCGCCCCGGTCTGGTCGAGCACGGTGACCAGGAGGTTGAGGCTGGCCAGCCGGTTCAGCCGCCGGGTGGCGGCCAGGTGTGCCGCGGTCAGGCTGGCGAGGATGCCGCCGGAGCAGGCTGCGACGACGTGCGTCGAGTCGACGCGGCAGGTCTCCTCGACCGCGTCGAGCGCCTCGATGATCGCGGCCGCATAGGTGTCCAGCCCCCACTTGCTGTGCCGGGCGTCCGGATTGCGCCAGGACAGCACGAAGACCTGCTGTCCCTGCTGCACCAGGAACTCGACCAGGCTGCGCCCCGGCGCGAGGTCGAGGACGTAGTACTTGTTGATCGTGGGCGGCACGATCAGCAGCGGGACCGTGCGCACCGCCGCGGTCTGTGGCCGGTACTGGATCAGCTCGAACACCGGCGTGCGGAGCACGACCGCGCCGAGCGTCACCGCGAGGTCGGACCCCACCCGGTACGCGTCCGACTGGACCATGGACGGCACGCGAGGCTCGTGGGACAGGTCATCGACGAGCTGCCGCGGGCCGGTGACGACGTTCGTGCCCCCGGAGTCGATGAACGCCTTCCACGCCACCGGACTGATCAGTGGGTTGTTGCTCGGCGAGAGCGCCTCGACCACATTGGCCGTGACGAACCTGATCCGCTCGGCGTCCTTCCACTCCATCGGCACGTCCTGGGCCAGCCCCTCGACGGTCTCGCTCGCGGAAAGGTAGGCCTGCACGACTCGGCGCAGCAGCGGGTTGCTCGTCCAGGCCGGGTCGGCGAACCGCCTGTCCCGGCTGGACGGCGCCACGTCCGAGGTGCCCCCCGCGATCCGGACCAGTTCGGCGGCCAGGGACCCGACCCGGCTGGCGACCCGCCGCGGCCGCCGGGCCAGTGCTGCGGCGAAGCGCAGACCGGCTGCCCCGGGAAGCAACCGCCGGGCCGGACCGAGCGCGGCCTGGGTCAGCAGCAGGTCCAGCGGTGCTGCGGCCTGCACCGCCTCGCTGTCCTGCGTCGCAGTCCTCATGACAGCTCCGGCGGCGGAGTGATCTCGCGCTTGAGGATCTTTCCGGTCGGGCCTTTCGGCAGCGCGTCGACGAGCCACACGTGGCGCGGGTACTTGTAGGCGGCGACCCTCTCCTTCACGTACTCGCGCAAGTGCTCCGGCGTGGCCCGCCCGCCCGGTCTCAGCGCGACGGCGGCGGCGACCTCCTCGCCGTGGGTGGGATGCGGCAGGCCGATCACCGCGGCCTCGAGGACCGCAGGGTGCTCGTAGAGGACCTCCTCGACCTCACGTGGGTAGACATTGAACCCACCGCGGATGATGAGGTCCTTCATGCGGTCGACGATGTAGTAGAAGCCGTCGTCGTCCGTCCTGGCCATGTCGCCGGTGTGGAACCAGCCGTCCCTGATCGCCTCCGCGGTCGCCTCCGGGCGGTTCCAGTAGCCCTTCATGACGTTGTGCCCGCGGATGACGATCTCGCCGACCTCGCCGGTCCGGACGTCCTGTCCCTCCGCGTCCACGACGCGCATCTCGACGCCCT
>JBJMII010000058.1:0-4489 GCA_045806925.1 Mycobacteriales bacterium
CTCCGAGGGCGGCGACTTCGTCACCCTCACCGACATGCTCGGCGCGGAGGACGCGTACGGCGACATGGACTTCAAGGTCGCCGGCACCCGGCAGTTCGTCACCGCGCTGCAGCTGGACACCAAGCTCGACGGCATCCCGTCCGACGTGCTCGCCCAGGCGCTCACCCAGGCCCGGGACGCCCGGCTGCACATCCTCGACGTGATGACCGAGGCGATCGACGAGCCGGACGAGATGAGCCCGTACGCGCCGCGGGTCACCACGGTGAAGATCCCGGTCGACAAGATCGGCGAGGTGATCGGGCCCAAGGGCAAGATCATCAACGCCATCCAGGACGAGACCGGCGCCGAGATCTCGATCGAGGACGACGGCACGATCTACGTCGGCGCCGCGGACGGCCCGTCCGCGCAGGCCGCGGTGGACCGGATCAACGCGATCGCCAACCCGCAGCTGCCGAAGATCGGCGAGCGCTTCCTCGGCACGGTCGTGAAGACCGCGGCCTTCGGCGCGTTCGTGTCGCTGCTGCCCGGCCGGGACGGGCTGGTGCACATCAGCAAGCTCGGCAACGGCAAGCGGATCGGCAAGGTCGAGGACGTCGTGAAGGTCGGCGACAAGCTGCAGGTGGAGATCACCGACATCGACAACCGGGGCAAGATCAGCCTGGTCCCGGTGCGCGAGGAGACGGCCGCCGAGCCGGCGTCCGCGCCGGCACCGACCGCCGGCTGATGGGCTCCCGGCTGCCCGCCCCGGCCGGCCGGCCGGGGCGGGACCGGGCGCAGACGCGGGTGCTCAGTCGCGGGTCCGGCGGGGAGGCGGTGCGGCGGACCGTGCTGCCGGGCGGGCTCCGGGTCGTCACCGAGCAGGTGCCGGGCGCCCGCTCGGCCGCGGTCGGCGTCTGGGTCGGCGTCGGCTCCCGGGACGAGACGCCGGCGCTGTCCGGCGCCTCGCACTTCCTCGAGCACCTGCTCTTCAAGGGCACCGCCACCCGCTCGGCGCTGGACATCGCGGTCGCCGTCGACGCGGTCGGCGGCGACCTCAACGCGTTCACCGCGAAGGAGCACACCTGCTACTACGCGCACGTCCTGGACACCGACCTGCCGATGGCGGTGGACCTGGTCTGCGACGTGGTGACCGCGGCGACGATCGCCGAGCCCGACGTCGAGGCGGAGCGCGGGGTGATCCTCGAGGAGATCGCCATGCGGGACGACGACCCGGGCGACCTCGTGCACGACCTGTTCGGCGAGGCGCTCTTCGGCGACAGCCCGCTCGGCCGGCCGGTCATCGGTGCCGTCGAGACCATCGAGACGCTCAGCCGGGACCGGATCGCCGGCTACTACCACCGGCGCTACCGCCCGGAGGCGATGGTCGTCGCCGTCGCCGGCCGGCTGGAGCACGCTGACGTGGTGCGGCGGGTGCGCCGCGCCTTCGGCTCCCGGCTGGACACGGCGGCCACCCCGCTGCCACCGCGGGCCGGCATCCGGACCGGCCGGGCGCCGGTCCGCCGGCTGGCCGTGCTGGACCGGCCGACCGAGCAGGCCAACCTCGTGCTCGGCGGCACCGGGGTGGGCCGGGCGGACGAGCGCCGGTTCGCGCTCGGCGTGCTCAACAGCGCGCTGGGTGGCGGGATGAGCTCGCGGCTGTTCCAGGAGATCCGGGAGAAGCGCGGCCTGGCGTACTCGGTCTACTCGTTCGGCTCCCAGTACGCCGACGCCGGCCAGTTCGGGGTGTCGGTCGGCTGCCACCCGGGGAAGGTGCCGGAGGTGCTGGCGCTGGTACGCGAGCAGCTGGCCGAGATCGCGGAGCACGGCATCACCGACGCCGAGGTGGCCCGCGGCAAGGGGCAGGCGCGCGGCGGGCTGGTGCTCGGGCTGGAGGACAGCGGGTCCCGGATGAGCCGGATCGGCAAGGGCGAGCTCGCGTACGGCGAGGTGCTCAGCGTCGACCAGCTGCTCGAGCGGGTTGCCGCGGTGACGCCCGAGGCGGTGCGCGAGGTCGCCGCGGACGTGCTGCGGCGGCCGCAGTGCCTGGCCGTCGTCGGACCGTTCGCGGAGTCGGACTTCACCGGGACTCTCGACTGATCCGCGGGCCGGGCTCGACTAGGGTGCCGGATATGAGCGAGCGCGAGGGCCCGCAGCGCGAGCGGGCATGAGTAGCCGTCCCCCCGGATCGACGGGGTCGGCAGAGACCCCGTCGGCGGTGTCCCCCGCCGGCCCGGACACGGCCGGGCCCACCGAGGGTGCGGCCGGATCCGGTGCGCCGGGGACGGTGGCTGGCGCCGGGGCCGAGGGCGCGGGGTCGGGGGAGCCGTTGCGGGTGGGCGTGCTCGGCGCGCGGGGCCGGATGGGCAGCGCGACCTGCCGGGCCATCGACGGCGCCGAGGACCTGGACCTGGTCGCCATGGTCGACGCCGGCGACTGGCTGTTCAGCGTCGCCGACGCCGGCGCCCAGGTCGTCGTCGACTTCACCCACCCGGACGTGGTGCTGGACAACATCCGCTGGTGCATCGACGAGGGCATCCACTGCGTCGTCGGCACCACCGGCTTCGACGCCGACAAGATCGCCACCGTCCGCCGCTGGGTGGAGGAGGCGCCCGGCGTGGGCGTGGTCATCGCGCCCAACTTCGCCATCGGCGCGGTGCTGAGCATGAAGTTCGCCGAGACCGCGGCCCGCTTCTTCGAGTCCGTCGAGGTGATCGAGCTGCACCACCCGGGCAAGGCGGACGCGCCGAGCGGCACCGCCGTGCGCACCGCCGAGCTCATCGCGGCCGCCCGTGCCGAGGCCAAGCTCGACCCCGCGCCGGACGCCACCTCGATGGCGCTCGACGGCGCCCGGGGAGCCGACGTCTCCGGCGTGCCGGTGCACTCGGTGCGCCTTACCGGCCTGGTCGCGCACCAGGAGGTGCTGCTCGGCACGGTCGGCGAGACGCTGACGCTGCGCCACGACTCGTTCGACCGGATCGCGTTCATGCCGGGCGTGCTGCTGGCCGTCCGGTCCGTCGCGTCCCGTCCCGGCCTCACCGTCGGCCTGGAGTCGCTGCTCGGCCTGTAGTCAGCCGATCGGCGCGCTGCCGCTTCGCGGACCCGACGAGGCGACCTGTCGACCGCGGTGACACAGAGCGATACCGTGGTCTCCTACTGTGCTGGATGGTGGCATCCCGTGGAGGTCCGGTAACGGTTGTCCGGTTCGGCTCCGGGCCGACCGGCGCGGACCGGCGCCCGTCGGGTCCTCGGCGTTCCCCCCCGTGTGCCGAGGCCGGCGGGCGCCCTCCGTGTCGCGGGGGCCCGCCGGGATCGCCCCGACGGGGTAGGCTGCGACGTCGGGTGGTCACCCGCCGTGTGCTCGCGGCGCGTCGGGAGGAGGTCGGGTGTCCGAGGCGCCGATGCCGACCCCGCCGAGCGGGCGGCGGCACGCGGTGCTCGTCGATGCCGGCTATCTCTACGCCTCGGTCGGCCAGCTGGTGCTCGGCACCACGTCGCGCCGCGACTTCCGGGTCGCCACCGAGCCGCTGATCACCGCGCTGATCGCCCGGGCGGCCCAGGCCGTGCCGGGCGAGCTCCTGCGGATGTACTGGTACGACGCGGCGCGCGACCGGGTGCCGACCGTCGAGCAGCGTCAGATCGCCGCGCTCCCGCACGTCAAGGTGCGGCTCGGCAACCTCAACTCGGCGGGCCAGCAGAAGGGCGTCGACGCCCAGGTGCGGCAGGACCTCGAGGTGCTGGCCCGGCACCGCGCGGTGTCCGACGTGGTGCTTCTGGCCGGTGACGAGGACATGGTCCCCGCGGTCGAGGCGGCGCAGGCCTACGGCGTGCGGGTGCACGTCTGGGGCGTGGAACCGCCGTACGGGGTCAACCAGGCCGAGCGGCTGGTCTGGGAGGCGGACACCGTCGACCAGCTGGACGCCGACTTCTGCCGGCCGTTCCTGGAGACCGAGCCGGAGGCCGAGCTGCCGGCCGCGGCCGAGGCGACGGCCGAGGTGACGGCACAGGTGCACGAGCACGGCGACCGGCCGCTGGTGCCGACGCCGGCGGACGTCTTCGCCGGCCGGCGGGCGGTGCCGTCGTCGGCGCCCCCACCCGGGACCCGGCTCGGACCGGACCGGCCGGCGATGGAGGAGATCGGCGCCCGGATCGCGGCCCGCTGGCTGCTCACCCGCGGCCGGGAGAACGTGGCGGACCTGCTGCCCGGGCCGGTGCTGCCCACCGTCATCGACAAGGAGCTGCTGGTCGAGGCGGAGGAGGAGATCAGCCGGTCGCTCCGGCCGTACGAGGACGCGCGGCGGGCGCTGCGGGACGGCTTCTGGGCGCGCCTGCACCGCGAGTTCGGCCTCGATCCGGCGAACGGTGCCGGCGCCGCGGCCTCCATCCAGGTCACAGCGCCCGGACCGTCCGTCCAGGCCGTGCCGTCCGGCCCCGACTCCGCCGGCCCGGCCAGGCCCGCCGGCGGCTCGGCGGCGTCCCACCCCGCCGGCCACGCCCCGCCCGCCGCCGCCCC
>JBJMII010000059.1:0-33350 GCA_045806925.1 Mycobacteriales bacterium
AGGAGTCCGGCGCGGACACCAAGGCGGTCACCGCGTTCCTCGACGCGCTGTATGCCGGGACGCCCGTTCCCGAGGCGCTGACCAGCGCGTCCGTACCCGTGCCCGCGGCCGAGTTCGTCCGTACCACCTGGTCCATCCTTGACCAGGCCCCGCTGCACTGCCAGGCCGCGGCGTTCGCGTTCGGCCGCGAGGACCTGATCCCGGAGATGTTCGACCAGGTCATCAAGATCGACGACCAGGGCGGCCGGCTGGCCACCTTCCGCGACTACCTGGCCCGGCACATCGAGGTCGACGGCGAGGAGCACAGCCCGATGGCCATGCAGATGGTGGCCGACCTGTGCGGTGACGACGACGCCCGGTGGGCGGACTGCTCGGCGACGATCAACACCGCCCTGACCGCCCGGGTCCGGCTCTGGGACGGCATCGTGCAGGCCCTCGAGAACCTGCCCCGCACCGGCTGATGGACGCGCCGAGCGGCGCGCCGGCCGCCCGGTTCGGGCCGAGGGGGTCGGTCGCGGAATTGTCGTGTGGAGTTCCGTTCTTTTCCCAGGCGGCTTCCTTCGAGGAGATCTGGCCGGCCGTCGCGCACCACGTCAATGCGGTCGCGGACCGCGGCAAGTATTCACACGGCCGCAAGGTGGGCGAGCTGGAAAAGGCGCTCGCCGGCTATACCGGCGCGCGTTTCGCCATCGGCATGAACAGCGGCACCGACGCGCTGGTGCTGCTGCTGCGGGCGGCCGGCCTGCAGCCCGGCGACGAGGTGGTGGTGCCGGCGTTCAGCTTCGTCGCGACCGCCAGCTCGGTGTCGCTGGCCCGCGGCCGGCCGGCCTTCGCCGACATCGAGCCGGTGAGCTACTCCCTGGACCCGCAGTCCGCGGCGGCGGCGGTCACCGACCGGACCCGGGCGATCATGCCGGTGCACCTGTTCCACCAGATGGCCGACATGGCGGCGCTCGGCGAGCTGGCCCGCCGGCACGAGCTGGTGGTGGTGGAGGACAGCGCGGAGGCGATCGGGATGCGCTGGGACGGCCGGCACGCCGGCCTGCTCGGCGCCGGCGGGGTGCTGTCCTTCTTCCCCACCAAGACGCTCGGCGCCATCGGCGACGCGGGGATGGTGCTCACCGACGACCCGCAGATCGCCGAGCGGGCCGGCGTGCTGCGGCACCACGGGCGGCTCGGCAAGACCATCGACCACATCGCCGGCATCTCCAACCTGTCCGGCGTCTCCGGCACCAACAGCAAGATGGACGACCTGCAGGCCGCGGTGCTGATGGCGAAGCTGACCCGGCTGGACCGGGACATCGCCCGCCGGGCCGAGCTGGCCGCCGCGTACGGCGAGCGGCTGCGGGATGCGCCGGGCGTGCTGCGGGTGCCGACCGTGCTGCCGCGGCCGGCCGCGACCAACCCGGTCTGGTACGTCTACGTGGTCGAGGTGGAGCACCGCGACGAGCTGGTCGGCTACCTGACCGGACGCGGCATCGGCACCGAGACCTACTACCCGTCCCCGCTGCACCTGCAGCCCTGCTTCGCCGACCTCGGCTACCGGCCGGGCCGGTTCCCGGTCGCCGAGGCGGCCTGCGAGCGCACCGTCGCGCTGCCGCTCTACCCGGACCTGGCCGACGACGAGGTGGACATCGTCTGCGACGCCATCGCGGACTTCTACGCCGGCCGCCCGGGGAGGTCGGCATGACCCTGCCCTTCTTCCCGCCGGACCTCTTCGAGGCCGACCGGGCGGCGCTGCTGAAGATCGTGCACGAGGTCGGGGTCAGCCCGGACCAGAAGTTCATCCTCGGCACCCGCACCGCGGAGCTGGAGCGGGCGCTGCGCGAGGAGACCGGCGCCGCGGACGTGATCGCCTGCTCCAGCGGCACCGGCGGGCTGAACCTCTCGGTCGCCGCGCTCGGCGTCGGCCCCGGCGACGAGGTGATCGTGCCGGCCTTCTGCTGCCAGCCGGTGGCCAGCTCGGTGGCGAACGCCGGCGGCACCCCGGTCTTCGCCGACGTCGACCCGCGGACCATGGTGATGGACCCGGCGGACACCGAGCGGCGGATCACGCCGCGGACGAAGGCGATCATGCCGGCGCACGTCTTCTCGATCATGGCCGACATGCCGGCCTTCATGGAGATCGGCCGGCGGCACGGGCTGCCGGTGATCGAGGACGCGGCGGTCGCCCAGGGCGCGGTGCTCGGCGGGACGCCGGCCGGCCGCTGGGGCGACCTCGGGGTCTTCTCCTTCTTCCAGGTGAAGGCGTTCGGCACCGCGGGCGAGGGCGGCGTGGTGCTGACCGACGAGGAGGAGCTGGGCCGGCGGGTGCGGATGCTGCGCAACCACGGCCAGGACGGCGTGCACCGCTTCCGGCACCACGTCGTCGGTCAGAACAGTCGCTTCGACGAGGTGCTGGCCGCCTTCCAGCTGCACCGGCTGCCGACCTTCGCCGAGCGGCTGGAGCGCCGGGCCCGCATCGCGGACTACTACACCGAGCGCTTCGTGCCGCTGGCGGACCGCGGCGTGCTCGCGCCCCCGGCCGGCCGGGACGGCCGCTGCTACTACGTCTACTCGCTGCTGGTGCAGCGGCGGGAGGACCTGCGGGCCTACCTGACCGAGCGGGCCATCGGCACGCACGTCTACTACCCGGTGCCGCTGCCGCGGCAGCCGGCCTTCGCGGCCTGGGCAGCCCCGGCGGGCGCCGATGACTCGGACTGGCCGAACGCGCAGCAGGTGAGCAACCGGAACCTGGCGATCCCGATCTGGCCGCACCTGTCCGACCCCCAGGTCGAGTACATCGCCGACGCGGTGTGCGACTTCTTCGAGTGAGGGACGCTTCGAGTGAGGGACGCGCAGTGACTGTGCAGCAGACGCCGCCGGCGGAGGCGGGGCAGTACGTCTTCGACCCGGTCTGGGAGCTGGAGACCGAGCGCCTGCGCACCAATGAGGCGGTGTGGGACCCGGGCACCCTCG
The DNA here is from genome assembly GCA_045806925.1 of Mycobacteriales bacterium. Taxonomy (GTDB): domain Bacteria; phylum Actinomycetota; class Actinomycetes; order Mycobacteriales; family CADCTP01; genus CADCTP01. The sequence continues at coordinate 2,959 of JBJMII010000059.1, forward strand.
AGCGTTTCGAGCGGCTCGGCGTGGCGTCCGGCTGGTCCTGCCTCGAGGTGGGCGCCGGCGCCGGCGGCGCCGCGGCCTGGCTGGCCGGGCGGGTGGGCGCCGGCGACCGGGACGGGGGCGGCCGGGTGGTCGCCGCCGACCTCGAGGTCGGCCGGCTCGCCGGGCTGGCCGAGCGCGGCGTCGAGGTGCTGGCGTACGACCTGCGCAGCGAGGACCTGCCGGCCGGCGAGTTCGACCTGGTGCACGCGCGGATGCTGGTGCAGCACCTGCCGGACCGGGCGGCCGCGGTGGCCCGGCTGACCGCGGCCCTGCGACCGGGCGGCTGGCTGTTCCTGGAGGACACCGACTCGCTGCCGCTGTTCCGCAGCGCCGTCTCCGAGGACTTCCTGCAGGACGTCCGGCAGGCCGGCTACGGGCTGATGCGGCAGACCGGGCACGAGCCCCGGGGCGGTCACTTCGACCTGCAGCTGCTGCTCGCCGGCCCGCTGGAGGACGTGTCGGCCGAGGGCCGGGTCGTGGTCATGCAGGGCGGCTCGGAGCAGGCCCGGCACTACCAGCTCTGGCTGGAGTTCATGCGCCCCCGGATCGTCGCCGCCGGGCTGCTGCCGGACGCCCGGATCGACGAGGCGCTGGCGGAGATGTCCGATCCGCGGCACTGGTGGACGAGCCAGGTGCTGATCTCCAGCTACGGGCGGTACCCCCGGAGGCCGTGGTGACCGCGGTCGAGCGCCAGGTCGCCCGGCACGGCCGGCTGTGGGCGTACTCGAAGCTGGCCAAGCTGGCCTTCTTCGACTACTACCTGTCCGCGCTGCTGGTCTGGACGCTGCTGCCGCCGGACCTGCGCACCGGGCCGCGGGTGCTGCTGGTGCTGGTGCTGTGCACGGTCGGCTGGGTGGGCACGGTGGCCGCCACGGTCGCGTTCGACGACGTCACCGGCTACCGGGACGGCAGCGACGCGCGCAACTACGACCCGGAGCAGGAGGCGCTGCGGGACCGGGAGCGCAAGCCGCTGCTGGACGGGCACCTGTCCGTCGAGGCCGCGGTGCGCTTCGGCTGGGCCGCGGTCGGGCTCGCCGTGGTCGCGCTCGCCGCGGCCGTCACGGTGGCCCCGCACCGTCCGGTGTGGACGGTCCTGCTGGTCCCGTTCGTGCTGCTGATCAGCGCGAACTACTCCTACGGGCTCAAGCTGAGCTACCGCGGCTGGCAGGAGCTGGTGATCCTGGCCAGCACCGGGCTGACCATCGCCATCCCCTACGGCCTGGCGACCGGTCGCTGCACCGGCATGGTCGGCCTGCTGACGTACCTCTTCGGGCTGTGGAGCCTGTTGGTCTCGGTCTACTCGAACCTCAACGACGTGGCCGGGGACCGGGCCGCCGGCCGGCGCAGCCTCGCCGTCCGGGCTCCGCGCCGGGTCTACCGGGGCGTGATCGTGGCGCTGACCGCGAGCGAGCCGGCCGCCATCCTGCTCGCCCTCGCGGCCGGCGCGGTGCCGGCCTGGTACCCGCTGTTCCTGCTGCCGGTGCTCTGGCTGCGCGCCCGGCAGGCGCGCACCGGGCTCCGGCAGGACAACCCGCTCGGCGCCCGCAAGCTCGGCGTCAAGGCCCACCGGCTGGGCGTGGTCATGGTGCTCGCCGCGACCCTGCTCGCCGTCCGCTGACCCCCGCTCGCGATCCATCCCGAGGAGTGAGCATGACCCCCAGACACGGTCCCCGCAGCATCGGCATGGTCTTCGAGCACTTCGCCTCGGCGCCCCGGCCGGTCTGGCACCTGGACCGCCCGTTCGACATCGCGCCGGACTCCGGGGTCCGGTTCACCGTGGCCGGCCTGGCCACCCTGGTGGAGCAGACCTCGGCCGCGCTGTGGGAGGCCGGGCTGCGGGCCGGCGACCGGCTGGCGATCGTCAAGGACAACCACTTCGACGTGGTGCTGCTGGCCGCCGCGGCGGCCCGGATCGGCGCCCTGCCGGCGATGACGTCCGGCACGATCGAGCCGGAGATCCTCCGCAAGATGATGGACCGGCTCGACCCGGGCGTGCTGGTGGCCGGCCCGGCGGTGCTGGCCGGTGCGCAGAAGGCCGGCGTGGAGCTGGTCGGGGCGCGCACCCGGGTACTCGTCGCCGGCGCCGGCAGCCCGTATTCAGAGGCGCTGGACGGCCCCGTCACCACCGTGCACGAGCTGCTCGACGCGGACGTCCCGGCGGCGAACCCGGCCGCCGACGACAAGCCGATGATCTGCACGCACACCTCCGGTACCACCGGCGTCCCGAAGTACGTCGTGCACTCGGCGACCACGCTGCTCGGCGTGCTCACCAAGCTCGAGACGATGCGGATCCCGTTCCTGTCGATCCGGCCGACCGACACCGTCGCCAGCTGCATCTCCTTCGTGCACGGCCGGGCGATCACCTGGGCCGCCGCCCAGCTGGCCCGCCCGCCGGGCGAGGTCGTGGTGCTGGCCGAGTCGGACCCGGTGACGGTCGCCGCAACCCTGCGCCGGCACCCGCCGAGCACGCTGGAGGCCTGCCCGAACATCTTCCAGCGCTGGGAAGGGATGGCCCGCACCGAGCCGGACGTCTTCGCCTCGGTCCGCGGCTTCATCAACACCTTCGACGCGATCCACCCGCGCACCGTGCGGACCTTCCTCGAGGTGTCCAAGCAGCGGATGCCGGTGTGGGGCCAGGTCTGGGGCCAGACCGAGGTCGGCCCGGTGTGCATGGGCCTCTACACCCGCGGCCGGGTGAACCGCAGCCGCGGCTCCCGCAAGGCGGTGACCAGCGATGTCGGCCGGTCCATCCCGTTCGTCACCGGGGTGAAGGTGGTCGACGCCCGGACCCGCAAGCAGGTGCCGCGCGGCACCGAGGGGATGGTCCTGGTCCGCACCGCCGGCCGTTGCCTGACCTACCTCGGCGAGGACGACCGGCACCGGGAGAAGATCTGGGACGGCTGGTGGAACACCGGCGACATCGGGGTCCGGTCCCGCGGCGGCATGCTGCGCATCATCGACCGCGAGGTCGACGTGATCCCCGGCGTCAGCGGCATCGAGCTGGAGAGCGTGCTGCTGGAGCGGCTGCCGGACGCGACCGAGGTGATCGTGCTCGGGGTGCCGGGCCGGCCGCCGGTGCCGGTGCTGAGCACCGCCGACGGCGCGCTGGACCCGGCGGCCTGGCGGCGGGCCACCGCCGACCTGCCGCAGCTGGACGACCCGGTCCTGATCGGCTGGGAGGACTTTCCCCGCACCGGCACCTGGAAGGTCCGCCGGCCGGTGCTGCGCGAGCGGCTGTTCGGCACCACCCAGACCTTCGGCACGGGGCGCTGGACCTGATCCCCGGCTGGCCACCCCAGTCCGGCAACCGGCAGGAGGAGCACGACGATGGGTGCAGCGAAGACCGCCCGCGGCCGGACCGCCAGCCGGCCGAACAACCTCGGCATGGTGTTCGAGCACTTCGCCGGCAGCGACGGCGCCAGCTGGCACCTGGACCGGCCGTTCGACCTGGCCCCGAAGGGCGACACCCGGTACACGGTGGCGGAGCTGGCCCAGCTGGTCGCCGAGACCTCCGCCGGGCTGTACGAGGTGGGCCTGCGGGCCGGTGACCGGGTCGCCCTGATCAAGGACAACCACCTGGACTCGGTGGTGCTGGCCGCGGCCGCCGCCCGGATCGGGGCGATCCCGGCGCTCTGCTCGGCCACCGTCCGGCCGGCGCTGCTGCAGCGGATGATGCAGCGGCTGGAGCCGCGGGTGCTGGTGGCCAGCTCGACCGTCCTCGCCGACGCCGCCGGGGAGGGTGTCGACCTGGTCCCGAAGGGGGTGCCGACCATCGTCGTCGGCGGCACGGCCGGCGACTCCGGGACGCTGGCCGCGTTGCCCACCTTCGCCGACCTGAGCGGTGCGACGGTGCCGCCGGCCCGGCCGCGGCGGGACGACGAGCCGATGGTGTGCACGCACACCTCCGGCACCACCGGGATGCCGAAGTTCGTGGTGCACTCGGCGAACACCTCCATCGGGACGAACGCCCGGCTGGAGACGATGCGCATCCCGTTCCTGTCCACCCGGGACGACGACGTGATCGTCTCCTCCATCGCCTTCGTGCACGTCCGCTGCCTGACCTGGACGGTCGCGCAGCTGACGCTGCCGCCGAAGGACGTGGTGGTGATCGCCGACCCGTCGCCGGACGCGGTGGTGGGGACGCTGACCGCGCACCGGCCGACCACGCTGGAGGCCTGCCCGAACATCTTCCAGCTCTGGGAGGGGCTGACCCGGACCCACCCGGAGCTGTTCGCGAACGTCCGGGCGTACCTGAGCACCTTCGACGCGATCCACCCGCCGACCGTGCGGGCCTTCCTCAGGGTGTCGAAGCGCCGGCTGCCGGTGTGGGGGCAGAGCTGGGGGCAGAGCGAGTTCGGCCCGGCCAGCCTCGCCGTCTACACCCGGCGCAGCGTCCGGGAGCGCCGGTCCGCCGGCCGCTCCGGAGCCGCGGACCGGGCATTCACCACGGACGTGGGCTTCCCGATCCCGGGCGTGATCAAGTGGAAGGTGGTCGACCCGGTGACCCGGCACGAGCTGCCGCGCGGCCAGCGCGGGCTGGTGCTGGTCCGCAGCCGCGGCCGCTGCCTGACCTACCTCGGCGAGGACGACCGGCACCGGGCCAAGGACTGGGACGGCTGGTGGAACACCGGCGACATCGGGGTGCACCGCCGGTCCGGCCGGCTGCGGATCCTGGACCGGGAGGTCGACTCGATCCCGGGCACCAGCGGCATCGAGCTGGAGAGCCTGCTGCTGGACCGGCTGGACGGCGCCACCGAGGTGATCGTGCTCGGCAACCCCGGCGGGCTGCCGGTGCCGGTGGTCAGCATGCGCGGCGACAGCCTCGACCCGGCGGCCTGGCGGCGCGCCACCGCCGGGCTGCCCGCGCTGGACGAGCCCCGGTTGATCGGGTGGGACGAGTTCCCCCGGACCGGGACCTGGAAGGTGCGCCGGCCGGAGCTGCGGCAGCGGATCCTGCACAGCACCGAGACCTTCGGTACCGGCAACTGGACCTGACCCGTGCGGGTGGTGGACCGGCCGGACGGGCCGGCCGGACGGGCCGGCCGGACGGGCCGTGCGGCCGGCCCCGGATGTCACGGGCCGCCGAGCTGTCCCGTCTACCCGACGACACATGTCCGAATGGGATGCACCCGGTAGGAGGAGCGGATGTTCGACCGGCTGGCTGGCCTGGTCCTGCGCAAGCCCCGAGCTGTCCTTGTCGTCACGCTGCTGCTGGTCCTCGCCGCCGGCGCGGGGTCGGCCGGGCTCAACTCGCGGGTGACCCTCGGCGGTTACGAGAAGGACGGCTCGGAGTCCCAGCGCACCACCCAGGTCCTGCAGGAGAAGTTCAAGCAGGGCGACCCCAACCTGGTGCTGCTGGTCACCGACCAGCGCGGGGTGGACTCGCCGGCCGGCCAGGCGGCCGGCCGGGCACTCACCCAGCGGCTGGCCGGGGAGGCCGACCTCTCCAACGTCGCGTCCTACTGGTCGCTCGGCCGCCCGGAGCAGCTGCGCAACGAGTCGGGGACCAAGGCGCTGGTCACCGCGACCATCGGCGGTGACTTCGACGCCGTGCTGGACCGGATCAAGACCCTCGCCCCGGCCTACAGCGGCGACTTCCAGGGCGCCCGGGTGCAGGTCGGCGGCTCGGCGATGACCTGGGACGAGAACATCAAGACCGCGGCCAAGGACATCAGCCGGGCGGAGTCGATCGTCTTCCCGCTGGTGCTCGTGGTGCTGGTGCTGATCTTCGGCAGCCTGCTCGCCGCGCTGGTGCCGCTGGCCGTCGCGTTCGCCACCATGCTGCTGGCGATGATGCTGATGTTCCTGCTCACCCTCGCCACCGAGCAGTCCTCGTTCGTCACCAACATCACCGTCTTCCTCGGCCTCGGCCTGGCCATCGACTACAGCCTGCTGATGGTCAGCCGCTACCGCGAGGAGCTGCGCCGCGGCCGGGACGTCCCGGCCGCGATCCGGACCATGCTGCGCACCTCCGGCCGGACCGTGGTCTTCTCCGCGATCACCGTCGCGGTCGCGCTCGGCGCGCTGCTGGTCTTCCCGTTCACCATCTTCGACTCGATGGCGTACGCGTCGATCGCCACCGCGCTGCTGGCCGCGGTCGCCTCGCTGGTGGTGGTGCCGGCGCTGCTGGCCTGGATGGGGCCACGGATCGACAAGTGGCGGCTCTTCCACCGCAGGGACCGGTCCGAGGAGCGGCTGGAGACCGGTTTCTGGCACCGGCTGGCCACCTTCGTGATGCGCCACCCGGTGCCGGTCGTGGTGGTGGCGATCGGGTTCCTGCTGCTGCTGGGCGCGCCCGCGCTCGGCTTGAAGCTGCGGCTGCCGGACGAGCAGATCCTGCCCAAGGACGCCCAGGCGGCGCAGGTGCTCACCGCGGTGCGGACCGAGTTCACCTCCCGGGAGCAGGACGCGGTCCAGGTGGTGGCCGAGGGGATCGGCGACCCGGCGTCCCGGGCCGGCGACATCACCGGCTATGCGCAGCGGCTGTCCCGGCTGCCCAACGTGGCCCGGGTGGACGCGCTGACCGGCAGCTTCGCACGCGGGCAGCAGGTCGCCCCGCCCGGGCGGCAGTCGCCGCGCTTCGGCACCCGGGACGCGACCTTCCTGACCGTGGTCCCCACCGTGGACGGCTACTCGCAGCAGGGTGAGGACCTGGTCCGGGATGTCCGGGCCGCCGAGCGGCCGTTCCCGGTGTCGGTCGGCGGCACGCCGGCGGTGTCCGTGGACACCTTCGACGCCATCTACGACACGCTGCCGATCTTCCTGCTGACGCTCGCGGTCGGCATGTTCATCCTGCTCTTCCTGCTGACCGGGAGCCTGCTGCTGCCGGTGCTGGCGATGCTGCTGAGCCTGCTCAGCCTGACCGCCACCTTCGGCGCGCTGGTCTTCGTCTTCCAGGAGGGCCACCTGCGCTCGGTCGTCGGTGACTTCAACGTCACCGGCGCGATCACCTGGACGGTGCCGATCCTGGTCTTCGCGCTCGGCTTCGGCCTGTCCATGGACTACCAGGTGTTCATGCTGTCCCGGATCCGCGAGGAGTACGACCGGACCGGGGACAACACGGCGGCGGTCGCGATGGGCATCGAGCGGATCGGCCGGGTGGTGACCTACGCGGCGGCGCTGATCTCGATCGTGTTCCTCGTCTGGATCACCTCCGGCATCAGCTACATGAAGGCCATCGGGGTCGGCATGCCGATCGCGATCCTGATGGACGCCACGCTGATCCGGGGCGCGCTGCTGCCGGCCCTGATGCGGCTGGCCGGCAACGCGATCTGGGCCGCCCCCGGCCCGCTGCGCCGGCTGCACGCCCGCTTCGGGCTGCGGGAGCACGCGGAGCCGGTGCCGAGCCCGGCGGTGGTCGCGGCGCGGCCGTCGGCCGAGGTCCGGTAGAGCGTCATGACGCAGACGGTCGTCATCGCGGGACAGGGCTACGTCGGTCTCCCGCTCGCGGTGCTGGCCGCGGAGTCGGGCCACTTCCACGTCGTCGGCTACGACGTGGAAGCGGCCCGGATCAAGCAGCTCGCCGCGGGCGAGTCCTACGTCGAGGACGTGGCCTCCGAGCGGCTGGCCGCCGTGCTGGCCGCGGGGACGTTCAAGCCGACCCAGAACGAGCAGGATCTCGACGGCTTCGACATCGCGGTGGTGTCGGTGCCGACCCCGCTGCGGGAGGGGCAGCCCGACCTCAGCCACATCGAGGCGGTCGCCCGCACGCTGGCGCCGCGGCTGCGGCCGGGCTGCACGGTGGTGCTGGAGTCGACCACCTACCCGGGCACCACCGAGGAGCTGGTCGGACCGCTGCTCGAGGAGGGGTCCGGCCTGCGGGTGGGCCGCGACTTCCACCTGGGCTACAGCCCGGAGCGGATCGACCCGGGCAACCGGGTATGGGGGCTGGCCGAGACGCCGAAGCTGGTGTCCGGGGTGGACGACGCGTCGCTGGCCGCGGTGCGTGCCTTCTACGACCGGGTGGTCAACACCACGGTCGTCGTCCCGTCGCCGAAGGTGGCGGAGCTGGCCAAGCTGGTGGAGAACACGTTCCGGCACATCAACATCGCGCTGGTCAACGAGATCGCGATGTTCGCCCACGAGCTGGGCATCGACGCCTGGTCGGCGATCGACGCGGCGTCGTCGAAGCCGTTCGGGTTCATGCGCTTCACCCCGGGTCCCGGGGTGGGCGGACACTGCCTGCCGGTCGACCCGGTATATCTGTCCTGGCGGGTCAGCCGCGCGCTCGGCCGGCGGTTCCGGTTCGTCGAGCTGGCCAACGACGTGAACGAGCACATGCCGGACTACGTCGTGCAGCGGCTGATGGAGGCGCTCAACCGGCGCCGCCGGTCGGTGAACGGGTCCCGCATCCTGCTGCTCGGCCTGGCGTACAAGCCCAACACCGGCGACGCCCGGGAGTCACCGGCGCTGCCGGTCGCCGAGATGCTGCTGGAGCTCGGCGCGGAGGTGCACGCGGCCGACCCGCACGTGGTCGAGCCGATCCCGGTGGACCGGCGGCTGGTCCGGGTCGAGCTCACCGAGGAGGAGCTGGCCACCGCCGACGCGGTGGTGGTGATCACCGACCACGACGGCTTCGACTGGGACCTGGTGGCGGAGCGGTCCTCGTTCGTCCTGGACTGCCGGCGCCGGTTGCCGCCGCGGGCGGCCATCGAGCTGCTGTGACCTCGACGGTCCTGGTCACCGGCGCGACCGGGTTCGTCGGCGGGGCGGTGACCCGGGCGCTGCTCGGCACCGGGCACCAGGTGGTGGCCCTGGTCAGGGACGAGGCGGCCGCCGGGCCGCTGGCTGCCGCCGGGGCCCGGCTGGCGGTCGGCGACCTGCACCGTCCGGAGACGCTCCGGACCGCGGTCCCCGGGGTGGACGCGGTGGTGCACACCGCCCAGCTGCGGGTGCGCCGGGCCGGCGCCCGGGCGCTGCGCCGGATCGCGGCCGCCGACCGGGTGGCCACCGCCGCGCTGGCCGAGGCCTGCCTGGCCGCCGGCGCCCGGCTGGTCTACACCAGCGGCGCCATGGTCTGGGGCGACCACGGCGAGGACTGGATCGACGAGCGGACCCCGATGACGCCGTCCCCGCTGGGCGTCGGCAAGGCCGCGGTGGTCCGCCGGCTGCGGGCGCTGCAGGAGCGCGGGCTGGACTCGGTGGTGCTGCACCTGGGCTTCGTCTACGGCGCCGGCAGCACCTTCCGCACCGCCTTCTACCAGCCGGCCCGCCGCGGCCTGCTGCGCTGCATCGGGCCGGGGGACAACTACTGGTCCCCGGTGCACGTCGACGACGTGGCGACCGCCTTCGTGGCGGCCCTCGAGCGGGCGCCGGCCGGCGCCGAGTACGCCGTCGCCGACGACCAGCCGCTGCCGCTGCGGGCCCTGGTCGACCAGCTCACCGACGCCCTCGGCCGGCGCCGGGTGGGCAGCGTGCCGCCCTGGCTGGTCGGGCTGGTGGCCGGCGCCCCGACCGCGGTGTCGCTGGCCACGTCGTACCGGACCAGCAATGCGAAGGCCCGCGCGGAGCTCGGCTGGACGCCGGGACACCCGACCTTCGCCGCCGGGCTGCCGGCGGCCCTCGCGGCGCTGGCCGGCAGTGCCCGATAGCAATACCAGCAAGCCGGCGGCCGGCGCATGACAAGTTGTTGGCGTCCCGGAAACGGCCGCCGCCAAGCAGGCTGAAGTTGCCCGCGACCGCAGAGATGTCGGTCGCCCGCACCGGGAGGAATCGGTAGTGGATGCCAAGACGCTTGTGACCACCACGCTGACCACGCTGGCCGACACGGGCGACCCGGCACCGGCCGTCGAGCGCTTCTACGCCCCGGACTTCGTCCAGCACAGTCCGATCATGCCGCCCGGCCGGGATTCGCTGATCCCCGCGTTCATCGCGTTCAAGAGCGCCGGCATCAAGTACGAGCTGATGCGGGTGGTGGCCGAGGGTGACCTGGTCGCGGTGCACTCGCGGGCGCACGGCATGGTCGAGAACCCGATGGTGATCTTCCACCTGTTCCGGGTCGAGGACGGCCGCATCGCCGAGCACTGGGAGGCGATGATGGAGGAGATCGTCGACACGGTCGGCGGCCGCAGCATGGTCGACGGCCCGACCGAGGTGACCGACCTCGACGCCACCGAGGCGAACAAGAAGCTGGTCACCCGGCTGACCGAGGAAGCCTTCATCGGTGCCGACTGGTCCAACCTGGACGCGTACGTCAACGGCGACAGGCTGATCCAGCACGACCCGCACATCCCGGACGGCGCGTCCAGCGTGCCCGCCGCGTTCGCGCTGCTGGAGGCCGCCGGCACCCCGATGACGTACCGGGCGCTGCACCGCGTGGTGGCCGAGGGCAACTTCGTCTTCACCCAGTCCGAGGGCGACTGCGTGGGCAAGCCGCACGCCTTCAGCAGCCTCTTCCGGGTCGAGGACGGCAAGATCGCCGAGCACTGGGACGTGGTGGCGGAGCTGCCCGAGCCGGGCGACGTGATGCACGACAACGGCCTGTTCTGACCCCGCCGAGCCGAATGGACCAGTGATGACGCAGACCGCCACCCCCAGGGCCGAGCCCCGGCCGGCCGCGCCCGGCATGCAGGCGCTGACCGGCAACCCGGCGTTCCGGAAGAACCCCTACCCGTTCTACGAGATGCTCCGGCACCAGCAGCCGGTCTTCCACAGCCCGGCCGGTTTCTGGCTGCTCACCCGCTACCAGGAGTGCCTGGCGGTGCTCGGCGACGACCGGTTCGGCTATCCCCGGACCGACGCCCAGGCGGCCAAGGCGAACGAGACGGCGGCCGGCTTCACCAGCCAGCGGGACTTCTTCTTCTTCAAGAACCCGCCCGACCACACCCGGATCCGGGCGATCGTCCGGGACGCGCTCAGCCCGAAGGTGGTCTTCGGCCTCCGCCCGTACGTGCAGGCCGCCGCCGACCGGCTGCTCGACGAGGCGCTGCCGAAGGGCGAGTTCGACCTGATCTCCGCGTACGCGCACGCGCTGCCGTTCGGCACGATCTGCCAGCTGCTGGACGTGCCGGACACCGACCGGCCGGACGTCATGCGCTGGGCGCAGGTCTACCTCGCCGGTATCGGCCCGACCTTCTCGGTCACCGAGGAGCAGGAGGTCGCGCGGGACGGCGCGCTGGCGGAGCTGAAGGACTACTTCGGCACGCTGGCGGCGCAGCGCCGCCGGCAGCCGGGCGCCGACCTGCTCACCGCGCTGGTGGCCGCGAACACGCAGGAGCGGCTGTCGGGTGACGAGCTGCTGGGCACCTGCATCGTGCTCTTCGTCGCCGGCCACAGCACCACCACCAACCTGATCGGCAACGGCACGGTGGCGCTGCTGCGCAACCCGGACCAGCTCGAGCGCTTCAAGGCCGAGCCCGACCTGGAGGCCAGCGCGATCGAGGAGATCCTGCGCTACGACGCGCCGACCCACATGTCGTACCGGATCGCCTTCGAGGACGTGCAGCTCGGCGACCAGCTGATCCGCAAGGACGAGGAGGTGCTGATCGTCCGCGGGGCGGCCAATCGGGACCCGGCGCAGTTCCCCGACCCGCACGAGCTGGACCTCGGCCGCCGGGACAACAAGCACCTGACCTTCGGCACCGGCCGGCACGTCTGCGTCGGCTCGGCGCTGGCCCGGCTGCAGGGCCGGGTCGCGCTCGGCACGCTCTTCCGGCGGGCACCGGAGCTGCGGATGGTCACCGACGCCCTGGACTACCAGGAGTCGATGCTGGCCCGCGGACTGAAGACGCTCCCGGTGGTGGCCGGGTGATGGCCGCGCCCATCGTCGACGTCAGCACCCGGGCCGAGCGCGACAACGTGCAGCGGGTGCTCGACTTCTACGCCACGGTGGTGGACAAGCGGGACGCCTCCGCGGTCGCCGACTTCGTCGCCCCCGACTTCGTCCAGCACAACCCGCTCTACGGGACCGGGCGGGCCGGCCTCGAGCGGTTCCTGTCCGGCCCGCTGCTGACCACCTTCCCGGACCTGACCACGACGGTCGAGCTGGTCATCGCCCAGCAGGACCGGGTGCTCGCCTACCTCTTCTGGCACGGGCACCACGGCCAGTCCGGCGAGGAGATCGAGCTGGGCACCGCCGAGCTCTTCCGGCTCCGCGACGGCCTGCTCGTCGAGCACTGGGACGTCGTGGAGTACCAGGAGATCGAGCCCTTCGGCATTCCGCGACCGGAGCATGACCAGCCGGTCGCGGAGCCGGACCGGACCGGTACGCAGGCCCAGCGGACCAACATGAGCCTGCTGCAGCGCTACACCGACGAGGTCACGGTGCAGGACTACTCCCGGGCGCACCTGTACATCCGGCGCGACTTCAAGCAGAACGACCCGATGATCCCGCCGGGCCTGGACGGCTTCAAGGCCTGTTGCGAGATCTTCCGCGCGCTGGCGCCGGACATGCACGTGGTGATCCGCCACCTGATCGTGGGGACGGACTACCTCGGCGCGATCTGGGACTGGGCCGGGCGGCAGGACGGCACCGGCGCCCCGGTGGTGGTCCCGACCTCGGACGTCTACCGGCTGGAGAACGGGATGCTCGCCGAGCACTGGGACCGGGCCGACTACACGTTCGTCAAGCGGCTGTACGGCTACCACCCCAAGCAGCTGATCACGGGCGGCCGGTGATGGTCCGTCCCGGCCGGACCCTGCTGCTCGTCCCGGTCCTTGCCGCCGGCCTGTTTCGGCATCGTCCGGCCGTGACGCCACACCGCACCGAGACCGAGACCCGATGACGGGAGCAGTCATGGCCGAAGCTGGCCGCACCGCCCGACCCGAGTACGACGTCGCGATCCTGGGTTCCGGGATGGCGGGCACGATCCTGGCGTCGGTGCTGGCCCGCAACGGCGCCGAGGTGCTGATCCTGGACGCGGGCAGCCACCCCAGGTTCGCCATCGGCGAGTCGACGATCCCGTACACGTCGATGCTCATGCGGCTGGTGGCCGAGCGCTACGGGGTGCCGGAGCTCAAGGGCTTCACCACCTTCTACAACGCGCAGGCCCTCATCACCACCGACGGCGGGGTGAAGAAGAACTTCGGCTTCCTCTACCACCGGGAGGGCGAGCAGCAGAACCCGGCGGAGTGCCACGAGTTCCCGATCCCGAAGATCACCCACACCGAGAACCACTACTTCCGGCAGGACCTGGACGCGTGGCTGCTGTCGGTGGCGGTGAAGTACGGCGCGAAGGTCGTCCAGCAGGCCCGGGTCGTCGACGTCGAGCCGGCGGACGACGGTGTCACGGTCACCGCGCACACCGGGGCGACGTGGCGCAGCCGCTTCGTGGTGGACGCGAGCGGCTTCCGCGCCCCGCTGGCCGCCAAGCTCGGGCTGCGCGAGGAGCCGACCCGGCTGCGGCACCACTCGCGGTCGATCTTCACCCACATGATCGACGTCACCCCGTACGAGGAGACGGTGCCGGCCGGCATCCACGGCACGCCGGACAAGTGGAGCGAGGGCACGCTGCACCACATCTTCCCCGGCGGCTGGCTGTGGGTGATCCCGTTCAACAACCACCCGCGGGCGACCAACCCGCTGGTCAGCGTCGGGCTGCAGCTGGACCCGCGGATCCACGGCTGGAAGCCGGAGGGGGTGCCGCCGGAGCGGGAGCTCCGCGAGTTCATCGCCCGGTTCCCGAGCATCGACGAGCAGTTCCGGCCGGCCCGCGCGGTGCGGGAGTGGGTCTCCACCGGGCGCCTGCAGTACTCGCCGCGGCAGACCATCGGCTACCGCTGGTGCCTCACCTCGCACGCGGCCGGCTTCATCGACCCGCTGTTCTCCCGGGGCATGTCGAACACCCTGGAGATCATCAACGCGCTGACCTGGCGGCTGCTGGCGGCGCTGAAGGACGACGACTTCTCGGTCGAGCGCTTCGAGTACGTCCAGCGGCTGGAGCAGGGCCAGCTCGACTTCAACGACAACCTGGTGGCGAACGCGTACACCTCCTTCTCCCACTACCCGCTGTGGGACGCGTGGTGCCGGGTCTGGTCCTTCGGCCAGCTCGCCGCGACCATGGAGATCAACCGGGCGTACGCGAAGCTGCTGGACAGCGGCGACACCGCGGTGCTGGCCCGGCTCGAGACGATCGCCCCGGACGGTGCGCTGCCGTCGTACGGGCCGCTGCGGCAGATGTACGCGCAGGTCAGCAACGAGGTGATCGACGTACAGGAGGGCCGGCAGGGCGCGGACGTGGCGGCCAAGAAGATCATGCAGCTGCTGCAGGAGGACTTCGTGCCTAAGCCGATCGGGCTCGCCGACCCGGACGTCCGGTTCTACAACGGCACCCCCGCGGTGGCCGCGAAGACGCTGCGGTGGGCCCGCAACGACGCCCCGCCGGAGATCGGCAAGCTCTTCCTGGAGGGGCTGACGCTCTTCATCCGGCACCGGCTGTCCCGCCAGGAATACAACCTCGGCGAGGAGCTCAAGCACGCCATCGCCCGCCGACCCCGGCTGGGCCGGCGGCTGCGCGTCCCCGGTCCGCGCTGAGCCGCCGGCCCATCCGGCTGTCCCCGCCGGCTGCCGCCGGCCGGCCCGGAGCCCGTCCTGTGCCCCCGTCCCCGCCGAGGAGGACCGATGAGCAGCGCCCCGCCGGCCGCCGACCGGACCGCTGACCTGACCGTCGACGTCGCCATCCTGGGCTCCGGCCTGGCCGGCTCGATGCTCGGCGCGATCCTCGCCCGCAACGGCACCCGGGTGGTGCTGCTGGACGCCGAGTCGCACCCGCGCTTCGCGCACGGCGAGGTGCCCACCCCGCGGTCCATGGTGGCGCTGCGCAGCGTCGCCGAGCGCTACGGGGTGCCGGAGCTGAAGACGCTCACCTCGTTCGAGAACTGCAGCCGGATCATCGGCCCGAGCTTCGGCATCCAGCGGCACTGGGGCTTCCTGCGGCACCGGGAGGGCGAACGGCAGGACCCGCGGGAGGTGACCCAGTCGGTCACCCCGTCGCTGATGCACACGTCGGCGCACCTCTACCGGCAGGAGACCGACTCGTACGCCTACCACGCGGCCGTGCGCTACGGCTGCGTGCCCCGGCAGGGCTTCCGGGTGGCCGGCATCGAGCTCGGCTCCGGCGGGGTCACCGTCGCCGGCCGGGACGGCACCGAGTACCGGGCGCGCTACCTGGTGGACGCGAGCGGCCGGCGCTCGCCACTGGCCGACCAGCTGGGGCTGCGCGACGGCGGGTCGGCGCCCCGGCACCGGTCCCGGATGGCCTCCAGTCACCTGATCGGGGTCCGCCCGACCGACGCCGTGCTGGCCGCCCGGTTGCCCCGGGACGTGCCGCCGGTGCCGTGGCACCAGGGCAGCGTGCACCACCTCTTCGACGGCGGCTGGGTCTGGGTCACCCCGTTCGACAACACGCCCCGGTCCCGCAACCCGCTGTGCAGCGTCGGCCTGCTGCTCGACCCGGAGAAGCACCCGGCGACCGGGCGACCCGGCGCCGAGGAGGTGGCCGCGGTCGCGGAGCGCTTCCCGGACATCGGCCGGCAGCTGGCCGGGGCCGCGCCGTTCCGCGAGTGGGAGGTGGTCGAGCAGGTCCCGTACGCGTCCACCCAGCTGGTCGGGGACCGCTGGTGCCTGCTCGGGGAGAGCGCCGGCTTCGTCGACCCGCTGTTCTCCCGCAGCCTGTCCGACACCACCGAGGCGGTGAACGCGCTGGCCTGGCGGCTGCTGCGGGCGGTCGCGGACGACGACTTCTCCGCCGAGCGGTTCGACTACGTGCAGCGGCTGCAGCGCGGCTTCCTCGCCTTCGACGACGACCTGGTGCGTTCCGCGTACGCGGCCTTCGACGACTACGACCTGTGGAACGCGGTGTTCCGGGTCTGGGCCTGGGGGTCCGGCGGAGGCAGCTTCCGGCTGCAGTCGGCGCTCACCCGGTTCCTGTCCGACGGCAGGGAGCAGCACTTCACGGAGCTGGAGGACGTGCCGCACGTCGGCTTCTGCTGGCCGGACCACGACGGCTTCAAGGCGCTCTTCGACCAGCTGGTGGCCCGCTGCGAAGCGCACCGGGCCGGCACACTCGGCGGCCGCGAGGCGGCCCGGGAGCTGTTCGGGATGCTCGAGCAGGCCGACTTCGTACCCAAGCACCTCGGCTTCGCCGAGCGGGACGAGCGGTTCCTCAACCCCACCCCGAAGAAGATCGTCCGGTCCCTGCGCTGGGCCCGCACCAGCGCCGACCCGCAGGTGCGCCAGCTGCTGGTCGGCAACGTGCAGCACGCGGTCGGCTCCCGGCTGCGGGGCCGGAGGATCTTCTGATGGCCGACCCGCGCCCGGCCGGGGCGGTCTCGGTGCGGGCTGGGTGGGCTGGACGGACCGGGTGGGCTGGATGGACTGAGGAGTCGCGGGCGCTCGGCACCGCGCGGCTGGTCGCCGAGATGGCCCGCAGCCGGATCGGCCGCCGGCCGGGCATCCCGTACACCGCCGAGCTGGACGTGCCGGCGCCGGCCGCCTTCGGCGAGGACTTCCGGCGGGTGATGAGCGCCTTCCCCAGCGGCGTCTCGGTGGTCACCGCCCGGGACGCCGAGGGCCGGCCGCGCGGGCTGACCTGCAGCTCGCTGTGCAGCCTGTCGATGGACCCGCCGATGATGCTGGCCTGCGTCAACCGCCGCAACGGCAGCCTGGCCGCGATCCGGGCCAGCGGCGGCTTCGCGGTGAACCTGCTGCGGGCCGGGCGGGGCGTGGTGTCCGACGAGTTCGCCTCGGCGTCGGCGGACAAGTTCTCCCGGGTGCGGTGGCGGCCGAGCCCGCGCTCGGGGCTGCCCTGGCTGCTGGACGACTCGCTGGCGTTCGTCGACTGCCGGCTGGTGGCCGACCTGGCGGCCGGGTCGCACACGATCCTGGTCGGCCTGGTGGTGGACGGCCGGGACGTGCCGGAGGAGAACGGCGCCGGCACATCGGCGGAGGACCGGCCGCTGGTGCACTGGCGCCGGCGCTACCGCGGCTTCTCCCGGACCGGCGACTGACCGGCGACCGGACCGGCGACCGACCGGCGACTGAGGGCGACTGAGGGCGACTGAGGGCGACTGAGGGCGGACTGACGGAGGACGAGGTGACGGTGGTGCAGGACGGGCGCGGTGCCCACGGCACCCGCGCGGTGGTGCTGGGCGGCAGCCTCGCCGGGCTGTTCGCCGCGACGGCGCTGGCCCGGCACGTCGACCGGGTGGTGCTGGTCGAGCGGGACCGGCTGCCGGACGAGCCGCGCTGGCGGCGCGGCGTGCCGCAGGGCCGGCACGCGCACAACCTGATGACCGGTGGCCACCAGGCGATGTCCCGGCTGCTGCCCGGCATCCGGGACGAGCTGGTCGCGGCCGGCGCGGTGCCGGTCCGGATGCCGCAGGACATGCTGCTGCTCACCGCCGGCGGCTGGATGCCGCGCTTCACCGCCCCGCTGGAGATGCTGACCTGCACCCGGGAGCTGATCGACGCGGTGGTGCTGCGCCGGGTCCGCCGGGACCGGCGGATCGACGTGCACGAGCGTAGCGAGGCGGTCGGGCTGGTCCGCACCGCGGACGGCTCGGGGGTCCGCGGCGTGCGGGTGCGGACCCGCGAGCCCGGGTGCAGCAGCGGGTGGTCGGAGCCGGGCGAGCTGGCCGCCGACCTGGTGGTGGACGCCACCGGCCGCACCTCGCGGGCGCCGGAGTGGCTGGCCGAGCTGGGCTGCCCGGAGCCGGAGGAGCAGGTGGTCGACGCGCGGACCGCGTACGCCACCTGCATCTTCGAGCCGCCGGTCGGGCACCGCGCGGACTGGCGCTGCATGCTGCTGCAGTCGACCCCGCAGGTGCCCCGCCAGGGCATCCTCAACATCGTCGAGGGCGGCCGCTGGATGGTGTCGCTGGCCGCGCTCGGCGGGGTGCGGCCGCCGACCGACCACGAGGGCTTCCTGGAGTACGCCCGGACGCTGCGCTCGCCGCTGCTCTACCAGGTGCTGCGCGACGCCCGCCCGGTCACCCCGGTGCACCGGTCCGGGCGCACCGAGAACCGCCGCCGGTTCTTCGAGAAGCTGCGCCGGTGGCCGGACGGCTACCTGGTGTTCGGCGACGCGGTCTGCGCGCTGAACCCCTCGTACGGGCAGGGCATGTCGGTCGCCGCGCTCACCGCGGCCGCGCTGGACGAGGCGCTGGAGGCCACCGGCACGGTGCGGAGGGTGGCCGCCGGGCTGCGCCGGGTGGTCGCCCGGGCGGTCGAGCCCGCCTGGCAGGTGGCCACGTCCGCCGACCTGGCCTACCCGTGGGCGCCGCGGGACAGCGACCTGCGCACCCGGCTGGCGATCCGCTACCTCTACCGGATCCTCGCGGTCTGCCCGGGCAGCGAGTCGGCGACCCGGGCGCTGCTGGACATGAACCAGATGGTCGCCCCGCCCACCGCCGTCTTCCGGCCCCGGGTTGTCGCAGCCGCCCTGCGCGGGCCGCGCCGGGTGGCCGCCGGGCCGCCGCTGTCGGGGGGCCCCGCCCCGGCGCCGGTCCCGGTGCCGGCCACCCGGACCACGAGCACCGACCGCTGACTGGAGGCCCCCGTGACCGCGCAACCCACCGCCGCCCCGGACGCCCGGACGGCCGAGCCGGCCAGCGCGCCGGTGACGATCCCGGTCGCGCTGACCGACGGCGGGGACGCCAGCTGGCAGGTGCACGCGGAGCTCTTCCGGCCGGCCGGGCCGGCCCCGCGGACCGTGCAGCTGCTCGTCCCCGGCTTCACCTACGACCACCGCTACTGGACCGTGCCCGGGCCGTACCACTACGCGGCCGCGATGCTACGGGCCGGCTACGCGGTGCTGGCGCTGGACCGGATCGGCACCGGCGGCAGCTCCCGGCCGCCGGCCCGCGAGGTCACCGCGGACAGCAACACCGCGGTGCTGCACCAGGTGGTGCAGGCGCTGCGGACCGGCACCGCCGGGCTGCCGGCCTTCGACCGGGTGCTGACCGTCGGCCACTCGTACGGCAGCGGCATCGTGCTGATGGAGGCGGCGCGGCACCACGACGTGGCCGGCGCGGTGGTCACCGGGATGCTGCACACCCAGGCGCCGCTGCATGCCCGGGCGCGGCAGATGTTCCACCAGGCGTCCGAGGACCCGCTGCTCGGCTCCGCCGACTACCCGGTGGACTACGCCACCCACCTGCCCGGCAAGCGCGCCACCCTGCTGGAGGCGCCGGGCGGGGTCGACCCCGAGGTGTCCGGGCACAACGAGCGGATCAAGTCGACCGCCACCATCGGCGAGGGCGACACCCTGGCGCAGACGTACGACCCGGCGTACTCCCGCGCGCTCGACGTGCCGACCCTGGTCGTGGTCGGCGAGCGGGACCAGCTCTTCTCCGCCGGTTCGGACGGCCGGCCGGAGATCGAGCCGGCGCTGGACCGCGAGCGGGCCTGCTTCTCCCCGGCGGCCGAGCTGGAGATCGCCGTGGTCGCCGGCAGCGGGCACGCGCTGACCATCCACCGGACGGCTCCGGCCTTCTTCGAGGTGGTCCGGGAGTGGGCCGACCGCCGGCTGGGCGGTCCGGACGGCCGATGACGCTGCAGGCCCCGACAGCCGGGGACGTCGAGAGGTCGGGGGGTCCGGACCGCGGGGCGGTCCGGACGCTCGCGGTGTACGTCGGGCTGGTCGTCCTGCCGGCCGCGGTGGCGGTCGTGCTGCTGGGGGTCGGTGCACGGCACGGCGGTGCCGCCGTGGCGGGTGACAAGGCGCCGGACCACGCGATGGCGCGGCTGCTGCTCGCGCTCGCGGTCGTCGTCGGCGCCTGCAAGGCCGCCGGCCTGCTGGCCCGCCGGCTCGGCCAGCCGGCGGTGATCGGCGAGATCGTCAGCGGGATCCTGCTCGGGCCGTCGGTGCTGGGCGCGGTCGCGCCGGGAGCGGCACACGCGCTGATCCCGGCCTCGGTGCTGCCCCAGATCAACGTGCTCGCGCAGCTCGGCGTGGTGCTCTTCGTGTTCCTGGCCGGCGCCGAGATCGACGGCCACACCCTGCACGGCAACGGCCGGCTGGCGCTGGTCGTCAGCCACGTCAGCATCGCGCTGCCGTTCCTCCTCGGGGTGCTGCTGGCCTTCCCCGGGTACGGCCGGTTCGCCCCGGACCGCATCGGGTTCCTGCCGTTCGCCCTGTTCATGGGAGTGTCCATGAGCATCACCGCGCTGCCCGTGATGGCGCGGATCCTGCAGGACATCGGCCTGTTCCACACCCAGGTCGGCGGCCTCGCGCTGACCTGCGCGCTGATCGACGACGCCACGGCCTGGTGTCTGCTGGCCCTGGTGGTGGCGCTGGTGGCGGCCAGCTCGGTGCTCGGCGTCCTGGTGACCGTGCTGCTGGCGGCCGCATTCGCCCTGCTGCTGCTGACCGTCGTACGGCCGGCGCTGCTGCGCCTGAGCCGGTCCGACCGGCTGCCGCGCCCGGAGGTCGTGGTTCCGGTGATCCTGGTGGCCGTGCTCGCCGCGGCCGCCACGACGGAGTGGATCGGCGTGCACGCGATCTTCGGGGCCTTCCTGCTCGGGCTGGTCTTCCCGGCCGGCAACGAGGTGGTCCGGCGGGTCCGGGAGACCCTCGAGGGCCTGACCTCGGTCCTGCTGCTGCCGCTGTTCTTCGCCTCCAGCGGCCTGCGGACCGAGGTGGGCCTGCTCGGCTCGGACCCGACCTTGTGGCTGTGGTGCGCGCTGGTGCTGGTGGCGGCGGTCGCCGGCAAGCTCGGCGGCTCGGTGGCGGCTGCCCGTGCGGTCGGGACCGGGTGGGCACCGGCCGTCCAGATCGGCGTCCTGATGAACTGCCGGGGGCTGACCGAGCTGATCGTCCTCAACATCGGGCTGGACCTCGGCGTGCTCAGCCCGGAGCTGTTCACGATCCTCGTGCTGATGGCGCTGGTGTCGACCGCGATGGCGGCACCGATGGCGAAGTGGGTGGCGACGACCAGGGTGACACCGGCCGCAGTGGCCGGCTGACCCGGGGCCGACGAGAGGGGCAGCGACGTGGACAGCGCGACCACAACGACCACCGGCCGGCGGGACGCCGGCCCACCCGGCCGGCAGGAGCCGGACGAGACCGGGCGGGCGGTCCTGGACGCCACGCTCGCGCTGTGCCGGGTCGAGCCGCCGGTCCGGATCGACCTGGCCGCCATCACCGCCCGCTCCGGGGTCACCGAGCAGGACGTGCTGGCCCGGTGGCCGTCTGCCGAGGCGGTGCTGCTGGACGCGCTGCGCGGTCAGGTGGCGCCCGCGCTGGTCTTCCCGGACACCGGCGACTTCGCCGCCGACCTGCGTGCCCAGCTGGTCGCCATCGCCGAGGTCTTCGCCGACCCCGCCGTCGGCCCGCGGCTGGTCGGGCTGGCCGCGGCCGCGAGCCGTGACCCGGTCATCGCCCGGGCGTTCGCCGAGCGGGTCTTCCGGCCCAACCGGATGCTGTCCCGGCGCCGGTTCGAGCAGGCCCGGGAGGCCGGCCAGGTGCGGTCCGAGGTGGACGTCGACACCGGAATCGACCTTGCCTTCGGGCCGCTGTGGTTCCGGCTGCTGCTGGGCACCGCGCCGCTGTCCGCCGACTACGCCGCGGCGGTCGCGGAGCTGGCGCTGGGCGGGCTGGGCGCGACCGGCGGAGCCGGCTGACCCGCGAGAGGCGGCGTCGACCCGACCCCCCCGAGCACGAGGCAATGTCGACACAGTGTAATCGAGCCTCACCCAATCGGGCGGTATTAATGGATGTATGTCCCTTTAACCCACCTGGCGGTATCGACTGTCCGGTTCGCCTGTTTACGATCTCCTCCGCGGCGTAGCACCCGCCAGTTCGGGGGGTCGGGCGCGCCGACGTGGAGGTACTCATGCAGGCGGTGGTCCGCGAGGTGGCGCCGGCGCCCGTGCGGGCGGTGGTCCAACGGCGGGGGGTCTCGCAGGTTCCCACTCCGCTGCTCGGGCGGGAGGTCGAGCTGGCCGCGCTGCGGGCCGAGCTCATCGACCCGCAGGTGCGGCTGTTGACGGTGACCGGCCCGGTCGGCTCGGGCAAGAGCAGGCTCGCGGTCGCGGCCGCGGAGAGCCTGCTCGCCGAGACCGGCGGCGCGGTGCACGTCATAGACCTCGCCTCGGCGGCCGCCGGCGCGGGACCGCTGCTGGAGCTGCCCCGCGCGGCGCTGGCGTCGGTCCGGCGGCCCGCGGAGGTCGCCGGCCCCGGCTGCTTCGGCCCGGCCGGACCGTCGAGCGGAGCGGAGGACTGCCCGGTCCTGCTGCTGCTGGACAACTGCGACCTGGTGGTCGACGAGCTCGCTGACCAGATCGCCGGGCTGCTCGCCGCCGACCCGAGGCTGACGGTGCTCGCCACCAGCCGGGAGCCGCTGCGGGTGTACGGCGAGCGCCGGTTCACCGTCGGCCCGCTGCCGGTACCCACCGCCGGGCTGCCGTCGGCCGCCCTGGAGCAGGTGCCGTCAGTGGCGCTGTTCGTGCAGCGGGCCCGTGCCGCGGCGCCGGACTTCGCGCTCACCGAGGACAACCGGGACGCGGTCGCGGAGATCTGCCGGCAGCTGGACGGGCTGCCGCTGGGCCTCGAGCTGGCCGCCGCCCGGGTCCGCCTCTTCCAGCCGCGAGCGCTGCTGCAGCGGCTGAACGAGAACCTGGACGTGCTGGAGGCCCGGTCCGCGGACACCCTGTCCCAGCACTGCTCCATGCGGGCCGCGATCGAGTCCAGCTGCCTCCGGCTGTCCGCAGAGGAGCAGGCGGTGGTCCGCCGGCTCACGGTCTTCCCCGGCGGCTTCGGCCTGCAGGCCGTCGAGGCGGTGGTCGGCCCGACCTCGGTCCCGGTGCACCGGCTGCTGGAGACGCTGCTGGACGTCAGCCTGCTGACCGCGCGGGAGACCTGCGACGGGGAGCCGCAGTTCCGGCTGCTGCGCACGGTCCGGGCGATCGCGTACGAGCAGCTGCGCCGGTCCGGCGAGCTGGCCGACTGCCAGCGCCGGCAGGCCGAGTACGTCCGGGCCATCGCCGAGCGGGCGTCCGCGGCGCTGGTCGGCGCCCGGCAGCGGCTGTGCCTGGCTTCGCTGGCCGCGGAGCGGGAGACCATCGCACAGGTGGTGCGCTGGCTGTTGCGGGACGGCGACGGGCCGGCCGCGGTGACGCTGCTGGGCCAGCTGCTGCGGTACTGGGTGATGCAGGGCCAGGTGGGCGAGGCGCGGCGCTGGGTGGCCGAGGCGGTGGCGGCCTGCGAGGTGACCGACGACCTGCCGGCCACCGCCGCGGCGCAGCGACTGTCCGGCATCCTGGCCGCCGCCCAGGGCGAGCTGGACGTGGCGACCGCGGCCCTGCGGCGCGCGGTGGACCTGCACCGGGTGCTGGGCGACGACGCCGGGCTGGCCGACTCGCTGGCGCACCTCGGCCTGGTGGCGACCCGGGCCGGGGACACCGGCAGCGCCCGGCTCGCCCTCAAGGAGGCGCTGGACCTGGCCGGCCGCCGGGACGACCGGCCCACCCGGGCGCTGGCGCTGGCGCACACCGCGGCGGCGCTGGCGAGCGAAGGCGACGCGGTCGGCGCCACCGCGCGGGCCGGTGAGGCGGCCCGGCTGTTCCACGAGATGGGGGACCGGCGGGAGCTGGCCCGGACCCGGTCGCTGATGGCCCGGGTCGCGGTAGAGCGCGCCGAGCCGGACCGGGCCGCGGACCTGGCCCGCTCCGCGCTGCGGGTGCAGTGGGAGATCGGCGACCGGGCCGAGCTGCCGGGCACCCTCGAGGTGGTCGCCGACCTGCTCTCCACCGGGGGCGCCGCGCAGCCGCAGGCCGCGATGCTGCTCGGCGCGGCGGCCGGGCTGCGCGAGCTGGCCCAGGTCAACCAGTCCCCGGCGGAGCGGGCCGTGACCGACCGGACCAGCCACCGGCTGCGCGGCCGGCTCGGCGCCGGCGTGGTGGCCGAGGCGGCCGCGCAGGGCCGGCGAGCCAGCCTGCCCGAGGTGGTGGAGAAGGCGCTGCGCTGCCCGATGCCGGCTCCGGGGACGGTGCGCCGGCCGGCGGCCGGGATCGCGCCGCTCACCCCGCGGGAGCAGGAGGTGGCCGCGCTCATCGCCCGCGGCCTGACCAACCGCCAGATCGCCCGCCGGCTGGGCATCGCGGAGTGGACCGCGGTCAACCACGTCCGGCACATCATGCGCAAGCTGGACTGCCCGTCCCGGATCCACGTCGCGCAGCTGATGGCCCGGCACTGAGTCATCCCGGGGGGCGGCCCCCGGACCCCCGGGGCTCGGGCGTCCCCGGCCGGCCTGGGATCAGGCGTCATCCCGGGGGGCGGCCCCCGGACCCCCGGGCGGTCGGTCGGGGCGGCTGGTCCGGGCTGCGAGCGCGGTCGCCCGGCGAGGTGCCGGGTGCGCCCTCGCCAGCTCGGGCGTCCCCGGCCGGCCTGGGATCAGGCGTCATCCCGGGGGGCGGCCCCCGGTAACCCCGGGCGGCCGGGCGGCTGCGCTGGTGGCGGTGGTCGGCGGGCTTCGTCCATCGAGCCCCGCCGACGGCGGAGGACCCCGGTCGACCGAGAGCGCGCGAGCCGCGACGCACGGCTTACACTGTGGAAGTCAGCTCGTGAACGCGTTCACAATCCAAGGGACGTCATGGTGGCCGAGAACGATGCGGATGTCCTGGTGGTGGGTGCTGGCCCCGCCGGCTCGACCGCGGCCTACTACCTGGCGCAGGCCGGACTGGACGCGCTGGTGCTGGAGAAGGCCAGCTTCCCCCGGGAGAAGGTGTGCGGCGACGGCCTGACCCCGCGCGCCGTGGCGAGCCTGGTGGCGATGGGCGTGCCGACGCCGGAGACCGACGGTTGGATCCGCAACAAGGGCCTGCGGGTGATCGGCGGCGGCCACCGGCTGGAGCTGCCGTGGCCGGACCTGGCCAGCTGGCCGGACCACGGGCTGGTCCGCCCGCGGCTGGACTTCGACGAGGTGCTGCTGCGGCACGCGGAGAAGGCGGGCGCCCGGCTGCGCGAGCAGACCGGCGTCACGGAGCCGCTGCAGGACGAGCGCACCGGCCGGGTCGTCGGCGTGCGGGCCAGGACGCCGGAGGGGCCGCACGAGTTCCGGGCGCCGCTGGTGCTCGCCGCGGACGGCGTCTCCGGCCGGCTCGGCCTGGCGCTGGGCCTGGCCAAGCGGGACGACCGGCCGATGGGCGTGGCCGTCCGCCGCTACTACACCAGCCCGCGCACCCACGACGACCACCTGGAGTCGTGGCTGGAGCTGTGGGACGTCAGGCCGGACGGCACCCGCCGGCAGCTGCCCGGCTACGGCTGGATCTTCGGGGTCGGCGACGGCACGTCCAACGTCGGGCTCGGCATCCTCAACTCGTCCGCCTCGTTCCAGAGCGTGGACTACCGCAGGCTGCTGTCCAGCTGGCTGGGCGGGCTGCCGGAGGAATGGGGCTTCGTCGAGGCGAACGCGACCGGTCCGGCCCGCGGCGGCGGGCTGCCGATGGGCTTCAACCGCACCCCGCACTACACCCGCGGCCTGCTGCTGGCCGGCGACTCGGCCGGGGCGGTGAATCCTTTCAACGGCGAGGGCATCGCGTACGCGATGGAGACCGGCCGGCTCGCCGCGGAGCACGTGGTGCAGGCGCTGGGCCGGCCGGACGGCCGGCACCGGGAGCGCGCCCTGCAGGCGTACCCGCAGGCGCTGAAGGCGGGCTACGGCGGCTACTACCGGCTCGGCGGGATCTTCGTGAAGCTGATCGGCAATCCGCACGTGATGCGGATCGCGACCCAGTACGGCCTGCCCCGTCCGGTGCTGATGCGGTTCGTGCTCAAGCTGCTCGCCAACCTGACCGACCCCCGCGGCGGGGACGCCCTGGACCGCGTCATCACCGCGCTGACCAGGCTCGCCCCCGCCGTCTGAACTGTCCGACCCAGTCCGTACCCTGCAACCGCCCAAGAAGGAGGGAGGACACGGATGCTCTCGCCCTACGTCCCGATCGTCGTGCTGTTCGCGCTGGCGGCGGCGTTCGCGGTCTTCTCGGTGACGGTCGCCCCGTACGTGGGGCCGCGGCGTTACAACCGCGCGAAGCTCGACGCCTACGAGTGCGGCATCGAGCCGACGCCGCAGCAGGTCGGCGGAGGGCGCTTCCCGGTCAAGTTCTACCTGACCGCGATGCTCTTCATCGTCTTCGACATCGAGATCATCTTCCTCTACCCCTGGGCCGTGGCCAGCAAGAACCTGGGCCTGCTCGGGCTGATCGAGATCGTCCTGTTCATCGGGACCGTGTTCATCGCGTACGCCTACGTCTGGCGGCGCGGTGGCCTGGACTGGGACTAGAGACCGGGACTGGAGCGGCGAGGAGGCTGGCGAATGGGTCTGGAAGAGAGGCTGCCGAGCGGGCTGCTGCTGACCAACGTGGAGAAGCTGGTCAACTGGAGCCGGCGGTCGTCGCTGTGGCCGGCGTCGTTCGGCCTCGCCTGCTGCGCGATCGAGATGATGGCGTCCGGGGCGCCCCGCTTCGACCTGGCCCGGTTCGGCATGGAGGTGTTCCGGGCGTCGCCGCGGCAGGCCGACCTGATGATCGTGGCCGGCCGGGTGAGCCAGAAGATGGGGCCGGTGCTGCGGCAGATCTACGACCAGATGCCGGAGCCGAAGTGGGTGCTGGCGATGGGCGTCTGCGCGAGCTCGGGCGGCATGTTCAACAACTACGCGATCGTGCAGGGCGTGGACCACATCGTCCCGGTGGACATGTACCTGCCGGGCTGCCCGCCGCGCCCGGAGATGCTGATCGACGCGCTGCTGAAGATCCACGAGCAGATCAAGCACGAGCCGCTCGGCCCGCGCCGGGTCAAGGCGCTCGGTGGCGTGCCGAAGCCGGAGCTGGTGGCGTCCTCGGTGAAGTTCGGGAAGTGACGCCGTGACAGCACAGCCGCAGCGAACGCGGAGTCGGCCATGACACAGCCCAACAGCGGTCCGGACAGCGCCGGCACGCTGCCCGACCAGCGCCGCCCGGCCCCCCAGGAGGCCGCCCCCGGCATCGTCGAGCGGGGCTCCTTCGGCGCGCACGGCCCCGGCGACACCTCCGGCTTCGGCGGCCTGGTCCGCCGGCCGTGGGCGGCGCCGCCGGCCGAACGGCCGTACGGAGAGCCCTTCGACGACGTGGCGGACGCGCTGGAGGCGGCGTACCCCGGCTTCGGCGAGGCCGTGACCAGGGTGGTGGTCGACCGCGGCGAGCTGACCTTCCACCTGCGGCGCGACCACCTGGTCGACTTCTGCCGCACGCTGCGGGACGACCCGGCGCTGCGCTTCGAGCTGTGCTCCTCGGTGTCCGTGGTCGACTACCTGGGCACCCCGGACCGGCTGCACTCGGTCTACCACCTGACCTCGATGACCTACCGGCGGCGGATCCGGCTGGAGGTGTCGACTTCGGTCGAGGACCCGCACGTGCCGTCGGTGACCAGCGTGTACCCGACCGCGGACTGGCAGGAGCGCGAGGCGTACGACATGTTCGGGATCGTCTACGACGGCCATCCCGCGCTCACCCGGATCCTCATGCCGGACGACTGGGAGGGCCACCCGCAGCGCAAGGACTACCCGCTCGGCGGCGTCCCGGTGGAGTACAAGGGCGCCACGATCCCGCCGCCGGACGAGAGGCGGTCCTACTCATGAGCACCTCGATGGACGACAGCATGTTCACCGACAGCGGCGCTGTCACCAACAGCGGCGCCCGGGAGACCACCGAGGGCCGGGTCTACACCGTCACCGGCGGCGACTTCCGGGACGGCTTCGCCGGCGGCGACCCCATCGAGGGCGAGCGGATGGTCCTCAACATGGGACCGCAGCACCCGTCCACGCACGGCGTGCTCCGGCTGGTGCTGGAGCTGGAGGGCGAGACCGTCACCCAGACCCGGCTGGTGGTCGGCTACCTGCACACCGGGATCGAGAAGAACGTCGAGTTCCGCACCTGGACCCAGGCGGTCACCTTCCTGACCCGCAGCGACTACCTGGCCCCGATCCTGCACGAGACCGCGTACTGCCTGGCGGTGGAGAAGCTGCTCGGCATCACCGTGCCGGACCGGGCCACCATGCTGCGCGTGCTGCTCATGGAGATCAACCGGGTCGCCTCGCACTGGGTGTGGTTCGCCACCGGCGGCATGGAGCTCGGCGCGCTGACCGCGATGACCAACGGCTTCCGGGCCCGCGAGTGGTGCCTGGACGTGCTGGAGCTGATCACCGGCCTCCGGATGAACCATGCCTACGTCCGCCCCGGCGGCGTCGCGCAGGACCTCCCGCCCGGCGCGATGGAGGAGCTGCGGTCCTGGCTGGACAAGATGCAGCGGGAGATCGACGACCTGGAGAAGCTGCTCACCGGGCAGCCGATCTGGCAGGCCCGGATGAAGGGCGTCGGGCACATCGACGTCCCCGGCTGCATCGCGCTCGGGGTCACCGGCCCGCTGCTGCGGTCCGCCGGGCTGCCCTGGGACCTGCGCAAGGTCGAGCCGTACTGCGGCTACGAGACGTACGACTTCGAGGTGCCGACCTCCGACCTCGGCGACTGCTGGGCGCGCTACCTGGTCCGGCTGGCCGAGATACGGGAGTCGATGAAGATCGTCGCGCAGGTGCTGGACCGGCTGGAGCCGGGCCCGGTGATGGTGACCGACCGCAAGATCGCCTGGCCGGCTCAGCTGGCGCTCGGCCCGGACGGCCTGGGCAACTCGCTCGACCACGTCAAGAAGATCATGGGCCAGTCGATGGAGGCGCTGATCCACCACTTCAAGCTCGTCACCGAGGGCTTCCGGGTGCCGCCCGGCCAGGTGTACGTGCCGGTCGAGTCGCCGCGCGGCGAGCTCGGTTACCACGTGGTCTCCGACGGCGGGACCCGGCCGTTCCGGGTGCACGCCCGGGAGCCCTCCTTCGTCAACCTGCAGGCCGTCCCGGCGCTGACCGAGGGCGGCTTGATCGCGGACGTGATCGCCTCGATCGCGTCGGTGGACCCGCTGATGGGTGGAGTGGACCGGTAGCCCTATGCCAGCGCGAGCGACGCCTGCGGAGCGATCAGGATGACATTGGACGACCAGACGAGGTTGCTGGCCAAGGAGATCGTGGCCCGCTACCCGCGGCCACGGTCGGCGCTGCTGCCGATGCTGCACCTGGTGCAGTCGGAGGACGGCTACGTCTCGCCCGAGGGGGTGCGCTTCTGCGCCGAGCAGCTCGGCCTGACCAAGGCCGAGGTCGGCGCCGTCGCCACCTTCTACACGATGTACAAGCGGCGGCCGGCCGGGGAGTACCTGGTCAGCGTCTGTACGAACACGCTCTGCGATGTGCTCGGCGGCGAGCAGATCTACCGGGCGCTGTCCGAGCACCTCGGGGTCGGGCACGACGAGACGACCGCGGACGGCCGCATCACGCTGGAGCACGCCGAGTGCCTGGCGGCGTGTGACTACGCGCCGGTGGTGACGGTCAACTACGAGTTCTTCGACCAGCAGTCTGCCGAGACGGCCCTCGGGCTGGTCGAGGAGCTGCAGGCCGGTCGGGCGCCGATGCCCACCCGCGGCGCACCGCTGTGCACGTTCAAGGAGATCAGCCGGCAGCTGGCCGGGTTCCCGGACCCGCGGCCGGACGCGGTGCACGCCGGGCCGGCCGGCGAGCCGACCCTGGTGGGCAACCGGCTGGCGGTGCAGCGCGGCGAGACGGCCCCGCCGTACGGGGCGCCCGCCCCGCTGGAGGGCGACCGTCGGGAGGCACCGGCTCCGGCCGGCGCGCCGGCTCCGCCGTCGGCGGAGGAGCGGAGTCCGGTCGCGGAGCCGGGCGAGCGGGCCGGCGGACCCGCGGCGGCGGCACCGGACACCGCGGCCGAGCGGTCCGCCGCCGCCGGCACCGCCCGGTACGGCGGCCCGGCCGGCGAGCCGTCCAGCGGTGGCGGCGAGGGCGGCACTGGAGGCGCCGGCGGCCTGGACACCTCGGCCTCGGACCCGGACTCGAGCCCCGGCTCCGGCGTCACCCACGAGGCGGACAGCACCAAGGCGGACTCGCCCGGGGCCGCCGGGACCGGCGGCGATGCGGGCACCGGCCCGGAGCGGCCCCTGCCCACCAACCGCGGCCGCAGGTCCACTCCCCGGAAGGAGGGCTGAGGCATGCCCCTGACCCCGGTGCTCACCAAGCGCTGGCTGTCGCCCCGGTCCTGGACCCTGGAGACGTACGAGAAGCTCGAGGGCTACCAGGCCCTGCGCAAGGCCCTCGGCCTGCACCAGGACGAGATCATCCAGGTGGTCAAGGACTCCAGCCTGCGCGGCCGCGGCGGCGCCGGCTTCCCCACCGGGATGAAGTGGGGCTTCATCCCGCAGAACGACGGCAAGCCGCACTACGTCGTGGTCAACGCCGACGAGGGCGAGCCGGGCACCTGCCGGGACGCGCCGCTGATGATGGCCGACCCGCACTCGCTGATCGAGGGCATCGTGATCGCCTCGTACGCG
>JBJMII010000060.1:0-19916 GCA_045806925.1 Mycobacteriales bacterium
AGCGAGCGGGTCATCCGCCCCTATCCCTATCTGCTGGTCGTCGTCGACGAGCTCGCCGACCTCATGATGGTCGCGCCGCGCGACGTCGAAGACTCGGTGGTGCGCATCACCCAGCTGGCCCGCGCCGCCGGCATCCACCTGGTGCTGGCCACCCAGCGGCCCAGCGTCGACGTGGTGACCGGCCTGATCAAGGCGAACGTGCCGAGCCGGCTGGCGTTCTCCACCGCGAGCCTCGCCGACTCGCGGGTCATCCTCGACCAGCCCGGCGCGGAGAAGCTGATCGGCCAGGGCGACGGGCTGTTCCTGCCGATGGGGGCGAGCAAGCCGCAGCGGATCCAGGGCGCGTACGTCCCGGAGTCGGAGATCGCCCAGGTCGTCGCGCACTGCAAGCGGCAGCTGGAGCCGGACTACCGGGACGACGTGCTGGTCCCGGTGGCCGCCAGGAAGGAGGTCGACGAGGACATCGGCGACGACCTCGACCTGCTCGTGCAGGCGGCCGAGCTGGTGGTCTCGACGCAGTTCGGCTCGACCTCGATGCTGCAGCGCAAGCTGCGGGTCGGCTTCGCGAAGGCGGGCCGGCTGATGGACCTGATGGAGAGCCGCGGCGTGGTCGGCCCGTCCGAGGGCTCGAAGGCACGCGACGTGCTGGTCAAGCCGGACGAGCTGGACGGCCTGCTCGGCACGCTGCGGGGCGAGTGACGGGCCGGTGGGCTGCCGCGCATGAGCGACGTGGAGCTGGGCTGGCTGGACCCGGTCGCCCCGCCTGCGCCGGACCAGGTGCACCGGGTGGTCGCGGCGGTGCTCGAGCTGGGCGGCGCGGTCGGTTGGGTGAGCGTGCCGGACCGGGCGGAGTCCGACCGGTGGCTGGCCGAGCGGGTCGGCGAGGTCGCCGCGGGCCGGTCCCGCGTCGCGCTGGTCTCCGCCGGCGGCCGGCTGGCCGGTGTCGGCCGGTGGAGCTGGTACGCCTCGCCCGCGGTCGCCGTCAACGCCGACATCCGGCAGGTGATGGTGCATCCCGAGGCGCGCGGGCAGGGGCTGGCCCGGGCGCTGGTCGCGGCGCTGGTGGACGACGCCCGGGAGCACCGGGTGGAGACGCTCACCCTCGACGTGCGCGGCAACAACCACGCCGCGATGGCGCTGTACGAGACGTTCGGCTTCCAGGTGGTGGGGCGGCTGCCGGACTTCGTCGCGGTCGGTGCGGAGCGCTGGGACCGGGTGCTCTACCGGCTCGACCTGCGCAGCGCGGACGCCCCCGTCCGGCGGCACGGCGCTCGGCCGGTCGGCCCCGGCGCTTCCCTGTTGCCTGCCGCCTCCGGAAGGCCGGCTTTTCCGCCCCGGCCTTTGGCCGGACCGGCCGGACCCGCCTAGACTGGGACCGGATCGCCCGTACGACTGGCCCAGCCCGACTGCCAAGGTCCTATTCCGGGAAGGTCCGTTCTCCATGGCCGACGACGACCGTCCGCTCGGTGCGGCGCTCGCCGAGGCGCGCCGGCAGCGCGGGCTGTCCGTCGAGGATGTGGCCGCGGCGACCCGCATCCGGGCCACCATCGTCCGGGCCATCGAGGACGACGACTTCGCCGCCTGCGGCGGCGCGGTCTACGCGCGCGGCCACATGCGGGCCATCGCGCAGCTCGTCGGCACCGACGCCAGGCCGCTGGTGGCCGAGTTCGACCGGCGCTTCCACCAGCCGGTGCCCGCACTGACCACCAGCAGCCTGGCCGCGTTCGACCCGCCGCGGGACGCCGGCCGGTCCGGCCGGCAGTCGCCCAGCTGGGCGTCGGTGGCGGTCGGCGTGCTGGCGGTGGCGGTGCTGCTGCTCGGGGCGAGCTGGCTGCTCGGCCGCGGCGGCGGCGCCGACCAGGTCGGCGCGCTGCCGGCGGCGTCCTCGCCGGCGGTGCCGCCGGCGAGCCCGACGCCGACGGCGACCCCGCCGGCGCAGCCGGCCGTCCACGGCGTCACGCTGCGGCTGCGGGCGACCGGTGGGTCGAGCTGGGTCTTGGTGACGGCCAGCGACGGGTCCCAGCTGTTCCAGGGGATCCTCGCCGACGGGGACGCGCGGGAGTTCAAGGACGGCCGGCAGCTGTCGGTCCGGTTCGGCAACTCGCCGGCGGTCCGGGTCGTGCAGAACGGCCGGGACGTCGGCGCGCCGCGCTGCGACACACAGGTGTGCACAGTCGCCTTCGGCCCCGCCGCCGTGGGCTGACGTTTCCGGCGGCCCGGCGGCGCCGGCCGCGCTAGGGCATGTCCCGCGAATCTTCGGCGGCGCGGCCGACGCCCAGCGCCGACCGGCGGCGTTGTCGCCGGATCGACCGATACAGCCCCGGTATCGGCCCACCCCTCCGCCTCGCCGGAGGACGCCTGGACGCCGTCCGCATCCACCAAGATCCCCGGGACACGCCCTAGTAGTCTTCGTCGCGTGCCCAGCTCACCGCGTCGAGCCGCTCTGGTGACCCTGGGCTGCGCCCGCAACGAGGTGGACTCCGAGGAGCTGGCCGGGCGGCTCGCCGCCGGCGGCTGGGAGGTCACCGATGACGACGCCACCGTCGTCGTCGTCAACACCTGCGCCTTCGTGGCGAGCGCGAAGAAGGACTCGATCGACACCCTGCTCGCCGCCGCGGACGACGGCCGGCCGGTGGTGGCCGTCGGCTGCCTGGCCGAGCGGTACGGCGTCGAGCTGGCCGACAGCCTGCCGGAGGCGAGCGCGGTGCTCGGCTTCGACGCGTACCCGGAGATCGGCGACCGGCTCGACGACGTGCTGGCCGGCCGGCCGCCGGTGTCGCACACGCCGCGCGACCGCCGCACGCTGCTGCCGATCACCCCGGTGCGCCGGCCGGCCGCGGCCGGCTCGGTCGCGGTGCCCGGCCACGGTCCGGGCCCGGTGCCGGGCTGGGTGCCGCCGGTGCTGCGCCGCCGGCTGGGCGACTCGCCGGTCGCCCCGCTCAAGCTCGCCTCCGGCTGTGACCGGCGGTGCTCCTTCTGCGCGATCCCGTCCTTCCGGGGCGCCTTCGTCTCCCGGCCGGTGGACGAGCTGCTCGCCGAGGCGCACTGGCTCGCCGAGCGCGGCGTCCGCGAGCTCGTGCTGGTGAGCGAGAACTCGACGTCGTACGGCAAGGACCTCGGCGACCTGCGGCTGCTGGAGGCGCTGCTGCCGGAGCTGGCCGGGGTGCCGGGCATCGTCCGGGTCCGGCTGTCCTACCTGCAGCCCGCCGAGACGCGCCCGTCGCTGGTGGCGGCGATCGCGACCACCCCGGGCGTCGCGGCGTACTACGACCTGTCCTTCCAGCACGCGAACGAGGGCGTGCTGCGGCGGATGCGCCGCTTCGGTGGCACCGGTCGCTTCCTCGCGTTGCTCGACCAGGTCCGCACGGTCGCGCCGGAGGCCGGCGTCCGGTCCAACGTGATCGTCGGCTTCCCCGGCGAGAGCCGGAGCGACGTGGCCGAGCTGACCCGCTTCCTGACCGCCGCCAGGCTCGACGCGGTCGGCGTCTTCGGCTACTCGGACGAGGACGGCACCGAGGCCGCCACGTACCCGGGGAAGCTGCGCCGGGAGGTGGTGGACCGCCGGGTGACCCGGCTGAGCCGGCTGGTCGAGGAGCTGATGGCGCAGCGGGCCGAGGAACGGGTCGGCGAGACCGTCGAGGTGCTGGTCGAGGCCGTGGCCGGCGCCGCCGCGGAGGGGCGGGCCGCGCACCAGGCGCCGGAGGTGGACGGCACCACCACTGTCGTCGAGCTGCCGGCGCACGTGCGCGTCGGGGACCTGGTCCGGGCCCGGGTGACTGGCAGCGCGGGCGTCGACCTGACCGCCGGCTACCTCCACACCATCGGCGACACCATCGGCGCGGCCCGGGAGCCGGCCGGCGCCGGGCCGGGTGCGGGCCGGCCATGAGCGCGCTCGTCCCGGACCCGGCCGCCACCCCGCCGCAGACGGCGCGGGTGGTCAACATCGCCAACGGTCTCACCCTGCTCCGGCTGCTGCTGGTGCCGGTCTTCGCCTGGGCGCTGATGCACGAGCACGGGCAGGACACCGGCTGGCGGGTGGCCGCCTGCGTGATCTTCGCGGTCGCGTCACTCACTGACCGGCTGGACGGCGACCTGGCCCGCCGGCGCGGGCTGGTGACCGACCTGGGCAAGCTCGCCGACCCCATCGCCGACAAGGCGCTGATCGGGACGGCGCTGGTCGGGCTGTCCGTGCTTGACCTGCTGCCGTGGTGGGTGACGCTGGTGATCCTGGTCCGCGAGGTGGGGGTCACGCTGCTGCGGTTCTGGGTGATCCGGCACGGGGTGATCCCGGCCAGCCGCGGCGGCAAGCTCAAGACGCTGCTGCAGTCGGTGGCGATCGGGCTGTACCTGTTGCCGCTGCAGGACGCGCTGGCCACCGTGGCCGCAGTGACGATGGGCTTGGCGGTGGTCGTGACCGTGGTGACCGGCGTCGACTACGTCGCGCGGGCCCTGGCGCTGCGCCGCGCCGGTGCCGGGACCGACCGGTGAGAGCGCCGCCGGGGACGGACCCGGCCGACCCGGCAACCGGCCCGGCCGACGCGGGGACGGGGTCCGCCGACCGGGCCCGGCTGGTGGCGGACCCGGCCGGGCTGGTGGCGGCGCTGAAGGCGCGCGGGCAGACAGTCGCGGTCGTCGAGTCGCTGACCGGCGGCCTGCTCACCGCGGCGCTCACCGAGCCGGCCGGCGCCAGCGCGGCCGTCCGCGGCGGTCTCGTCGTCTACGCCACCGACCTCAAGGCGGTGCTGGCCGGCGTCCCGGTGCCGCTGCTGGACGCGCAGGGCCCGGTCAGCCCGGACGTCGCCGCCGCGCTGGCGGCGGCCGCGCGGGACCGGCTCCACGCCACGTACGGGCTGTCGCTGACCGGCGTCGCCGGCCCGGACCCGCTGGGCGACACGCCCGTCGGCACGGTCTTCACCGGCGTCGCCGGCCCCGGCGGCGGCGAGGTCCGGCGGCTGGCGCTGACCGGCGACCGGTCCGCGATCCGGGCGGCCAGCGTCCACGCGGCCCTGGCCCTGCTCGCCGAACGGCTCTCCGACCAGCAGTGACGGCCGCCGGCGGCCGCAGCCCGTCCGGCACCGGCGGGCGCCGGGGAATCAGGGCGGGGATTACATCGTTTCGCCCGTGGCGTACAGCATCCACGGCCGCAGAGCCGCGGTCCGCCTAGAGGTACGGTGACGACACGAACGACGACAACGGGAGGGGTGCGCCGATGACCCTGCTCCGCCGCGTGCTGGGGGACACGCTGCGCGGCCGCCGGCTGCGCCAGCGACGCACCCTCCGAGAGGTGTCCGGAGCGGCCCGGGTCAGCCTGGGCTATCTGTCCGAGGTCGAGCGCGGGCAGAAGGAGGCTTCCTCGGAGCTCCTGGCAGCCATCTGCGACGCGCTCGAGGTGAAGCTGTCCGACCTCCTCCGAGAGGTCTCCGAGACGATGCGGCGGTCGGAGCGGGCCGCCGAGGTGCGCCGGGTGCCCGGCCGGGTGATCCTGCCCGCGCCGAGCCGCCAGCCGGTGCCGGCCGGGGTGGGCGGCGGGGCCGGCCCGGAGCGGCCGGATCCCTTCGACGAGGCCCTCGACGCCGACTCGTTCGCCGAGGCGTTCGAGGAGGAGTTCGGCGCCGAGGCCGACCCGGTCGCCGAGCCGGCGGGGATCACCGACAGCCTGGGGGGAGCACCGGCGGCGCCCGGTGAGGAGGGCGGCCTGGACGGGGTGGACCTGGCCGAGCTGGAGACCGGCGACGGTCTCGGCGAGCTCGAGGTCCTGCTCGGTCTGACCGAGCTGCCCGGCCGACCCGACGGGCCGCACCCGGCCCGCTGCCTGGCCGCCGCCTGATCCACCGACCAGCTGGGGAGCCGCCGGGGACACGCCCGGCGGCTCCTTGCTTTCCCGCCCGGCGGGTGGCATCAAGGCAGGGTGCCGGACCGCGACGGGCGCACCGCCCGGGACCCGCTCGACCACCTGATCCGCTCCACCGTGCCGACGACCGTCGCGTCCGCGGCGCCCCGGCGCACCGGCGGCACCCGGTCTCGCGCCGGCAATGCGATGGCGCGCACCCGGGCCGGCCTGCTCGACGGCGCCCGTCGCGCGGTCGCCCAGCAGGGCACCCGGCGCACCACGATGAACGACATCGCCGCCGAGGCCGGCGTCGCCAAGGCGACGCTCTACAACCACTTCCGCACGAAGGACGACGTCTGGGCCGCGCTGGTCGAGGCCGACGTCCGCGCCGTCGCCGCGGAGTGCGCCGAGCTGGACCTGGTCGACGCGCTCGCGCACGCCGCCCGGCGGGTCAGCGAGCATCCGGCGCTGCGCCGGGTAGCGGACGGCGAGCCGGCCGCGCTGGCCGGCCTGCTCGCCCGCCGCCCGTCCGGTGCCGGCTGGCGGGCCGCCGAGGAGACCGTCCGGTCCCGGCTGGCCGCCGCGGGCCTGGCCGGCGACGACCTGGTGCTGCGCTGGCTCGGCTCGCACCTGGCCACCCCGGGGCCGCCGCCGGCGATCCGGGCCGCCGCCGAGGCGCTCGCCCGCGGCCTGCCCCCCGACCCCGCCGCCGACCGGAAGGTGCCCGCATGACGCCCGAAGCCCTGCAGGCCTGGCTGGACGCGTACGTGGCCGCCTGGCGCAGCTACGACCCGGCCCGGATCGGCGCGTTGTTCACCGAGGACGCCCGTTACGCATACCACCCCTGGGACACCGGGGACGAGGTCGTCCGCGGCCGGGACGCGATCGTGGCGAACTGGCTGGAGGAGCGGGACGAGCCCGGCTCCTGGGAGGCGGCGTACCGGCCCGGTCTGGTCGACGGCGACGCCGCCACCGCGGTCGGGGTGACCCGGTACGCGGACGGCCGCACCTACGACAACTTGTGGGAGCTGCGCTTCGACGGCGGGCGGTGCGCCGAGTTCGTCGAGTGGTACATGCGGCGGCCGGCGCCCGGCGCGTCCTGAGACTCTCCGGAACCAGCGGCCCCGGCGGCTCGTTGGCCGGGCACCGGAGGAGGCTGAAGGTGACGTACGGGGCGCAGACCGCCAGGTCGGGCCGGCGGCGCGCGCTGCCGCTGGTGCTCGCCGCGGTGGTCGGGCTGGTGCTGGTGCTGGTGGTCCGGGCGCTGGTGACCGGTGGCGGCTCCGGCAGCGGGTCCGGTGGCGGCCGCGCCGACGGCAGCGGGCAGCGCTCCGGCTGCCAGTCGCTGCGGGTGACCGCGTCCTCGGAGAAGGCCGCGCTGCTGTCCCGGATCGCCGCCGACTACAACCGCACCGACCGGCAGGTCGACGGCAGCTGCGTCGACGTCCAGGTCACCTCGAAGGCGTCCGGCGGTGCCATGGAGGCGCTCGCCCGCGGCTGGAACGAGCGGGTCGACGGCCCGCGGCCGGACGTCTGGAGCCCGGCCTCGTCGTCCTGGTCGGTGCTGCTCCAGCAGCGCACCGCCGCCCAGGACAAGGGCAACCTGGTGCCCGCGCAGGCGCCGTCGATCGCGCAGACACCGCTGGTGATCGCGATGCCGAAGCCGATGGCCGAGGCGCTCGGCTGGCCGGCCAAGCCGCTCGGCTGGGGGGACGTCCTGTCGCTGGCCCGGGACGCGAAGGGCTGGGGCGGCAGGGGGCACGCCGAGTGGGGCGCCTTCAAGCTCGGCAAGACCAACCCGGAGTTCTCCACCTCCGGGCTCAACGCGACGATCGGCGCGTACTTCGCCGCCACCGGCCGGTCCAGCGACCTGACCGCCAGGGACGTCACCGACCCGAAGGTCGTCGCGTACGTCAAGCAGCTGGAGAGCTCGGTCGTGCACTACGGCGACACGACGCTCACCTTCCTGGAAAACCTCTACACGGCCGCCGAGGCCGGCCGCGGGCTGACGTACATCAGCGCGGTGACGGTCGAGGAGAAGTCGGTCTGGGACTACAACCAGGGCAACCCGTCCGGGGACCCGGCGACGCTCGGCCAGCGCGGCAAGCCGCGGGTGCCGCTGGTCGCGGTGTACCCGAAGGAGGGCACGCTGCTGTCCGACAACCCGTACGTGGTGCTGGCCGCGGAGTGGGTGGACAGCCGCAAGCAGAAGGCGGCCGCGGACTTCCTCGCGTTCGTCAAGGAGCCTGCGCAGCAGAAGCGCTTCACCGACGCCGCGTTCCGGTCCGCGGACGGCAAGCCGGGCGGGCCGATCACCCCGGACAACGGGCTGCTGCCGGACGCCCGGCTGTCGGTGATCGACCCGCCGGCGCCGGCGGTGCTCGACCAGGTCTCGAAGTCCTGGACCGCGCTGCGCAAGCGCGCCCGGGTGCTGATGGTGATCGACGTGTCCGGCTCGATGAGCGGGGCGGTGCCGGGCGGTGGCGGGACCAAGCTGGACCTGGCGAAGAAGGCCGCGCTCGGCGCCGTGCAGCGGCTCGCCCCGGACGACGAGCTGGGGCTGTGGACCTTCTCCACGCCGTCCGCGGAGGGGATGACGCCGTGGACCGACCTGGTGCCGACCGCGGCGGTCCGCTCGGTGCTGCCGACCTTCCGGTCGAAGGTCGAGGCGCTGCAGGCCGACGGCGGGACGGCGCTCTACGCGACCACCCGGGCCGCGGTCGAGCAGGTGCGGAGCTCCTTCGACCGGGGCCGGATCAACGCGGTGGTGCTGCTCACCGACGGTAAGAACGAGTACCCGCAGGACAACAACCTCGACCAGCTCGTCAGCGACCTCGGCGGCGAGCAGACCGACACCTCGGTGCGGGTGTTCCCGATCGCGTACGGGGACAAGGCCGACCTCGGGGTGCTCCGCGAGATCGCGAAGGCGTCCCGCGCGGCCGCGTACGACGCGACCGACCCGGCCACCATCGAGCGGGTGCTCGTCGCCGTGCTGTCCAACTTCTGAGCACAATCCACCCATGAGCCGGTTGCGGGAGGAGCTGCTCGACCCGTGGGGCGGGGTCATCGCCGGGGTCGCCGGCGGGCTGGCCTGGGCGGTCGCGCCGGTCGGCGCGGTGGCGCTGCCGCTCGGGCTCGGGGTGGCCGCGGTGGTGTACGGGGTGAAGGTCGGCGCCAGCATGCTCGGTCGGCGGTCCGAGGAGGACGCCGCCCCGGTGGCGGACGTGCCGCTGCGCCGGCCGCGGCGGGGGAGCCCCGCCGAGCAGTGGCTGGTCCGCGCCGAACACGCCGAGCGGTCCCTGGCCGACCTGGCCGCAGTGCCGGGCAACGCGGTCGCCCGGTCCCAGCTCGGCCCGGTCCGGGACGGTGCCGCCGAGGCGGTCGGGACGCTGCGCCGGCTCGCCGGCCAGGTGACCGCGGTCGAGGACGCCCTGGACCGGGTCCAGGTGGGCCGGCTGCGGGCGGAGCGGCAGCGGCTGGTGGACGCGGTCGGCGCGGCCGGCGGCGAGCGGCTGCGGGCCGAGCGGCAGCGTTCGCTGGACAGCGTGACCGAGCAGCTGGCCGTCGCCGGCCGGCTCGCCGACGCCCGGGACACCCTGCTCGCCCGGATGCAGGCCACCGTCCTGACGGTCGAGGGGCTGGTGGCCCGGACCGCGGAGGTGCTCGCGATGTCGGCGTCCGGCGGGGTGGACCTGACCGCGGACCGGCTGGCGGAGCTCAGCGGCGATCTGGACGGGCTGCGGACCGGCCTGGCGGAGGCCGAGGAGGTGTCCCGCCGGGTGCTCGACGGCTGAGCTGACCTGACACCATGTCGACAGCACCGGCGTACCGTGGGGTGCGCCGAGGACAGGAGGATCTTCGACCATGGCCAACCCGTTCGTGAAGGCCTGGAAATACTTCATGTCCTGGTTCGGCGCGCAGGTGGACGAGCGGGCCGACCCCAAGATCCAGATCCAGCAGGCCATCGAGGAGGCGCAGCGCCAGCACGAGGGGCTGTCCCGGCAGGCCGCCGCGGTGATCGGCAACCAGCGGCAGCTGGAGATGAAGCTGTCCCGGCAGATGTCCGACGTCGAGCGGCTGCAGGCCTCCGCCCGGCAGGCGCTCACCCTCGCCGACAAGTCCCGGGCGAACGGTGACGAGGCCAAGGCCCAGGAGTACGAGCAGACGGCGCAGGTCTTCGCCACCCAGCTGGTCTCCGCCGAGAGTTCGATGGAGGACCTCAAGAGCCTGCACGACCAGGCCCTGCAGGCCGCCGAGCAGGCGAAGAAGGCGGTCGAGCAGAACGCGATGCTCCTGCAGCAGAAGCTGTCCGAGCGCACCCAGCTGCTCAGCCAGCTGGAGCAGGCCAAGATGCAGGAGACCGTGTCCGCCTCGCTGCGGCAGATGTCCGAGCTGGCCGCGCCGGGCACCACCCCGTCGCTGGCCGAGGTGCGGGAGAAGATCGAGCGGCGGTACGCGAACGCGCTCGGCCAGGCCGAGCTCGCGCAGAACTCGGTCGAGGGCCGGATGCTCGAGGTGCAGAAGTCCACGCTGGACATGGCCGGCAACGCGCGGCTGGAGCAGATCCGGGCCAGCATGTCCGGCGGTCAGCTGGCGGCAACGCCGCCGACTCCGGCGGTGGAGGCCGGCAGGTCGTCCGAGCCGGTCGAGGACCCGGCCGCGCAGGCCCGGCTCGACCAGTTGCGCGCCGACCAGGGTTGACGCCGTGACCGCCCGCTCGGAGGACGCGCGCGCGTTCCGCCGGTCGGGGTGGTGGGTCGGCGGCCGGGTGCCGATTGCCACCCCCCCGACGGTGCCGTGGCGGCCGGCGGGCGCTGCTGACGGCCGGCCCGCCGCGCAGGCGGACCGACCCAGCCCGGCGGTGGGGACCGGCCCGGTGGGGACCGGTCCGGCGGCGGGAACCGGTCCGGCGCTGGGGGCTGGTCCGGTGGTGGGGGCTGGTCCTGTTCCCGCGGCGGTAGGTTGGTCCGGTTCGCCGGGAGCCGGTGGCGCCGTGCGGGACCTGGTCCTCGACTTGCGGCGGAGGGCGGTCTCGCGCGTGGTCGACGGGGTGGAGGACGGGCTCGCCGCGCTCGCCGCCCGCCGGGACCCGGTCCGCAAGCACGAGCGGCGCATCCGGCGGGAGCGGCGCAAGCTCGGCGTGGAGTCGGCGGTGGCCGGCGGGCTCGGCGTCCTCGCGGTGACCGCCGGCGTCGCACCGGGCTGGTCGGTCGCCGAGGTCGGATTCGGCGGAGCGGCGGCCGTGGTCGGCGCCGCCGCGCTCGGGGCCGGGCGCCGGCTCCGGCAGCTCCGCCAGCACCCGCCCCGCCCGCATGACCGGCCGTGGCCGAAGCGGCCGCCCCGCGACTGCCCGACCCGCCGCCCGCTGGACCGGCTGGCGGACCGGGAGCGGGCGCTCGCCGGGCTGCTGCACCACCTCGGGGCCGCCGGCGACGAGCCGCGCGAGGTGGCCGGCCGGGCCGCCGCCACGCTGCGCGAGCTGGGCGCCCGGACCACCGCCGTGGACCGGGCGCGGCGCGGCGCCTCGCCGGCCTCCGTCGCCGGTCTGGACGCCGCCGTCGCGGTGCTGGTCGACCGGATCGAGGCCGGCGTCGCCGGGTACGACCGCCTGGTGGTCGCCGCCGCCGACGCGGTCGCCGCCTCCGCGACGCTCCGGGCCGGCGACCCGGTGCTGCTGCTGCGGCTCACCGAGGCGACCGACTCGCTGGCCGGCCTCGCCGCCGGCCTCCGCGAGGTCGCCGGCTGAGGCGTCTCAGTCGGGCAGCAGCGCCAGCAGGCGGTCC
The DNA here is from genome assembly GCA_045806925.1 of Mycobacteriales bacterium. Taxonomy (GTDB): domain Bacteria; phylum Actinomycetota; class Actinomycetes; order Mycobacteriales; family CADCTP01; genus CADCTP01. Next base: position 11,614 of record JBJMII010000060.1, read on the forward strand.
CGGTCCGCCTTGCGCAGGCCCCGGACGGCCTGCTCCCAGGCGTGCCGGACCAGCTCGGCGAGCTCGTCGTCGGGGACCGTGCCGTCCAGCACGACCGTGTTCCACAGCCGCTTGTTCACGTGGTAGCCGGGGATCACCGCCGCGTACTGCGCGCGCAGCTCCAGCGCCAGAGCCGGGTCGCACTTGAGCGTGACCTGCTCGCCGGGCTGGTGGATCGCGAAGACCCGGCCGGCGACCTTGTAGACCGGCAGCCCCGGCTGGAACGGCTCGGACTCGGTGACCTCGGGCAGCCCGCGCGCGATCGCGTCCAGGTCCATGACAACCCTCCCGTCCGACCCGCCGAGACGGTAGCGCGCGAGGATGCCGGCATGGACGACGACCCACTGCTCGCCGCCACCGGCGACGTGCCGTACACGGCAGTGATCTTCAGCAGCGTCCGGCTGCCGGCCGCGGCCTCGCCGGACTACGCCGAGGCCGCCCGCCGGATGGTCGAGCTGGCCCGGGCGCAGCCCGGCTACCTCGGGATCGAGAGTGCGACCAGCGGCGGGCTCGGCGTCACGGTGTCGTACTGGGCCGGCCCGGAGGCGGCCCGGGCGTGGAAGGAGGTCGGCGAGCACCTGGCCGTGCAGGAACTCGGCCGGGACCGCTGGTACGCCGACTACCGGGTCCGGATCGCAACCGTCGACCGCGACTACGGGCCTACCGGTCGAGCTCGGTCAGGCGGCGGCTGAGGAAGTCGCGGTCGGCGGCATTGCCGGCCAGCGCGAGCGCCGCGACATACTCGGCTCGCGCCTCGGCCGGGCGGTCCAACCGGCGGAGCAGGTCGGCCCGGGTGGCCGGCAGCAGGTGGAAGCCGGGCAGGTGCACGCCGTCGAGCAGGGCAAGCCCCGCGCCAGGACCGTCCACCTCGGCGACCGCGACCGCGCGGTTGAGCCGGACCACCGGCGAGCCGGTCAGTTCCTCCAGCGCGGCGTAGAGCGCCGCGATCCTCCCCCAGTCCGTCTCGACGGCGGTCGCCGCCCGCGCATGCTCCGCCGCAATGGCGGCCTGCAGCAGGTACGGCCCGACCACCCCGCCCGCCCCGGCCCGCCCGGTTCCGGCCGCCCCGGCGGTGCCCGGGCCGGTCCGGTCGGTGCTGTCCCGGCCAGGCGGTCCGATGGTGCCGGGACCGGAGGTGTCCGGGCTGGCCCCGGCGCGGCGGACCGCGGCGGCGAGGAGGGTGAGTCCCTCGGCGATCTGGGTCCGGTCCCAGCGGGACCGGTCCTGGTCCGGCAGCAGCACCAGCCGACCCGCGGCGTCGACCCGCGCGTCCCGGCGGGCGTGCTGCACCAGCATCAGTGCCAGCAACGCGGCCGCCTCCGGCTCGTCCGGCATCAGCGCCACCAGCACCCGGGCCAGCCGGATCGCCTCGTCGCACAGGTCGCAGCGGACCGGCCCGTCCCCGGTCGTCGCCGAGTGCCCCTCGGTGAAGACCAGGTAGAGCACCGCCAGCACGCCGGCCAGCCGCGCGGGCAGCTCCGCGTCCGAGGGCACCCGGTACGGGATCGCGGCCGCCGCGATCTTCTTCTTCGCCCGGGTCAGCCGGGCCGCCATCGTCGCCTCCGGAACCAGGAACGCGTGCGCGATCTGCGCCGTGGTCAACCCTCCGAGCAGCCGCAGCGTCAGCGCGACCCGCGCCTCCACCGCCAGCGCGGGGTGGCAGCAGGTGAAGAGCAGCCGCAACCGCTCGTCCGGGATCGTCGACATGTCCTCACCTCCGGCCTCCACGGCGGCCTCCGGCCCGGCCTCCGCCTCCGGCACGACGAGCAGCGGGAGCTTGCGGGCGAGCGTCGCCTCCCGCCGGAAGCGGTCCCGCGCCCGGTGTCGGGCGGTGGTCAGCAGCCAGGCCTCGGGCCGGTCCGGCACGCCGTCGCGCTCCCAGGCGGTCAACGCAGTCGCGTACGCGTCCTGCAGGGACTCCTCGGCCGCGTCCAGGCTGCCGAGCAGCCGGGTGAGCAGCGCGAGCAGGCGTCCCCAGTGCTCCCGGAGCGCCCGCTCGACCGCCTCGCCGGAGCTCACCGGGCCGGCAGCTCCGCGCTGTACGGCAGCGCCACCCCGGCTGCCCGCACCTCGCCCATGAACGCGAGGTGCTCGGCGTACATCCGCTTGCCGGTCTCCTCGTCCAGTGCCGCGTACGCCGCCTCGTCGCCGTGGATCAGCAGCACGTACTCCACCTCAGACCTCCAGCACCGCTCGGATCTCCACCACCAGCCCGGGGCTGGCCGGCATCCGGCGGGCCAGCGCCAGTGCCTCCGCGGCGTCGGCGCAGTCCACCAGGTGGACGCTGCCCAGCTGTTCCTTGGTCTCCGCGTACGGCCCGTCGGTGACGGTCCCGTCCGCGCGCAACACATGCACGTCCGCGCCCAGCGCCTGCGCGGCGTGCAGCCGCCCCGCCGCGACCAGCTCCCGGCCCAGCGCGGTGTGGCCGGCGACCACCGCGCGCCGCTCCTCCGGCGTCAGTGCGGCCTCGCCGTCCGGGTCTCCGTACAGCAGGAAGAGGTAGCGCACCGCTCAGCCCACCGGCTGGACCGGCCGTACCTCCACGGCGCCGCCGGGCAGCAGCGGCATCCGCTTCGCCCAGTGCACCGCCTCGGCCAGGTCAGCGGCCTCGATCTCGTAGTAGCCGGCGACGTGCTCCTTGGCCTCGGCGTAGGGCCCGTCCGTCACCAGCCGGTCCACCCCGTCGCCAGTGCGGACCGTGGTCGCCGTACCGGCCGGCTGCAGCGGTCGGCCGCCCCGGACGACACCCGCTGCCGTCAGCTCCCGCAGGTACTCGTCGTGCTTGGGCCACTGCGCCCGCAGTTGCTCCTCGGTCGCGGCGGCGGTCTGCTCGGTCGCCACGATGAGCAGGACGTACTCCACTCTCCCGACCTCCCGTCCCCGGCGGCCCGGCCGGCCCACCGTCACCCATGACGAACGGACCGGGTCCGGATCGACAGGCCGGCCGGCTCAGTCCACGACACGGACCCGTACCCGCCTGTTCTGCCGGCCCTTGTTCTCCACCTTCACCACCTGCACCTTGCCGATCTGCCGGGTGGACGCGACGTGGGTGCCGCCGTCGGCCTGCACGTCCAGCCCGGCAATCTCGACGATCCGCACCTCGGTCTCGTCCGGCGGGATCAGGTTGGTCTGGGTGCGGATGATGTCCGGGATCGCCAGCGCCTCGGCGCGGGGCAGCACCTGCACCTCGACCCTGCGGTCCGCGGTGACCTCCGCGTTGACCGCCTCCTCCACCTTGGCCTTGAAGCCGTCCGGCAGGTCCGGCAGGTTGAAGTCCATCCGCGCCTCGCCGGGCTCCATGTTGCCCCCGGTGACAAGCGCGCCGTAGTCGCGGAAGACCACACCGCACAGCACGTGCAGCCCGGAATGGGTGCGCATCAGCAGGCTCCGGCGGGCGTCCTCGACGGCACCGGTCACCGCCGTGCCCGGCGGCGGGACCGGGTCGCCGTCGGCGGGCACCAGGTAGAGGTCGTCACCCTTCTGGGTGCCGACGATGCGGGTCTGCACACCCTGCCAGAGCAGCACCCCGTGGTCCGGCGGCTGGCCGCCGCCGCCCGGGTAGAAGGCAGAGCGGTCCAGCACGATGCCACGGTCCGGGTCGACGCCGACGACGGTGCACTCCCACTCGCGCAGGGTCGGGTCGGCGAGGTCGAGCCGCTCGGTGCGGCCGTGGTGCGAGATGCCCATGACGGCACCCTAGTGCGGGGGCCCGACAGTTCCACGCCGCCGTCGGGGAAGGGGTGACGCGGCCACCCGTCCGGGCCGGGACCCACCGCCTCAGGGGCGGCCGAACGGCCGGGTGGGCAGCTCAGCCCGTCGCCGGCGCTGCCCGGTCGGCGGCCGGTTGGCAGCGCGGGCACCAGTAGGTGAGCCGGGCGTACCCGGGGTCGCCCTGCTCGGCGATCTCGATCCGGGTGCCGCACCGTCGGCAGGGCCGGCGCTGCCGCTCGAAGACCCAGTGCGTCTCGCCGCGGCGCCGGCTGCCGGTGGTCGACTGCTCCGGGTGATCGCGGTTGGCGCGCATCAGCCGGTACGCGGTGGCGACCACTTTGGACAGGTCCGGGACGTCACCCACCGGTGTCCACGGCCACAGGCCGGCCAGGAAGAGCGTCTCGCTCTTGTAGAGGTTGCCGACGCCGGCGAGGACACGCTGGTCGAGCAGTGCGTCGCCGATCTGCCGGCCGGGGTCGGCGGCGAGCCGGCGTTCCGCCTCGGCCGGGTCCCAGTCGGCGCCGAGCAGGTCCGGGCCGAGGTGACCGACGACCTGGTCCTCGTCGTCGGTGCGCAGCAGCAGTACGTCGTGCAGCCGGTAGCCGAGCGCCTCCCAGTCGGTGTTCGCGAGGATCACGCGCACCTGGTGCGCCGGGCCACCCCGCCAGCGCGTGCCCGGCCGCTGCAGGTGCCAGCTGCCGTCCATCCGGAGGTGGGTGTGCAGGGTCAGCCCGCCCTCCACCCGGGTCAGCATGTGCTTGCCGCGGGCGAGCACCTCGACGACCCGGCGGCCGGTGAGGTCGGCGGTGGCGTGCCGCGGCACCCGCAGGTCGAAGCGGGTCAGCTCCCGGCCGGCGAGCGCGTCGTGCAGGCGCCTGCTCGTCAGCCACACCGTGTCACCTTCGGGCACCGGTCCATCCTGCCCATCCCCGCCGGCGGCCGCCCGCCATGCTCCACGGCGGCGCTGCGCGGGGCTGACCTGCGGGGCTGGCTCTCCGGCGGGGCTGGCCCGCGGGGACTGGCTCTCCGGCGGGGCTGGCCCGCGGGGCTGGCTCTCCGGCGGGGCTGGCTCGCCTGCGGGCTGGCTCTCCTGCGGGGCTGGTTTCCCCGTGGACTGGCCTCGGCACTGGAGGCACCGGCAAGCACGGCGCCAGCCGGGCCCGGGGAGGGACGGCCGGCGCCGTGGTGTTGCTCAGGTGGGGTCGGGTCCGGCGAGCAGGGCCCGGGCGAGGCCGGTCTGCACGGCCACGCAGGCCCGGACGACCAGGGGCAGCGTCAGCAGCATGACGATCCCGATCGCGGTCGTCAGCCCGATGTCGGCCGCGCGACCGGCCCAGCCGAGCAGCTCAGCCAGCCCCCTGCGGTGCTCGTCGCCGCCCTCGCCGGGCAGCGCCCACTCCCAGAGGACGTAGCCGGTGCCGCCGATCCCGGCCGACCACCACACCGTGGTCAGCACGAAGGTGACGAGCGCGACCGGGAAGGACACCAGGCCGTGCACCAGATCCGGCCACCGGCGCGGGTCGGCGCCGGCGCTCAGCACCGAGCCAACCGTGCCGTCGCGCAACGGCCGGTAGCGCGCGGCCGGCAGCGGGCGCCCGGTCACCGCGCCGACCCGGGCCCGCTCCAGGGCCGCGAAGCCCTGCGCGATGGCAAGGGCCAGCGCCATCACCGCGAAGCCGACGACGATCGCGAAGGTGCCCAGCGCTAGCGCGGTGCCGGTCAGCAGCAGCGAGAACGAGATGACGGCGAGCGGGAGGCCGGTCAGCAGGTAAGCGGAGCCGGCGAGCAGGTCCGGCAGCAGCCGGCGGGTGTGGGTGGTCGCCGGCCGGACGGCGGCGGTCACCGGGGCAGTGGCGGCGGTCTGGCTCATGGCGTCGACGCTATTTTCGCGGCGCCCCCGGGACCACGGTGCTGACCGCCCGAACCGGGCTGCGGGTAGCCCTACCCCAGTCGCTTCACGAAGTGGTGGGAGCTGATGATCATCCGCTCCCGCAGGTAGAAGCGGTGCGCGTCGTGCCGCTGGACGCCGGAGTCGAGGTCGAGCACGGCGCACCCGGCGGCCCGGGCCCGCTGCTCCAGCTCGGCGAGCAGGGCGTGCCCGACCCCGCCGGACCGGGCGGCGGCCGTGGTGACCAGGTCGTCGACGTAGAGCTTGCGGGCCGAGTGCGTGGTCGCGACGATCCGCCAGCCGGCCACCCCGACGCAGCCCCCGTCCCCGTCGTACGCGACGAGGTACCGCAAGCCCTGCGGGTGTCCTTCCGCATAGACGGCGGCAAAGGTCGCCTCGTCGAGGTGATCCCGCAGCTCCCGGAGGACCGGCAGCACGTCCGCCGGCAGCCTCGGATCACCCGGCTCCAGGTCGACCAGCGTCATGTCCACCCGCGCACGCTATCCGTCTCCGGCCCCAGGCCGGTGCGAGAAGGTGCTGTGGCGGCGACACTCTCTCGCACGAACCTCAGGTGCGGAGGCGGAGGCCACGGGGGGTGGGCAGGAAGCCGGCGGTGGCGCCGGGGGCAGCGGCTATCCGCCGCGCATGCCGCACCGGCCGGCCCCGTACCGGTAAGAGCCGCTGGTCGCCGATGTTCCTGGGGACTGGGCGATGTGCAGACCGATAGCGTCGCGGCGAAGGCGCCTAGCGCAGACCGGGTGACTGCGGCCCCGACTGTCCTGACCGGCTGCGGTATCTTGGATCCTGTATCCCCCCATCCGGCTCGCTGGATGGGCGCGAAGCCCCGCCTCGGCGGGGCTTCTGCATGTCACCTCGGCTCACCATCCGGCGGGCTTGTGCACCGCTCGCCCGTCCCCGTCCTTGAGCGTGTCCGGCAGCTGGCACTGCCGGACGACGCTCTGCCGCAGCTGACGGAAGAAAGTCGCATCGAGCGACCTGCTGCGTCGCGCCGTTGGATGCGGGTTGACGACGCCCACCGAGACGGCGAGCTCATCGCGTACGAGCCGTACCGGCTCTCGGAGGTCCGAGTCGTTGGTCACCACGACGGCGACGTCACATCGACCGCGGCAAGCGTCCAGCACCATGTAGGACCGGATGTTGACGTCTGAGCCCTTTTCTTCGGTCTTGACCACCCTGACCATCCGTGGCGGTCGATCGGCAGCCGAAGCCGGATCGTGCACGGCCATCCATGGGTAGCTGACCTTGAACTCTCCCAGATGCACGCTCACTTCCCGGCTGGCGGTGAGCGCACGCAGGTACGTCTGCTGCCTTGCCGGCAAGCCTGGATCGTGTGGACGTGCGCTCACTCGGGCCGTGAAGTAGCGGATCAGCTGGAGGTCGTTCTGTGGCAGCAGTCGGCGGCACAGCTCGGCGAGATCGAGCCACTTGACTCCTGCACCGCGTCCTTTGAGGGCGCCGTAGAACAGGTTGAAGCCGTCGATGTAGACGATCGTGCGGCGGCCCGATTCCTCGGTCACCGCGGACTCCGCATCGTCTGCAAGAGCTCGCCTGTCTCCGTGAGCGACCAGAAGGTCCAACCGTTCCGGTTGGGGTTCACCGACTTCTTGTGGAGGCCGACCACCGCCACCGCAGCTCCACTCGGCGAGCGGTAGGTCCGGCCGGCGAGCGGACCCGTGGTGATCTCGAGGTGCTCGTTGCGGCGGTCGAAGAGGCCCTCAACCCGTTGGTCGGCGTAGATCGCGTGCACCGGCAATCGCTGGTCTGCCTTCGCCGCCTGCTCCGGTAGCTCTCCCTCGAAGTAGTCGAGCAAGCGGGACACCGCATCACCGGGCGTGGTACGCCAGGCGCGAGCCAGCAGCATCAACCGCCGGTAGTCTGCGATCGCCACTTCAACCTTGACCATGCTCCTGAGAGTAGCAGAATCAAGTAAGTCAGAGAGATCTACGGGGCTACGGGTGGCTTCGCGCACGAACCTCAGGCGCGGAGGCGGAGGCCGCGGGGTGTGGGCCGGAAGCCGGCGGCCTCGAGCGCGTCGGACAGAGCGGACGGCGCGTGGACGGACTCGCCGTCCGCGCGCTCGACGGCGAGCCGGCCGAGGCCGCCCTCGCGGACGGCGAGGGCCAGCGCGTCGGCGGCCGCCTGCAGGGCTGCCGGATCGGTCGTCCAGGACAGCAGGGTGCGACCGCCGCGCTCCACGTAGAGCGTGAGGTGGCCATCGACCAGCACTACCAGTGCACCGGCCTTCCGGCCGGGGCGGTGCCCGTGGCCGGCGGCCGCCTCACCGTCCACGTCGGACGGTCGGTCCGGCCACGGCAGGGCCGCGCCGAACGCCTGGGCGGGGTCCGTGGCGGCGAGCACGACCGCGGGCGCCGGCTCCCGCCGCGGGCCGAAGGCGGCGGGATCGGGGCCACCCGGGTCGGCGGGCGCGGGGCGATCGGTCGCGTAGGTCCGGAGGCGGTCCACCGCCCCGGGCGTCGCGAACTGCGCTGCCCCCAGCGACTCTACGAAGTATCCCCGGCGCGCGCGCCCGGAGTCCTCCGCCGCCCGCAGCACCGGGTAGACCGCGGCGAAGCCGCCCGGCGTCCGCTCGGCCACCACGGCACCCCGGGTGAGCACGCCGTGCCGGTCGAGCAGCACCTCCGCC
>JBJMII010000061.1:0-20793 GCA_045806925.1 Mycobacteriales bacterium
CGAGTCCGGTGGCGACGACGCGTAGGCCGCTGACGGTGACCGGGAGATGCTGGAACGTGGAGGTCAGGGTCAGCTCGGCAGTCGCCGTGCCGCCGTTGTTGAGGTCGATGCGGTCCAGCGAGCCTGACCAGCGCGCTGTCACCGCGTTGCCCAGATCGGGACGGAGCAGTTCACGGGCTTTGGTGAGCCGCAGCTGATCTTTCACCCGGACCAGGTACGGCGTGACCTGGCCGGCGGGCAGCGACACGACGATGGTGTTCGGCAGCACGCGATGCACGGCGCCGGCGTCGGTCCCACCGCCTAGGCCGACCGCGTAGCTGGAGATGGCCCGGTGGCCTGCTCGGCGCGCCGCCCGGGCGGCGAGGGCGCTCCAGGCAGGGCTGGCGAGCTCTGCATAGCGGCTGCCGGGGGCCGCGATCTTTCCGTCGGTGAGAAGGATGAGTGCGCCTATCTCGTACGCGTCGGGCCGTTCCAACTCGGCGAGCGCGGCCTCGAGAGCAGTGCCGATGTCGGTTCCCTCACCCACCGCGTCGCGCGGGAGCTGGGCGAGGGAGCGATCCGGCCGCTCGCCCACGGTCCCCGAGAAGCGGAGGTCGGGGACGGTGTCGAAGGTGATCAACGACAGGTGGTCCACCGGATCCAGCGCATCGAGGAACGGCTGCAGGGCCGCCTGCACCTGCGGGTACAGGCCGGAATCCGTCATGCTGGAGCTCACATCGACCAGGACGACGTAGTCGGCGGGTGTCTGGTCGACGCGGAGGCGGGCGACCACCTGGGCGACGGACGGATCCTGCACCAGAGCGGCGGCGGCGTCACGATGGATCGGCAGCGCGACGGCAGCGAACGCGGCGAGCGCGGCCACCGTGCTCGCCAACCGGCTCGCGCGTCGCCGTCTCGGCCGCCGCCATGTCGGCTCCGGCCACCGGGATTGTGTCCGGTAGGACGCGACGATCTTTCCAGCGCCAGCCATCCCTGCCCCTGCCTGTTGCGATGCCTGTAGCGACACCAGAGACAACAGCGTCCGATGATGCGCGGCTGAGAGGGAGACGGTTGAGTGGACACTTCGGACCGAGAGTGGACAGCCGACCGCGAGCAGCGCTCTGATCTGACTGGTCGACACGCGTCGTGACCGTCGTCGGTCGATCGCGGTGCCAGCCGGCCGGACTCCCGGCCGGCTGGCCCTGCTGTCACCTGTCACTGGTGCCGCTAGAATGTAGTCGGCACCTTGCGGGTAACGGTGCTGGCGGCAGGAGTTGACTGGGCGCCAACCTGAATGCTCCTGCCGTCACCCCAGCAGCGTGACCACCCACGTGAGCAGGGTGATGAGGAAGTGCTGCTCCATCTCGATTCACCTCCTCCCGACTGCCTGGCTCCGGCGCATGCCGTCGCATTTCGCTCTGCGATCGGTGGGGGGCCTGTCTCCCAGGACCGTCGTGGTCGACCCGACAGCCCAGGTAAAGTCCGACAGTCAGGCCGGCCAGCCAGGCTGCGAATGTCAGCTTGAGCGCGACCGACAGCGGACAGACAATCTTCATTTCGCGGCTTCCCCCGATCCGGGCGCCGGCCGAATCCGTATTCCGGCTTCCGACCGCCGCGTTTCCGTTGACGCTGGGGACGCTAGGTGCGAGCCGGGACGGCGTCTGCGTCGAATGACGTGCTCGCCAGGATCCGCGGAGCGCGCTGGATCACCGAGACTGCATTCGGCCGTGCCGGCGCGCTAGGTGGGCTCGGCGGGATTCGCTGTCCATGAGTCAGCAAACTGTCCAGGAATTGGTCTTCCAGGTTCTGCCGGGAGAAGGTGAGGCTCCTGGTGTGCGCGGAACCCGGATGCGAGGAGCGCGATGAGGCTCGACGGGCGGCGACGGGATCGCCGGCGCCGTCTGTCCCCAGGCCTGAAGCCGCGATGAGCCGGCCAGTCGGCATCGACCTCGGCGCCGCATTCGCGGTCACCGCTACGGTCGACCCAACCGGGGAGCCGCGCACACTGGTCGGTCGGGCTGGCAAGCGGCTGACTCGCACGACGGCGCTCGTCGGCGACGGGATGTGTTACGTCGGTGCGGGCACGCAGCCCGCCTCAGCACCGGAGCTGCGGTTCGTACGCTTCGTTACCTGTGCCTACGGCGACCCGGCGTGGCGAATCGCGGCCGGGGACGGGACCAGCCTGCGGGCGGCCGAGGTCGCTGCGCTCATCCTGCGCCGCCTCACCTTCGACATCGAGCGGAACCTCGGCGGCCCGGCCTCACGCGTGGTCCTCACTGTGCCTGCCTGTTTCGACGACACCTTCAGGCGGGCCACGATGCAGGCCGCCCGGATAGCCGGGCTGACCGTCCACAAGGTGCTCAACGCGCCGACCGCCGCGGCGGTCGCCTATGGCATGGCGTTGCCTACCGAGGAGACGGCTCTGGTCTACTCGCTCGGGGCCGGCTGCTTCGATGCCACCGTTGTCCGGCTGGCGGAGGGTCAGGTCGAGGTGCTCGCGACCCGCGGCGACGTGATGCTCGGCGGGCTGGACTGGGACAACGTCCTGATGCGGATGCTCAACCGCCGCTTCCGTGCACGGGGCGGGCCCGACCTGCTCCGCGACCCGGCTTCGGCGACCGCCCTCCGCACGGCGGCGGAGACGGCGAAGCACCGGTTGACGGCGGAAGCGCGAACTCGCGTGCGGCTGAGCGGGGCCGGAATGACCGGAGACGTGCTGGTGACCCGTGTGGAGTTCGAGGAGGCCACTTCTGGCCTGCTGGCTCGCACCGCCGAGTTGACCGAGCGGACCGTGGCCGATGCCGGGCTTCTCTGGACCACTGTGGACAGAGTCGTGATGGCCGGCGGCTCCACTCGGATGCCCATGGTCGAGACGATGCTCGAACAGCTGACCGGGCGGCCGGTCGAGGCTCTCGTCGACCCAGCCGAGGTAGCGGCGCTCGGCGCCGCGTTCTATGCGGCGAGCGTCCAGGATGACCGGGGTGGGAAAGAAGGAGGTGGGCGACAGATCTTGCTGCGCGAGGTGGCGTCACACGGGCTGGGGGCGTTGGCCCGGGACCCGTCGACAGGGCGACTACGCAATGTCGTCGTCTTGCCCGCCAACACGCCGCTGACCGCCAGCCGCAGGGTGCTGTTCAGAACGATCGACGACGGTCAGCGCTGCATCGACATCCAGGCGACTCAAGGCGACGACGCCGACCCGGGAGCGGTGCGTCTGCTGGACCGCGTCTGCTTTCCGCTTGCCGGGCATCCTGCCGACTCTCCCATCGAGATTGTCTACGCCTACGACCAGGATCAGGCTCCGCAGTTGCAGGTCAATGACGGTACGACCGGCACTCAGCTGGGCCGGGTCCAGCTCGGGAATCGCGAAGGTCCTACCGAGAATGAACTGGCTGCCTCGATCGAGCGGGTACGTGCGATGCGAGTTTATTGACCAACGGTCATCGCCGCAGGCCCGACCATGTCACTGTTGGTAGTCCGCCAGTCAAGATCGGCTACGTTCCGTGGGCCTCGTCCTACCCGACCTTCCGTTCGGCGCTGCCGTGACCGGCGGATCGGTGTCCACATTTCCGATCGGTGTCCAGGAACTCGCCTGTTGCCGGCCGGCGCACCGCCTGCACGGTGGAGCCGGCATGAATGAGGTGACGATGGTCGAGCCGTGGAGTAGGCCGTCCGGCACGCGGCCCCCGGGCGCCGTGATCCGGTGCCGCCTTTTCTTCCATCCGACGGACAAGCGCGGCCAGCTGTGCCAGCATCGTCGCTGCCCGACGGGTGGCAGACCAGGTGCCGATCGTGTCCGGGGGAACGAACGCACGCGCGATGCCAGCCGTTCGCGTGCCGCATGCGATCGATATCGCCTGTGGCGGCAAGGCCTTGGTAGTCGGCAGCGGCGTCTCGCCCGGCCGACGGTGGGTTCGGGTGCGGGGTGGCGCCGGTCTGGCCCATGCCCCGGCTGCACGCAACGGAGTTGGGGGTTCACCGGTTCATGAAGCTGGAACGCGGCCATAGGTCTTTCCTCTATGCGGACATTGAGCGGTCCACGGATCGTGACAACCGGGCGCGGCCGGTGATACGGGCCGCGCTCTACGAGGTCTTGCAGACCGCCTTCGCAGAGTCCGGCATCGACTGGAGCGAGTGTTCCCCGCTCGACCGGGGTGACGCGGTCCTCGTTCTTGTGCCGTCCACAGTGGACAAGGTGCTGCTGGTCGACCCGCTGCTGAGCCGGCTCCAGGTCGCCGTGCACCAGCACAACAGCCTCGCCGGGCCGGACGCCCGGATCCGGCTGCGGGTAGGGCTGAACGCCGGAGAGGTAACTCACGATGAAGAGGGCTGGTCGGGAGACGACCTCGATGCGACGTTCCGGCTCACCGAATCTGACGTCCTGCGACGCGTCCTCGCCAGGAACGAGCGAAGCGGGATCGCGGTGGCGTTCGCGCCGGTCTTCTACGACGGGGTCGTCCGGCATGGCTACGGCCCGGCTGACCTCGTCTTCGTGCATCCGGTGGACATCAGTCACCGGGACCGTTCCTACGGAGCCTGGATCTGGGTACCCGGCTACGCGACCCCGGACGGCCTGACTGTCCTGGAGGACCCCGTGTCCGCCGGACAGCCCGGGCGCCCCGGGGCCGAGCCGGGCCCGGACGGCGAGCCGGAAGCCGCAGCCGCTCCGGAGGCGGATGGCGAACCGTCGGACCGGGCCGCCGGCCGGTCGACGACCCCATCGGTCGCCGGCGGGCCCAATCAGTCCGGCGGCATCGTAGCCGGTCATTCGATTCACGCTCACAAGGTTGTCGGCCGCGACGACAACTCGGGCAGGGTCTCCGGACCGGCTCGGGGTGCGATGTGACGACTGTCGACGACCGGCCGACGGGCGACCACCCTACGCCGCCGGATCCACCCCCGGTCGACCCGCCGGCTGACCCGGCCTCCGGGCAGCGCATCGAAGGCCCGGCCGCCACGGCCGGCCCGACCGGCCCACCCGCAGGCCCATCCGGCGACCCGGGACCCGACGGATCCGGCAGCGGCGACCGCGCGGACGCCCAGCCCTCCTCACTGGCCGACTCGCTGGGCCGCGACAACCGGCAACATGGCACCGAGAACCTGGTATCCGCGGTCGAGGCATTCGCCGAGGCGACCAGCCGGTTCCTGGCGGCAGGTCCCGGGGTGACCCTCAACCTCAATGGCGGCGTTGTCGCGCTGCATGACGTCCACGCGCGCGATGTCGCCGGCGGGTCGGTCGGGCCGCATCCGGGCGGGGCCGTCGTACCCGGTGAGGCGGGCGCCTCCTCGCGTTACGGTGCAGTCGGTGCCGAAGCCCTGAGCCGGCTCGCCGGCATGTGGGTCGAGCCGCCCGAGTTCGCCACGCTCACTCGTGCCACGAGGACGGTGATCGTGCTGCGTGGCCCTCGCGGCAGCGGCCGGTACGGGATGGCCGTTCACCTGCTCAACGGACGGTATCGGCTGCCGATCCGGCAACTGGAGCCCGACTGCCCGCTGGCCGACCTCGACCCCGCCTCGCTCGAGCCGGCGACCGGCTACGTCGTGGAGCTGACCGAGCAGAGCCCGCCACCGAGTTGGCGGTTGCAGTGGCTGCACGATGCCTTCTCCAAGACCGGTTGCCGACTGGTGATCGTCGTCGACGGGTCCTGGCGCCCGGACTGGGCCGCGACCGACTTCGTGGTCGACGTGGCGACGGCGGCCGCTCCGACGAGCCTGCTCGCGGCCTACCTTTCCTACGAGTTTCGCGGTGAGCGGGAGCGCGACATCCGCACACTGGTTCGCGACGAGCGGGTCCGCACGCTGCTGACCCGACTGCTCGTGGCCGAGGAGGGCCTGCACGGCCTCGTCTGGCTGGCTGCCGAACTGGTGCCGGTGCTGGCAGGCGAGCGGCAGCTCGACGAGGTCGAGGCGCGGGTCCGGTCCCGGACCCTGCTCGATGCAGCGGCATGGTTCCTCACCGGACTCGAGGGGCCTGCCCGGTGCTTCGCGGTCGCGCTCGCCGTACTCGACGGACTGCCCTACGACGAGGTGCTGGGCGCGGCGACCGACCTCGAACGGCGGCTGGCCGAGGCCGCACCACCGCCCGCCGAGAGCGATGACGCAGATGCCGAGAAATCCACTGTGGACAACAGACTGTACCGGCACCGGTCGCAGCTGCTAGCGGCCTGCCGCGCCGAGGTCTTCACCACCGAACAGAACGTGGGGTACGGCCGGATCGACGTCGAGGCCGTCCGATTCTCCCGCAACGGCTACCCGTTCGAGATCATCCGGACGTTCTGGCGCGAGTTCGACCTGCTCCGCCCGACGCTGCTGGCGTGGTTGTTCGGCCTGGGCCGCAGTCGAAGCCGGCGGGTCCGGATCGGCGCGGCGGCGGCTGCCGGGCTTCTGACGATGTGGTCCTTCGACCTGGTTCGGCGGTCGGTGTTGACGCCGTGGGCGGATGGCGGTCAGGGCGGGCGGGAGGCCGCGGCAGTGGCCCTGGCGATCCCGGCCGCAGCCGACCGGTACCGCGATGCCGTCCTGCGTACGTTGTGGGAGTGGGGCGACCAGTCCGGCCGGCCGGGCCGGCGGGTGGCCGCTGCTCGGGCCTGGGGCGCCGCTGTGGGCGGCAACCATCCAGACGAGGCCTTCCGGCGGCTCGGCGACCTGATCGTCCACACCGAGGAGGACTTGCCGCTGTACTGCGGAATCCGGGAGAGCATGGCGGAGCTGTTCATCACACCCGGACAGTCGATGGTGGACCCGGTTCTCGACATCCTGGTCGAGTGGTGGAAGGAAAAGCCCCGCGTCCGGCTCTCCGTCGCCATGACGTTCCTGTGGGTGAGCGCGGTCACCCGGACCCAGGCGATCCCGGACGCCGACACCTGGCCGGCGATGCCGGCGCTGACCGCGAGCTCACCAGACCGTCGCCGCCGGGTGGCAGCCCTGCTGTCGCGTGCCCTGAACCTGGGTCCGAGCCGGCAGATCGCCCTCGACGTCATCCATGACTGGGCGCTCGACGCGGAGCACGACGAGCGGCTCCGGGTGCCACTCGCGAAGTTGATCGCGACGGCGACCTCGACCGAACGCGACGAGAGCCGCCTGCGCTTCCATCTCGACCGTTGGCGACGGGGAGACGAGGCCGTACCGAGGACGGTCGAGGCGATCGTCGTCGAGCTGCACAAGACCAAGGGGGAAAGGTGACCGACCAGCCGTACAACTCGGTGATCACGAGGATAGAGGAGGGGAGCTCTTGGCTCGGCCGGCGTCAGGTTCCACCGGCAGGTCGGCGGATCGTCTATACGGACGCGCACGGCAAGACCGTGGAGGTGCACAGCGCGCTGACCCGTGGTGAATCGGCGTTCGGCAACATCCGACGGCGTTACGAGGTCGACGTCACCCCGCATTCGGTCGAGGTCATGCTCGAGTTGCCGGCGATGGGCGACGCGCTGTTCTTCTCCTGCCGGGCCCGCGCGGTCTGGCAGGTGCACGATGCCCGCGCGGTGGTGGACAGCGGTGGTGTGGACGGGGACGCGGCCTGCCGGGCATTCCTCGAGGCCGAGATGCCTCGGGTCTCCCGGGAGTTCCGGGCGACCGACGCGGCGGCGGTCGAGGAGGCCCTGCGGCTCAGGTTCGCCACGGCCGAGGTGCTGGCCAACGGGATGACGATACGCAACGTCACCGCCATGGTGCGGCTGACCGAGGAGACCGCGAAGGTCATCGCAGCGAACACCCGGCATGGCTGGACGCTGGACGAGACCGATCGGGATGCCGACCTCAGCCGCCAGCAGGCGCAGCACGCGGCTGACGCCGAGCGTGCGAAGGCCAGGCAAGAGGCTGAGCTGGAGCGGGCGCGGGTGGAGCACGAAGCCGAGCTCGAGCAGATCAGGGCCGACTCTGCAGCTGCACGGGCGCATGCCCAAGCCGACGCCAACGCCGAGGTCGAAGTTGCCCGGGCGAGATACGAGCAGCAGTTGGCAGACTTCCGCCGCGCGAGAGAGGTGCTGGAGCAGAGGCATGCCGAAGCGCTGAAGCGGGAACGCGAGCAGGGGCTGCTCGCACTACTGGGCCACGGCGTGCCCGGCCTCATCGCGAAGCTGCTCGACCAGAACCCGGACCAGGTCGGCGTCGTGATGGACAAGCTGTTTCAGCTGCAGAAGGACGGCGACCTGGCGGCGACTCAGCTGCTCCAGCAACTGCGCGACGACGAGGTGCTCGAGGAGCATGACATCGCTGAGCTGGCGCCGGCGGTGATCGGCCACATCAAGCAGCAGCTCTCCAGCGTTGGCCTGCCGAACAGCGTGCTCACCGGCGTCACCTCGGCGGCCGCGCTCGAAGCCCGCGACGGACTGCTGACGGTGGATCTGCCGAGCGTGGCGCCTGCCGGCACCGCGGGCGAGCCCGGTGAGTCCGACCAGCCGATCCCGCCCGCCGCCGGTCACTCTGATGACTGAGCACGCAGCTGTCGCATTCCGGCCGAGCGATCTCGACGGCATCGGTCAGCCGGTGCACGCCATGCTCAGCCAGCTCGGCTTCCTGCCGCCGTGGCTGGCCGGGCTCCTCACCGTCGTGATCTTCCTCTTCCTCGGCTACCTGCTGGCTCGCTGGCTTCTTCGTCGGGCCGTTCCCTGGCTGGGCACCCGGCTCGCCGGGCCGCTGTCAGCCGGCGTCGTGCACATGGGACAGCTGACGTTGCTGCCGGAGTACGGCCTGACGAGGAGCTGTCGACGAGCGGGCCGGCCCCCGCCGGGCATCAGCTACCGGTACGGCGACGTCGTGGCCTGGTGCACCGAACGCGCCGCGAACGCTACCCGGCTGGCACTGATGGCCACCCGAGTGCTCTCGAAGACGCCACGACTGCTCATCGTCGTCATGCTCCTGGCAACGTTTGCGTTCTGGAACGCCGACCACTGCTCGGCTACCAGGCCCGCCTGCAGGAGCCCGGTCTCCAGTTGGACGATCAGCGTGCAGGCCTGGTGGAAGACGACGAAGCCCGCTCCGGCGACCACCAGGCATGCGCCGCCGAAGCCGAAGAAGAAGGTTGTCCATCACAGCGGATGACGTTCGAGCCCTGGGCGGTCAGGTCCGGGCGCGGCGGGCGGTCTCGAACGGCAGCCGGTCGAAGAGGAAGCGGCTGTAGCGGATCGTGCCCCGCTCGACGGTGACGCACTCGGCGCCGGGCGCGCTCGGCACCAGGGTGGTCCGCGTGTCGTACATGACCAGCGCCGTCTCCGCGTCCCCGAAC
This sequence comes from Mycobacteriales bacterium, assembly GCA_045806925.1. Classification (GTDB taxonomy): domain Bacteria; phylum Actinomycetota; class Actinomycetes; order Mycobacteriales; family CADCTP01; genus CADCTP01. The sequence goes on from JBJMII010000061.1 coordinate 9,203, forward strand.
GCGGCGATCATCCGGGCCGAGACGAGCATCCGGACGAACGGTTCCAGGAAGGCCCGGTACGCCGGCGCACCCTCGATCCGGCCGGCGGGAGCGTCGCAGACGATGTCGGGCGCCACGTAGGCCATCGCCCGGTCGAGGTCCCCGCCGCTCCAGGCGTCGAAGTAGGCCAGCGCGACGGTGAGGGCCGGGCGGTCGTTGCCGGCGGGCGACGTGGTCATGGCGGTGCCTCCTCGCGGTGTGGTCCGATACCCGTACCGACACCGCACTCAGTCCAAACAGAACGGGCAGTGGCCGTCGCCACCGACCCGGGCCTGATCCGGCGGATCGTGGCCTTGCCGGCGACGTACGCTGAGGGAGGTCGAGCCGCGCCTTCCTGGGCCGCAGCCGCTTGCGCTCCACCGGGACGGCCGGGGGCGCCGGTCCGAGGAGGCCAGCATGATCGTCGAAGTCATCCTGGGCGCGCTGGGCCTGGGGGTCGTCTGGGTCGCGGCCGGATTCCGGGTGGTCCGGCAGTACGAGCGGGGGGTGGTGTTCCGGTTCGGCAAGGTCCAACCGGCGATCCGGGAACCCGGACTGACCAGGATCACACCGATCATGGACCGGCTGCGCAAGGTCAACATGCAGATCGTCACGATGCCCGTTCCGGCGCAGGACGGCATCACGCGCGACAACGTGACGGTCCGGGTCGACGCGGTCGTCTACTTCCGGGTGGAGCACCCGGTGACGGCGACCGTGGCCGTCCAGGACTACCTCTTCGCCGTCGGGCAGGTCGCCCAGACGTCACTGCGCTCCATCATCGGCAAGAGCGAGCTCGATGACCTGCTGTCCAACCGGGAGAACCTCAACAAGGGCCTGGAACTGATGATCGACAGTCCGGCGCTGGACTGGGGCGTGCACATCGAGCGGGTGGAGATCAAGGACGTCGCGCTGCCCGAGTCGATGAAGCGCTCGATGTCCCGGCAGGCCGAGGCGGAGCGGGAGCGGCGGGCCCGCATCATCACCGCGGACGGCGAGTACCAGGCCTCGCGGAAGCTGGCCGCGGCCGCCACGGTGATGTCGGCGACGCCGGCCGCCCTGCAGCTGCGCCTGCTGCAGACCGTGGTCGAAGTCGCGGCGGAGAAGAACTCCACGCTCATCCTCCCCTTCCCGGTGGAGCTCCTCCGGTTCCTCGAGGGGTCGACGCCGCCCCGGCCCGAGTCGCCGGCGTCCTCGACACCGGGCGACCTGCCTGCGCACCCGGATGACGAGGCGACCCGGCAGGCGGTCGCTTCGACGGCGGAGACTCCCGCGGTCACGAGCGGCCAGGGACTCCCGCATCCCTAGGGCCCACCATCGGGTCCGGTGGCTGGGTGGGCGCGAGCCGGAGCCGGAGGAGCAGAGGTGAGGACCAGCACCCTCGGCCGCACCGGCGTCACCGTGACCGAGCTCGGGCTGGGCGGCGGTCCGCTCGGCAACCTCTACGCCGAGGTGGAGGACGCGACCGCGCGGGCCACTGTGGACGCCGCGTGGGAGGCCGGTGTCCGTTACTTCGACACGGCTCCGCACTACGGGCTGGGGCTGGCCGAGCGGCGGCTCGGCGCGGCGCTCGCGGACAAGCCGCGGGCCGAGTACGCCGTCTCCACCAAGATCGGCCGGCTGCTGGAGCCCAACCCGCGGCGGACCGGGTCGGATCTGGCCGCCGGCGGGTTCGCCGTACCGGACGACCTGCGACGGCGCTGGGACTTCAGCGCTGACGGGGTGCGGCGCAGCCTGGCGGCGAGCCTGCAGCGGCTCGGGCTGGACCGGGTGGATGTCCTGCTGGTCCACGACGCGGACGAGCACGTGGACCAGGCGATCGCGGAGGCGATCCCGGCCCTGGTGGAGCTGCGGGACCAGGGCGTCGTCGGCGCGGTCGGGGTGGGGATGAACCAGTGGCAGGCGCCGCTGCGGATGGTCACCGAGACACCGATCGACGTGGTGATGCTCGCCGGGCGGTGGACGTTGCTGGACCGCTCGGGTGCTCCGCTGCTCGAGGCGTGCGCCGAGCGTGGCGTCTCGGTGCTGGCCGCCGCGCCGTACAACTCGGGTCTGCTGGCCCGCCCGCGCCCCACCGCGGAGTCGTTCCTCGACTACGTGCCGGTACGGCCGGACCCGCTGGAGCGCGCCACCGCGCTGGCCGACGCCTGCGACCGGCACGGCGTCGAGCTTCCCGCCGCCGCCCTGCGCTTCCCGCTGCGCCATCCCGCCGTCGCCGCGGTGGTCGCCGGCGTTCGCAGCCCGAACGAGCTGACCGCCGCCGTCGACCGCGTCCGCACCCCGATCCCCGGCCAGCTCTGGACCGACCTGCAGCGCTGGACCGACCGCGAGCGCTGACGTCAGCGGGGCGCGATCAGCCGCAGCACCGAGCCGGCCATCCGGACGACACCGAGCGCGGTCGGGTGGAACGGGTTGGGGTCGCCGATGCCGAGCAGGTCCGGCCCGAGGCCGTCCGCGCTGGGCCGGCACAGCTTGGTCAGCTGCGGCTGGGCCACGTCGAAGCCGTACTTCTCGGCGCCGGCGCGCAGCACCTCGTTCAGCTCGCCGTTCAGCGACGTCAGGAAGCGGATCTTCTCCGGCGTCAGGCCCTTGGCGCCGGCCGGCCCGCGGGCGTCCCGGCAGCCGGCCGAGGGGTCGCCCGCCTCCGGGTCCATCACGTCGTACGAGCCGACGACGATCACCTGTGGATGGTTGGACAGGTCGTCGAGCTCGCGCAGCAGCTCGCCGTAGTCCCGGTCGAACCGGGCCAGCCGGTAGTCGTAGTCGCCGCGGACGAAGTTGTCGTTGCAGACCGTGGCGCCGTAGCAGTACGCGATGAGGTCGGACCACCACAGGTCGTTCGGCCCGACCACCACGACGACGAAGTCGACGTCCTGCGCCTGCTTGAGGATGGCCACCTGCGGCGGGAGCTGCCGGCCGCTGCGCGGTTGCGGGCCGAGCAGTCCGGACCGGATGGTGGCGCTCGGGCAGGCCAGGTTGAGCACCCGGCCGGGCAGCCCGAGCCCGATCTCGGCGGCCAGCGAGTCGGCGCTGCGGCCGCAGTCCGCGTCGTCCTGGCTCGGCTTCGCCGCCGGCGGCCCGCCGACCCGGACGGCGCGGGAGTCGCCGAGCACCACCCCGTCGTAGCCGTACAGCTTCGGGCCGACCGGGGACGGGGACAGGTGGTACTGCCCGACCAGGTCGGCGAACGAGGCGACCTGGCGCAGCCCGGAGGCGCCGGCAACGGTGGCGCCGCAGGCGGCGACCCACAGCGTCGACGTCGTCGCGACCGAGATCACCGCCATCCGGGTGATCCGCTGCCAGCTCTGCCCGCGCAGCAGCCGGACATAGCTCGCTCCGGCCGCGAGGCCGGCGGCGACGCCGAGCGCGACCAGGAACCCCCAAGCGCACCAGCGGGCGAAGCCGCCCCCGATGGTCCGGGCGGCGGCCGAGGAGGCCTGCCCGGTCGTCTGCGGGTTGAGGAACCGCACGGCGTCCTCGCTGCGCACCGCGGGGCCCATCTCCAGCCGCGGCCGGACCGGGCCGTAGACCCGCAGCCGCGGCACGTCCAGCGAGGTGTTGCCGATCTGCACGATCTGCGCCGGGCCGGCGACGGACAGGCTCGGCGGGCGGGCCTTGACCGCGATGTGCTGACCGAGGGTCACCACCTCCTGCGCCGGCGTAAGGACGATCGCCAGCGCTATCGCGGCCACCGCGGAGAGCACGGCGAGCAGGACGGTCGGCCAGGACAGGGCTTCGCGGCCCAGCGCGCGCAGCTCGCGTCGCATCGAGCGCCCTGTCCACCGCCCCGTCGGGCGCCGACCGGAGCGCGGCGGGACCGTGCCGGCCGGGGTCTCGACCATCGCCCGCTCCTGTCCGTGCTGCGACCCCGGGTGAGCTGCCCTCCGGCACCTCAGCGTACGTCCCGGGGCGGCATCGCGCCGCAGCGCCGGAGCATCCCGAGGCTCGAGCATCCACAGGCTCCGGGCGACGGCGTCGGCGTCGGCCCCGACTCCGGACGGAGTCGGGGCCGACGGTCGTGCTGTGAGCGGGGTGTCAGACCGGCCGGACGTGCTCGGCCTGCGGGCCCTTCTGGCCCTGCGTGATCTCGAACTCGACCCGCTGGTTCTCGTCGAGGCTGCGGTAGCCGCCCGCGTCGATCGCCGAGTAGTGGACGAAGACGTCAGCGCCGCCGCCGTCCGGCGCGATGAAGCCGAAGCCCTTCTCGCCGTTGAACCACTTCACACTGCCCTGAACCATGCACCTTCTCCTCGCGGTGACCCGTTCGCCGCCCGACACCGTGTCGCCGCGGCGGTTGCCCCGGGCTCCGCACCGGCTCTCGAGACCGGCGACCTGCCCGCGGTCGTACTCCCACGGGCGTCGAGACGTTCGAGGAAATGCAACGGCAACCGCCCCCACTGTACAGCCGCCGCCGGCGCCCGGCGCCGGAACCTGCTCCCGGCGCGCCGCGACCGGGCGGGCCCGGGCCCGGCACGCCCCGTCCGGCCGGCAAGCAGCCCGATCCCGCCGATAAACCGGCCTCGCGTCACCACGATGCCGGCCGGCATCGGATCCGTCCGGCCGGAATTGGGCGGCGTCCGGGCCGGTGCGCATTTCTTCTTTCCCGCGGTCCCGGCCGGGACGCTTTTCCCGTCCTGCCGAGAAAACGGGGAAGAAGGGAGGCGGGAGAAATGGAGACGCATTGGATCGTCGTTCTGCTGGGCCAGCTGGCCGGGCTGCTCACCGGCTGACGGTGACGCGGCGGGCCGGCGCCGCCGCCGGCCCGCCGCTCAGCTCCACTGGATGCCGTACCCGAGGCCCGGGACCAGGTCGTCGAACTGGATGTGCACGTCGCCGGAGGCGTCGGCGCTCAGCGGGTCGCCCACCACGTGCCGCTCGTCGAGGTCGCGGTGAAATGCCTCGGAAACCCGCCAGATCCGGTCCGGCACCCTTTTCCGCTCGAACCGGACGCGCAGGTCGAAGAAATCGCACGGCGTGTACGGCGTGTACGCATAATGGTTCCCCATCAACAGGTCCGGCGGGTGCTGGGTAAGCACCGAGTATTCGTGCCGCTCGCCGATCCGCAGCGGCGTGGGGAGCTCCAGCCCGAGCCGGAGCCGGGTCGCGGTCTGCTGCTCCCGCTGCGCCAGCACGCCGCCGTAGAGGACCCGTACGTCCAGGCCGCTGCCGTCACCCTCCTGGACCGGCAGGCTCCAGCCCAGCTGGATGTGGTCCAGGCCGTCCCGTTCGGCCACGATCACCCGTCGCTCCACGGTGACGCGGCGGTCGCCGTCCAGCAGCGCGACGGCGTGGAACGACTGGACGTACCAGCCGGGGCCGCGCCGTCCGGCCCGGGCGGAGGCCGAGGTGCTCAACGCGTCGGCCAGTCGGGTGCAGGCCTCGTCCACCCGGCGGCGGGCGGTACGGACGTCCCGCTTCATGATGTTGGCGAGCCAGCCCACCCGGTCCTGCAGCCGGGGCAGGTCGTGCACCTCGGGGTGGATCCCGAGCGCGACGAGCGCGCTGAGTGACAGCTCGGTCGGGAGTGCCTCGGCCGCCCGGTGCAGCCGCTCGATCGTCTTGGCCCTGACCACCGAGGGAAGGTCGTCGGCGTCGATGCCGCAGGCCGCTTGCAGCGCCGGTCCGACCCGCTTGTCGATGCCGGGGTGGTGCAGGCCAGGACCCCGCCGCACCACCTTCAGCTCCTCGGTGAGCAGCTCAGCGGACCCGATCGACCGGTTCATGGACACCAGCTTGTCCATTCCTCGTCCACTTGGCCAGTAGTTGGCGCTGTGGAAGCGGTTCCTGCGGCGGCAGGATCCAGGGGTCGGGCCGGGGCGGGATGCGGGCAGGCGGTACGGATCGGGGGGTCCGCATCCGGCCCTCGGCCGTGACCATCGGGGAAAGGATCAGCATGGCTTCCGCGATCGTCGTGGGCTCCCGATCCGAGCAGCAGGAACGGTACGGCGAGCAGGCCTACCGGGGCGAGGTCGGCGGCCGGATCCGCGAGCGGCGTGCCCTGCTCAACCTGCGCCAGGAGGAGCTCGCCGCCCGGGCCGGGGTGAGCCGGCACTTCGTCAGCGCGATCGAGCGGGGCCGGCACGGCCTGGACGCCTGGCGGCTGCGCAAGGTGGCGCACGCGCTCGGCCGTGACCTCTGCTGGCTGCTCGGGGAGCCGGCCGGACCCGGGCGTTAGCGGCGGTCCGCGCGGGCCGGTCCTCCGCCGGCCCATCGGTGGATCAAGAAATGCCGCGGTAACCCCGGGCTCCTATTGTCCTCCTCCTGCCCGGCGACCTACGGTCCGAGGCAACGGTCGTCCCCGACCGGGGGACCACCGCGGAGGGGAGAACCCATGCCCAGCACGGTCCGTGCCGCCCTGGTCCAGGCCACCTGGACCGGCGACAAGGAGAGCATGATCAAGGCCCACGAGGTGCACGCCCGGGAGGCGGCCGCGCAGGGCGCGCGGGTCGTCTGCTTCCAGGAACTCTTCTACGGGCCGTACTTCTGCCAGGTGCAGGACGCCCAGTTCTACTCGTACGCCGAGTCGGTGCCGGGACCCACGGTGGAGCGTTTCCAGGCGCTGGCCGCCGAGCTGAACATGGTCATGGTGCTGCCGGTCTACGAGCAGGAGCAGCGCGGCGTGCTCTACAACACCGCCGCGGTGGTCGACGCCGACGGCAGCTACCTGGGGAAGTACCGGAAGACGCACATCCCGCACGTGAAGGGCTTCTGGGAGAAGTTCTACTTCCGCCCGGGCAACCTGGGCTATCCGGTCTTCGACACCGCGGTCGGCCGGGTCGGCGTCTACATCTGCTACGACCGGCACTTCCCGGAGGGCTGGCGGGCGCTCGGTCTCAACGGCGCCGAGATCGTCTTCAACCCGTCGGCGACCAGCCGCGGGCTGTCCAACTACCTGTGGAAGCTGGAGCAGACCGCGGCCGCGGTGGCGAACGAGTACTACGTCGGCACCATCAACCGGGTCGGCATCGAGGACCTCGGCGACGACGACTTCTACGGCACGTCCTACTTCGCCGACCCGGAGGGCAAGCCGGTCGGCGACTACGGCCACGGCAGCGAGAGCGAGGTCATCGTCCGCGACCTGGACCTGGACCTGCTCGCCGAGGTCCGCAACCGGTGGGCGTTCTACCGGGACCGGAGGCCGGACGCGTACGGCGACCTGGTGGCACCGTGAGTGCTCGCAGCAGGAGACGGGAGGCACCGTGAGGGTCCTCGTCACGGGCGGCACGGTGGTCAACGCCACCGGCCCGGCCCCGATGGACGTGCTGGTCGACGGCGAGACCATCGCCGCGCTCTACGCGCCGGGCGGTGCCGGCGGCGTGCCCGCGGACTCGACGATCGACGCGACCGGGAAGTACGTCATTCCGGGCGGTATCGACGTGCACACGCACATGGAGCTGCCGTTCGGTGGGACGGCCGCCTCGGACACCTTCGAGACCGGCACCCGGGCCGCCGCCTGGGGTGGCGTCACCACCATCGTGGACTTCGCCGTGCAGCGGACCGGTGAGGTGGTGCAGGACGGGCTGGCCTCCTGGCACGCGAAGGCGCAGGGCAACTGCGTCATCGACTACGGCTTCCACATGATCCTCGGCGGGGTCGACGACGACGCGCTCAAGGCGATGGACCAGCTCGTCGAGCACGAGGGCGTCACCAGCTTCAAGCTGTTCATGGCGTACCCGGGCGTCTTCTACTCCGACGACGGCCAGGTCCTGCGCGCGATGCAGCGGGCCGCCGGCAACGGCGCCATGATCATGATGCACGCCGAGAACGGCATCGCCATCGATGTGCTGGTCGCCCAGGCGCTCGGCCGCGGGGAGACCGACCCGGTGCAGCACGGGATCACCCGGCCGTCCGTGCTCGAGGGCGAGGCGACCTCCCGGGCGATCGTGCTGGCCGGGGTCGCCGGGGCGCCGCTCTACATCGTCCACCTGTCCGCGTCCGAGGCGCTCGCCGCGGTGGCGCAGGCCCGCGACGCCGGCCGCAACGTCTTCGCCGAGACCTGCCCGCAGTACCTCTACCTGACCCTGGAGGACCAGCTCGGCGCACCCGGCTTCGAGGGCGCGAAGTGGGTCTGCTCGCCGCCACTGCGTACCAGGCACGCGAGCCACCACGCGGACCTGTGGCGCGGCCTGCGCACCGACGACCTGGCCGTCGTCTCCACCGACCACTGCCCGTTCTGCCTGAAGGACCAGAAGGAGCTCGGGCTCGGCGACTTCTCCAAGATCCCGAACGGGATCGGCGGGGTCGAGCACCGGATGGACCTGATCTACCAGGGTGTGGTGGACGGCCACCTGTCGGTGGCCCGGTGGGTGGAGACCTGCTCGACCACGCCGGCCCGGCTCTTCGGGCTCTACCCGCGCAAGGGCGTGATCGCGCCGGGGTCGGACGCCGACATCGTCGTCTACGACCCGGACGGCCGGACCCGGATCGGCGTCGAGACCCACCACATGAACATGGACTACTCGGCGTACGAGGGCTACGAGATCGCCGGGCACGTCGACACGGTGCTGTCCCGGGGCTCGCTGGTGGTCGCCGACGGCCGGTTCCATGGGCGGGCGGGGCACGGCCGCTTCGTCCGGCGTGGACTGTCCGACCTGCTGACCTGAGGAGGGTCCACTATGGACGTCGGGGTGGTGCTGCAGACCAACCCACCGGCCGCCCGGGTGGTCGAGCTGGCGCGGCAGGCCGAGCTGCGCGGCTTCAGTCACGTGTGGACGTTCGACTCGCACCTGCTGTGGCAGGAGCCGTACGTCATCCACAGCCAGATCCTCGGGGCCACCCGGACGGTGACGGTGGGGCCGATGGTGACCAACCCGGCCACCCGGGACTGGACGGTGACCGCGTCCACGTTCGCCACCCTCAACGAGATGTTCGGCAACCGCACGCTCTGCGGCATCGGCCGCGGCGACTCGGCGGTGCGGGTGACCAACGGCAAGCCGACCACGCTGGCGACGCTGCGCGAGTGCGTGCACGTCGTGCGGGAGCTGGCGAACGGCCGGCCGGTCGACTACAACGGCAGCGTCCTGCGGCTGCCGTGGGCCGGCCGCAGCCGGCTGGAGGTCTGGGTCGCCGCGTACGGGCCGAAGGCGCTGCAGCTGACCGGGGAGGTCGGCGACGGGTTCATCCTGCAGCTCGCCGACCCGGACATCGCGGCCTGGACGATCAAGTCGGTCCGGGAGGCGGCCGCCGCGGCCGGGCGTGACCCCGACTCGGTGAAGATCTGCGTGGCCGCACCGGCGTACGTCGGCGAGGACGTCAAGCATCAACGGGACCAGTGCCGGTGGTTCGGCGGGATGGTGGGCAACCACGTCGCGGACATCGTCGCCCGGTACGGGACGGACGGCACCGTGCCGAAGGCGCTGACCGACTACATCGCCGGCCGGGACAGCTACGACTACAACGAGCACGGCCGGGCCGGCAACCCGCACACCGCCTTCGTGCCGGACGACATCGTGGACCGCTTCTGCGTGCTCGGGCCGGTGGAGCAGCACGTCGCCCGGCTGACCGAGCTGGCCGCGCTCGGGGTCCACCAGTTCGCCGTCTACCTGCAGCACGACGGGAAGGACGAGACGCTCGCCGCGTACGGGGAGCACGTGATCCCGGCGGTCACCGAGCAGTTGCCGGCAGTGTCGAGGTCGGGGGCGGCCCCCGGCTCCGTTCCCCCGGGGGCGGCCCCGGACCCCGGCACCGGACGACCAGTGTGAGCCGCTGGTCCGGTCTGGACCGGGCTTCGTTCGACGAGCCCCGCCGGAGGCGGAGGGCCCCGACGGCTCTCGAACCCGCGGACAGCCCGGGCAGGGAGCAGTCGTGACCGGAGCGGTCGGCGAGCTGGGGCCGGCCGCGCCGGTGGCGGCGGCCGACGCATCGCCCCCGCCACCCGGGCGCCGGGGGGGCAGCTGGCGCCGGGCGGGGTGGTTCGCCGGGTCGATCCTGCTGGTGTGTGCGCTGTGGGAGGCGTACAAGCTGGTCGGCTCGCCGGACGGCGGCTCCGTCTTCGGCGTCCGGGTGCTGCCCCGGGCCGACGACGCCTCGATGCCGCACGTCTGGGAGGTGCTGCGCCGCTTCGGCCGGCCGGAGAGCTCGGCGGCCGGCAGCGCTCCGGTGCTGGTCGGCGTCCTGGAGGCGGTGTGGTTCACCTTCCGGGTGGCGATGGCCGGGCTGCTGCTCGGCGTGCTGGTCGGGCTGCTGCTCGGCGTGCTGATGCAGCGCTTCGCGGTCGCCGAGCGCGGCCTGCTGCCGTACGTCGTGCTGTCCCAGACCGTGCCGCTCATCGCGCTGGCACCGCTGGTGGTGGGCTGGGCCGGCCGGGTGCACATCGGCCAGCTCACCTGGCGGCCGTGGATGTCGGTGGCGGTGATCGCGGCGTACCTGGCCTTCTTCCCGGTGGCCGTCGGCGCGCTGCGCGGCTTGCGGTCGCCGCCGGAGCACGCGGTCGAGCTGATGCGCAGCTACTCCGCGTCGTACCGGCAGTCGCTGCTGCGGCTGCGGCTGCCGGCCGCGGTGCCGTACCTGATCCCCGCGCTGCGGCTGGCGGCGGCGTCCGCGGTGGTCGGCGCGATCGTCGCGGAGATCTCCACCGGGACCCGCGGCGGCATCGGCCGGCTGGTCATCGAATACTCCAGGGAGGCCACCTCGGACCCGGCGAAGGTCTACACGGCGTTCCTCGGTGCGGCCGCGCTCGGGCTGCTCGTCGCCGGGATGGTCGCGCTGCTCGACCACGCGCTGTCCCGCTACCGGCCGGTGGGGGAGCGGTCGTGACCGCGCCGGCCGACGCGGTCGAGCTGTCCGCTGTGGACAAGGTCTTTCCCGGCGGTCGCGGGCGGGGCGAGGTGCGGGCGCTCGTCGGCGTCGACCTCACCATCGCCGCCGGCGACTTCGTCACCTTCATCGGGCCGTCCGGGTGCGGCAAGAGCACGCTGCTCCGGCTGATCGCCGACCTGACCGAGCCGACCGCGGGGACCGTCCGGGTCAACGGCAAGCCGGCCCGGCAGGCCCGGCAGGACCAGGACTACGGGATCGCCTTCCAGCAGGCCGGGCTGATGGACTGGCGGACGGTCGCTCGCAATGTCGAGCTGCCGCTGGAGCTGCGTGGCTGGGACCGGGTCCGGCGCCGGCAGCACGCGCTGGAGCTGCTGGAGCTGGTCGGGCTGTCCGACTTCGCCGGCGCCTGGCCGGGCGAGCTGTCCGGCGGCATGCAGCAGCGGGTGGCGATCGCGCGGGCGCTGGCCACCGGCCCGAAGTTGTTGCTGATGGACGAGCCGTTCGGCGCGCTCGACGAGATGACCCGGGAGCGGCTGCAGGCCGAGCTGGCCCGGATCGCCCGGGAGACCGTCGCCACGGTCGTCTTCGTCACGCACTCCATCCCGGAGGCGGTCTACCTCTCCGACCGGGTGGTGGTCATGTCCCCCCGGCCGGGCCGGGTGACCACGGTGGTCGACGTCCAGCTCGGCGAGCGCACCGAGGACACCCGGGAGTCACCGGACTTCTTCGCCAAGGTGACGGAGGTGCGGGAGGCGCTGCGGGGGCGCGCGACCGTGCGGGCGGCGGAGGAGCGGTGAGCGAGGGCGACGGCTCGTGGC
>JBJMII010000062.1:0-23238 GCA_045806925.1 Mycobacteriales bacterium
CGACGACCGCGCAGCGGCTGGCCGAGTACGACATCTTCGACTCGGTCGCGCTGGTCGACATCATCGAGGGCAAACCGCAGGGCATCGCGCTGGACATCAACCAGTCCCGGCCGATCGAGGGCTTCGAGACCAAGCTGCTGGGATCCAACGACTACGACGTGACCGAGGGCTCGGAAATCGCGGTGATCACCGCCGGGCTGCCGCGCAAGCCGGGCATGAGCCGGATGGACCTGCTGGAGACGAACGCCAGGATCGTCCGCGAGGTGACCGAGAAGATCGTGGCCAGCTCGCCGGATGCGGTGATCATCGTGGTGTCCAACCCGCTGGACGAGATGACGGCGCTGGCGTCCTCGGTCTCCGGGCTTCCGTACAGCCGCGTCATCGGCCAGGCGGGGATGCTGGACACGGCGCGCTTCAGCCACTTCCTGGCCGAGGAGCTGGGCGTGCCGGTCGCCTCGGTGCGCACGCTGACCCTCGGCTCGCACGGCGACACGATGGTGCCGGTCCCGTCGGCCTGCACGGTGGACGGCAAGCCGCTGGCCGACCTGCTCCCGGCGGGGAAGATCGAGGAGCTCGTCAACCGCACCCGCAACGGCGGCGCCGAGGTGGTCGCGCTGCTGAAGACCGGCTCGGCGTACTACGCCCCGTCCGCGGCGGCGGCCCGGATGGCCCGCGCGGTCGCGGAGGACTCCGGCGCGGTCCTGCCGGTGTGCGCCTGGGTGGACGGGGAGTACGGGATCTCCGGCGTCTACCTCGGTGTCGAGGCGGAGATCGGCGCCGGCGGCGTGCGGCGGGTGGTCGAGCGGGACCTCACCGAGTCCGAGCGGGCCGCGCTCGGCGAGGCGGCGGAGGCCGTTCGCGCCAAGCAGGCCGACATCGCCGGGATGTAGAGCCAGCCTGTCGGCGCCGCCCCGTTGCCGCCGCCCCCGTTGCCGCCGCGATCACGTTCACCAAGCGGCGGGATGCAGCGCTGGCTTGTTGCCGCGCCCCGATCACGTTCACCAAGCGACCGACCCACCAGACCGGACATTCCGGGCACAGGCTGGTCGTCCGCTTGGTGAACGTGATCAACGGACGGGCCGGAGGGTGCAGCGTCAGTGCAGTTTGGCGCCGACGGCGAGCAGCTTGGCCCGGAAGTTCTCGTAGCCACGGTCCAGCAGCGAGGCCCCGCTGATCGTCGACGTGCCCTGCGCCGCCAGCGCCGCCAGCACGTACGAGAAGCCCGCCCGCAGGTCCGGCACGTGCAGGTCGGTGCCCTGCAGCTTGGCCGGACCGACGATCACCGCGGAGTGCCGGTGGTTGCGCGAGCCGAACCGGCACGGCGTGGAGCCGAGGCACTCCGTGAACACCTGGATCTGCGCGCCCAGCGCGCGCAGCGCCTCGGTGTAGCCGAGGCGGTCCTCGTACACGGTCTCGTGCAGGACGGTGACCCCGTCCGCCTGGGTGAGCGCGGTGACCAGCGGCGGCTGCCAGTCGGTCATGAAGCCGGGGTGTACGTCGGTCTCGATGACCAGCGGCCGCGGCATCGGCCGCTCCCGCCAGAACGTCACCTCGCCGCCGTCGGAGGAGAACTCGAAGTCGCCGCCGGCCCGGCGGTAGACGTTCAGGTACGTCGACAGGTCACCCTGCCGCACGTTGGCCACGGTGATCCGGCCGTCGGTGGCCAGGGCGAGCCCGGCCCAGGACGCCGCCTCCAGCCGGTCCGGGATCGCGGTGTAGTCGACCCCGCGCAGATGGTGCACACCGTGCACCTGGAGGGTGCGGTTGGGCTTGACCGTGATCAGCCCGCCCATCCGTTGCAGCAGCCCGATCAGGTCCATGATCTCCGGCTCGACGGCGGCGTTGCGCAGCTCCGAGTCGCCGGCCGCGACCACCGCACCGAGCAGGAACTGTTCGGTGGCGCCCACGCTGGGGAACGGCAGGTCGATGACCGCGCCGCGCAGCCCGGCCGGCGCGGTCAGCCGGTAACCGGTCTCGGTCCGCTCGGTGGCGGCGCCGAAGGCGCGCAGCACCTCGAGGTGGAAGCCGACCGGCCGCTCGCCGATGCTGCAGCCGCCGGGCCGCCAGATCTCCGCCTGGCCGGTCCGGTGCAGCAGCGGGGCGCAGGTCAGCACCGGGATGCGGCTGCGCTCGTGGAAGACGGCCAGCTCGCCCTCGGCGGCCGCGTGCACGTCCCGGGCGGTGATGGTGACCATACCGCCCCCGGGGTCGGAGGTGGTGGTGGAGCCGAGCGCCTCGACCAGGTCGGCCACGATGCCGATGTCCCGGACGAAGGAGACGTTGCGGATCGTCACCGGCTGCTCGGTGAGCAGGGCGGCGACCATGAGTTTCGGGACCGCGTTCTTCGAGCCGCGCACCGGGACGGTCCCGTACAGCGGGGACCCACCGGTGATGTGCAGCGTGTCGTCGCCGGTCATCGAGGTGCGCGCTCCAATTCGCTCGCTGGGGGTACCCAGACCGTGTCCGCCAACCTCGGCCCCCGACGTGATGTTCCCCGTCCTCCGGTGATGACGCCGTGCCGGCCGCTCCGGTTGCCGGCCGGTCGGGGAGCCTACCCGCCACCCGGGGTTGCTTCCGGGAGGCAGGACCCCACTACCCTCCTGCGAAGCTCGGACACGGGCTCGACAGCGGGGACGTTCGACCGCCGGGATCAGCGACCCAGAGGGGACCGATGTCGCAAAACAGTCTGCCGGGCACCGGACCGTGGTCGTGGCTGGAGCCCGGGCTCTGGGTCTACCGGGCCCGCGAGCTCGACCTGCTGGGCCAGGCGGACGGGCTGCTCGCGGACGCCGCGCCGGCCGCCCGGACCGGCGGCGCCGCGCTGCTGGAGGCCAAGCGACGGCTGCACGCCGCCGGGGTCGGCGCGGCCACCGCACCGGCGGTGGTCGGCGGCGGCGGCCACCGCTTCGTGGTCCAGGTCGGGATCCAGTTCCTGGCCGGCTACCGGGACCTCAACCTGCGGGACGCGGCGCACGTCGGGCACGGTGCGGTGCTCTGCCACGACCCCGAGTGGCACGGCCGGCGCGAGCTGGCCGCGGTGATCCGCGGCGCGCTGGTCGGGCTGGCCGCTACGGAGCGGCCGGGGACCGAGCTGCCGGCGAGCGACCTGGCCGCGGTGGCCACCCGGGCGGTGCGCACCGCGGCCGGCTGGGAGATCACCGGCCGCAAGGCCTGGGTGTCCCGGGTGCTGGAGGCGGACGCGTTCGTGGTCTTCGCCCGCAGCCCGGAGCACCTGAGCGCGTTCTACGTGCCGGCCGGCGCACCCGGGCTGTCCGCCGCGCCGGCGGCCCGGCCCGGCGACGGCGACGGGTGGTCCTGGGGCGAGCTGAGCCTGCAGCGGGTGCCGGTGCCGGCCTCCGCGGTGCTCGGCGCGGCGGTCGGCGGCGTCGCGGTCTTCCGCCGGCATTTCGCCGAGTACCGGCCGCTCGTCGCGGCGACCTGCCTCGGCGCGGCCGCGGCGGCGGTGGACGGCTGGGTGGAGCGGGTGCTGACCGGCACCGGGTCCGGCGACGCCGGACGGCTGCCGGCCGGCGTCATGGAGCGGCTCGGCGACCTGCGGGGACGGGTGCTGGTCGCGCTCGGCGGGCTGTTCACCGGCGCGGCCCGGCCGGGCGGCATCGACAGCTCGTGGTCGAAGATGGTGAAGGCGCAGGCGGTGCACACCGCGATCGAGGTGGTTCGCGCGGTCGAGCACGCGACGGTCGAGGTAGGTGGGACACCGGACGCCGCGGCCGCCGCCGTACGCCGGACGCTGCTCGAGCTGTCCGCCTTCGAGGCGGCGGACCGGGCGCCGGCGTCGCTGCTGCGGTCCGCGGGGGAGCGCTTCGTGCAGTACTCGGCGGCGATCCTGGACGAGATCTCCGAGCCGACATCGACGATGCCCCGGCCGCGGCTGCCGGAGTGACCCTGCGCTGGCCGCGGCTGCCGGAAATGCCGTCGCCCAGTGCGTCTATACCGTGACCGCAACGTGACCGTATCTTGTACGCCAGAGAACAGCGAGTAGTCAAGGCTTTACTTTCCGACGCTTCGGGGGCAGGCTCACGTCCTGCATGGGGGGTGCGGAACGCTCGCGCCGAGCGGTTCGCGCTGACAGCTGAATGTGACTTCCCCGCGAGACGGGGGCGGCTTCCCAGTGCCGGGCCCGCCCCCGTCACCCAATTCCGGCGTGTTTCCACCCGTTTCTCAGCGCCGGTGCGCGCCCTGCGACGGGACCGCCTCGAAGAAGCCGGGCTCGCCGAAGCCGGCCTCCGCGTACGCGGCCCGCACGGCGTCCCGGACCTGGCCGGTCCGGTCCGCGGCTACCAGCGCGAGCACGCAGCCACCGAAGCCGCCCCCGGTCATCCGCGCGCCCAGCGCACCGGCCTGCTCGGCCGCGGCGGCCGCCACGTCCAGCTGCGGGACGGTGACCTCGTAGTCGTCCCGCAGCGACGCGTGCGACGCGGACAGCAGCGGGCCGACGTCCGCGGGGCGGCCGGCCCGCAGCGCCTCGACCGTCCGCAGCACCCGGTCGTCCTCGGTGACCACGTGCCGGACCCGCCGGCGCTGCTCGTCGTCGTCCAGCCGGGCCAGCGCGGCGTCCAGCTCGGCGACCGGCAGGTCGCGCAGCGCCGGCACGCCCAGCCGCCGTGCCGCCGCCTCGCAGGCCGCCCGGCGCCGGCCGTACTCGCCGTCGGTCAGCCGGTGCGGAGTGCGGGTGTCGACGACGAGCACGGCCAGCCCGGCGGCGGCGAGGTCGAGCGGCACCTGCTGCACCTCGAGGCTGCGGCAGTCCAGGAAGAGCGCGTGCGCCCGGGTGCACAGCATCGACGCCATCTGGTCCATCACGCCGCTGGGGACTCCGACGAACGCGTTCTCCGCGCGCTGGGCCAGCAGCGCGAGCTCCGGCCGGGCCAGCCCGAGCCCGGCCACGTCGTCGACCGCGGCCGCGACCGCGCACTCCAGCGCGGCGGACGAGGACAGCCCGGCGCCTTCCGGGACGTCGCCGTCCACCTCGACGTCGAAGCCCCCGCCCACGTCGTGGCCGGCCTCCCGCAGCGCCCAGACGACCCCCGCGACGTACCCGGCCCAGCCGTCGACCGTCCCCGGCACCAGATCTGCGACCCGCAGCGTGGTCTCCTCGCCGCCGCGCTGGGCCGAGCGCAGCCGCAGCCGGCCGTCGGTCCGCGGCTGGACCGCCGCTGTCGTCGCGTACGGCAGCGCGACCGGCAGCACGAACCCCCCGTTGTAGTCGGTGTGCTCGCCGATGAGGTTGAGCCGTCCCGGGGCGGCCCACCGGCGCGGTGCCCGCTCGCTCACCGCCGGCTCCGGACGAAGTCCCAGGCGTCGGCGACCATCTCGTCCACGGTGGGCTTGCGGGGCACCCAGCCGAGGTCCTCCCGGATCCGGGCGCTCCCGGCCACCAGCACGGCGGGGTCGCCGGGACGCCGGGGCGCGGCCTTCGTCGGCACCGGGTGCCCGGTGACCCGGCGGACCGCCTCGATCACGTCCTGCACCGAGAAGCCGGCGCCGTTGCCCAGGTTGTAGATCCGGTGCTCGCCGGGCGTGGTCGCGGCCAGCGCCAGCAGGTGGGCCTCGGCCAGGTCGTCGACGTGCACGTAGTCCCGGATGCAGGTGCCGTCCGGGGTCGGGTAGTCGTCGCCGTAGACCGCGAAGCTGTCCCGCTCGCCGGCCACCACCTGCAGCGCGATCGGGATGATGTGCGTCTCCACCGCGTGCCGCTCGCCCTGCCCTCCGGACGCCCCGGCCACGTTGAAGTAGCGCAGGCTCACCGCGCCCAGCCCGTGCGCCGTGGCCTCGGAGGTGATCATCATGTCCACGGCCAGCTTCGAGGCCCCGTACGGGTTCGTGGGCCGGGTCGGCGCGGTCTCCGGGATCGGCACCTCGTCGGGCTCGCCGTAGGTGGCCGCGGTGGAGGAGAACACCAGCCGGGGCACCGCGGTCGCCCGCATCGCGTCCAGCAGCGCCAGGGTGCCGCAGACGTTTGTGCGCCAGTACCGCTCCGGGTGCTCGGTCGACTCCCCGACCACCGCCTTCGCCGCGAAGTGCAGCACGCCGTCGTACCCCGGGCCGTCGCCGAGCACGGCCGCGGCGGACTCGGCGAGCTCGCCGTCGACCAGCCGGGCGCCGTCCGGCACCGCGTCCGCGTGCCCGGTCGACAGGTCGTCCAGCACGGTCACCTCGTGCCCGGCGCGCAGCAGGTGCGCGGTCACGACGCTGCCGATGTAGCCGGCGCCTCCGGTGACGAGCAGCCGCACGGGGTTGCCTCCTCTGCCCGGCCCTGCCCGGGTCTACCGGCCGGTCGGCGCGGAAGGCGGGCCCGGACCGCGACCGTACACTGACGGGGGTGAGCCGGACGCTGGTCGACGCCCTGCTGGTGCTGGCCTTCGTGCTGCTCGGCGGCACCTTCGCGGCGGCCGAGATCGCGCTGGTCTCGCTGCGGGAGAGCCAGGTCAAGGCGCTGCGCGAGCGCGGCCGGCGGGGTGAGCGGCTGGCCAGGCTGGCCGCCGACCCCAACCGGTTCCTGGCCGCCGTGCAGGTCGGCGTCACGCTGGCCGGCTTCTTCTCCGCGGCCTTCGGCGCCGCCACGCTGGCCGGCCCGGTGGCCACCCGGCTGGTCGCCTGGGGGGTGCCGGACGGGTTCGCCGACACCCTCGCGTTCGTCGGCATCACGATCCTGATCTCGTACTTCTCGCTCGTCCTCGGCGAGCTCGCGCCCAAGCGGCTGGGCCTGCAACGGGCCGAGTCGGTGGCGCTGCTCGCGGCCGGCCCGCTGGACCGCATCGCCACCGTGGTCCGGCCGCTGATCTGGCTGCTGTCGAAGACCACCGACGTGGTGGTCCGGCTGCTCGGTGCGGACCCGGCGGCGAGCCGGCAGGCGATCACCGAGGAGGAGCTGCGCGGGCTGGTCGCCGCGCACGAGTCGCTCACCGGGGACGAGCGCAAGCTCATCGACCAGGTCTTCGCGGCCGGCGAGCGGCAGGTCCGGGAGGTGATGCTGCCGCGGACGGAGGTGGACTTCCTCGACGTCGGCACCACGGTGAGCCGGGCGGCGCGGCTGGCCATGGAGGCGCCGCACTCCCGCTACCCGGTGGTGCGCCGGGACTCCGACGACGTCGTCGGCTTCGTGCACCTGCGCGACCTGCTGGCGCCGGACCTGCCCGGCGGCCGGGCGGCGAGCGTCGGCGACATCACCCGCGAGGTCAAGCGGCTGCCCGGCACCAAGAAGGTGCTCGCCGCGCTGTCCGAGATGCGCCGCGAGGGGCACCACCTGGCCATCGTCGAGGACGAGTACGGCGGGACCGACGGGATCGTCACCCTCGAGGACCTCATCGAGGAGGTCATCGGGGAGATCTGGGACGAGTACGACCAGGCCGGCTCGGCGCCGGCCAGGCCTGGCGGCCCGGCCGAGGTGGACGGGCTGCTGAACCTGGACGACCTGGCCGAGCAGACCGGGCTGCGGCTGCCCGAAGGGCCGTACGAGACGGCCGCGGGCTGGGGGATGTGGCGGCTCGGCCGGCTGCCGGCGCGCGGCGACGTGATCCCGGTGGACGGCTGGACGGTCGAGGTGCTGGACCTGGACGGCCGGCGGGCGTCCCGGCTGCGGGTGGTGCCGCCGGAGCCGGACGCGCCGCCCCCCGCGGTGGCCGCCGGGCCGGGGCTGTCCACCTCCGACGACGTGGGCGACCGGCCGGTGGCCGAGCGGCCGGCCGGCGGGGCGACCCGGGCCACCGCGGTCCGCCGCTGACCCGGCGTCCACAGCAGACCCGGCGGTGCGCGGTCCGGACCGGCCGGGCTGCCACAATCGACGTCGTGCCCACCGACCAGCGCACCGAGTCCCGCCCCCGGGTCCTGTCCGGGATCCAGCCGACCGGCGAGTCGTTCCACCTCGGCAACTACCTGGGCGCGGTCCGGCACTGGGTGGGGTTGCAGGAGACGCATGACGCGTTCTACTGCGTGGTGGACCTGCACGCGCTGACGGTCGACTTCGACCCGGTCGCGCTGGCGCAGCGGACCCGGGTCGCCGCGGCGCAGATGCTCGCGGTCGGGCTCGACCCGGACCGGTGCACGCTCTTCGTGCAGAGCCACATCCCGCAGCACACCCAGCTCAGCTGGGTGCTGGAGTGCCTCACCGGGTTCGGCCAGGCCAGCCGGATGGTCCAGTTCAAGGACAAGTCGAGCCGGTCGGAGTTCGTCAGCGTCGGGCTGTTCACCTACCCGGTGCTGCAGGCCGCGGACATCCTGCTCTACCAGGCGGACGCGGTGCCGGTCGGCGAGGACCAGCGGCAGCACCTGGAGCTGACCCGGGACCTGGCCGAGCGGTTCAACTCGCGCTTCGGGCCGACCTTCACGGTGCCGGCCCCGGACATCACCCGGGAGACCGCCAAGATCGCCGACCTGCAGGACCCGACGTCGAAGATGAGCAAGTCGATGCCCGGCGCCGGGCTGCTCGACCTGCTCGAGCCGGAGGCGTCGCTGCGGAAGAAGATCCGATCCGCGGTCACCGACACCGGGCGGGAGGTCCGGTACGACCCGGAGCGCAAGCCGGGCGTGAGCAACCTGCTGGTCATCGCGTCCGCGCTGTCCGGGCAGTCGCTCGCCGAGCTGGAGGCATCCTTCGCCGGGCGGGGCTACGGCGACCTCAAGGCGGCGGTCGCCGACCTGGCGGCGGACTTCGTCCGGCCGATCCAGCGTCGGGTGACGGAGATCCTGGACGACCGGACCGAGCTCGACCGGGTGCTCACCATCGGCGCCGAGCGGGCGGAGGCGGTCGCCGCCAGGACGCTCGCCCGGGCGTACGAGCGGGTGGGGTTCCTGCCGGGCCGGAAGGGCTGACCCGCCGGTGCCCCGGATCAACCTGGGCGTCGCGATCTCCGTCCCGTCCCCCTGGCGGGAGGAGCTGTCGGCGTGGCGGCAGCAGGTCGGCGACCCCGAGGGTGCTCGCGTGCCGCCGCACGTCACGCTGCTGCCGCCGACCCAGGTGCCGGCCGCCCGGGTCCCGGACGTCGACCGGCACCTGGAGGCGACCGCCGAGGCGTGCGCGTCCTTCGAGATGCACCTGTCCGGGACGGGCACCTTCCGTCCGGTCTCCGACGTGGTGTTCGTCGTCGTCGCCAGCGGGATCGCGCACTGCGAGCAGCTGGAGCGGCGGGTGCGGTCCGGGCCACTGGCGCGGGAGACCCGCTTTCCGTACCACCCGCACGTAACGGTGGCGCACGACATCCCGGCGGTCGGCCTGGACGCGGCGTACGAGGGGCTGGCCGGCTTCGACGCGCGCTTCCCGGTGACCGGGTTCACGGCGTTCGAGCAGGAATCGGGCGGGGTATGGGTGCCGAGGAGGGACTTCGAACTCCGGGGGAGATGACAGGTGGCCGTCGGCGGCGGGCTCAAGGACCGCGTCACCGGCAGGCTGCGCCGGGAGCGGCAGCGCCGGCCGTGGCTGGACCACCTGATCCGGGCCTATCGGCGCTACAAGTCCGCCAACGGAGACCACCTCGCCGCCGCGATCACCTACTTCAGCTTCCTCTCCCTCTTCCCGCTGATCCTGCTCGGCATCTCGGTCACCGGCTTCGTGCTCGCCAACAACGTCGGCCTGCAGCAGGAGCTGCAGGACCTGATCCGCCAGAACGTGCCGGGTGACCTGGGCCGCCAGCTGTCCGACTCGGTCCAGTCGCTGATCGCGAACCGGCGGGCGATCGGGGTCGTCGGTCTGCTCGGGGTCGCCGTCGGCGGCCTGGGCTGGATCGGCAACCTGCGCACCGCGCTGCAACTGGTGTGGAGCTGCGAGCAGGTCGAGGAGAACTTCGTCAAGGCCAAGCTCGGTGACCTGCTGGTGCTGGTCGGCCTCGGCCTGGGCATCCTGCTCTCGGTCGCGCTGACCGCCGGCGGCACGGCGGCGGCCGACCAGCTGGTCAGAGCCGCCGGACTGGAGGGCGTCGTCGGGATGGGCACGCTGACCACCGTGCTCGGCTACGCGCTCGCGCTGACCGCGGATACGGTGATCTTCGCGTGGCTCTTCGTCCGGCTTCCCCGCCGGCCGGTGCGCTACCGGACGGTGCTGCGTGGCGCGCTGTTCGCCGCGGTCGGCTACGAAGTCCTCAAGGTCGTCGCCACCTTCTACCTGACCCGGGTGACCGACAACCCGACGTACGGGCCGTTCGCCAGCGTGATCGGGCTGCTGATCTGGATCGACCTGGTGTCCCGCTTCCTGCTGCTCGCCGCGGCCTGGACGGCGACCGGTCGGCAGCCGAAGTCGTCGGACCAGTGCCCTGACCCGTCCGAGCCCGATCCGCCGGCCGACCTGGCGGACCGGCCGGCCGGCGACCGCGGTGCGCTCGGCGGGGTCGCGTCAGGCCGGCATGGGCAGGTCGGCGCGGTCGCCTCGGGTGGGCGTGGGCAGGTCGGCGCGGTCCCGTCCGGCGCTTGGGACCGCCGGGAGCCCGCCGTCGCCGGTGACCGGCGCAACAGCACGCCCAACCCGGTCGCCGTCGCGGGTGTGCTCGTCGGCACCGGAGCCGCCCTCGGCGCCGGCGCTGCCGCGGCCGGTCACCGCTACCTCCGCCGCCGCCGCTAGGGCGTGTCCCGGGATCTTGGTGGATGCGGACGGCGTCCAGGCGTCGGCCCGCGCCGCCGAAGATTCACCGGACACGCCCCAACCGCTCACCGCCCGGCTCAGGGGCGCGGCCGGCGGCGGGCGGCCGCGTAACCGCCGCCGGCGAGCACCAGCGCGACGCCGATGGCGCCGGCGACCGGCAGCAGCGGCCGGCTGTCGTCGGGGCCGTCGGGCGGGACCGCCGCAGCGTGCGCCCCTGGTCCGACGCTCGGCGTGGGGGTTGGCGCCGGTGTCGCGCTCGGGTCCACCGGGTCGACCAGCATGCCCACCGCCGGCAGCGCCGGCCGGAGTGCGAACCCCCAGTCGAGCAGCCGCGCGGCCTGCACGGTCATCGAGGCCGGCTGCTGCTCGCCGAACATCAGCGTCACCACCAGCCGCCGGCCGCCACGCCTGGCCGCGCCGACCAAGGTGTGCCGCGCCGCGTCGGTGAACCCGTTCTTCCCGCCGATCGCCCCCCGGTACTCGTAGAGCAGCCGGTTGCCGTTGGCGAACTCGAACCGCTTGTACTTCGGCTTCTGCGCCGGGATCCACCCGCGCCGCTGCGCGGTGTACTTGCGGAAGTCCGGCCGTGCCAGCGCCGCCCGCGTGATCAGCGCCAGGTCGTACGCGGACGTCAGCTGGCCCGGACCGTCCAGTCCGGACGGCGTCACGGCATGCGTGTCGAAGGCCCGCAGCCGGTGGGCCTCAGCGTCCATGTCCGCGATCGTGCGCCGGGCGCCGCCGGCGGCCCGGGCCAGCATGTTGGCCGCGTCGTTGCCGGAGGCCATCAGCATCGCCTGGAAGAGCACGTCCAGCGTGTAGCGGCCCCCGACGACCAGCCCGACCCGGGTGCCGTCGACGTCGATGTCGGCCGCGGTCGCGGTCAGCAGCACCCGCCGGTCCTTCAGCTTGGGCAGCAAGGTCAGCGCGGTGAGCACCTTGAGCGTGCTGGCCGGCGGGTAGCGCCCGTGCGCGTCCCGGGCAGCGAGCACCCGGCCGGTGTCGAGGTCGGCGAGCACCCAGCCGCGCCCGGTCAGGTCCTTGGGCAGCCTGGGCGCGCCAGGCGGCAGCACCAGCCCCCGGTCGGCGAGCAGCGGGCCGCCGACCGGCTGCCCGTCCGCGCCCTGCCCGGGCAGCGGCGGCTCCGGGGTCGGGGTCGCGGTGGGCCTGGGCGGCGGGGTGGGCTTCGGCGCCGGTGCGGCGCCTGCCGGGGCCGGGGCCGGCCTGGCCCCTGCCGGCGCGGAAGCCGGCGTGGCGGCTGCCGGCCTCGGGCCGGCGACCGCCACCACCCCGACCAGGACGAGGCCGACCACGGCGACCGCCCGCACAGCGCTCACTCGGCGCAGGCTACGTCCCGCGCACCACCGTCGACGCCGCACGTCCTCACCTCCGCCCTGGCCCGTCGTCCCACCGCGGCCGTGCTCACGGCCGGATCAGGTCGGCCGGACTGAGCAGCACGGGGACGGGATCAGGCACCGCCGCCGCGCTGGTCCGCGCCGCCCGGGCCACCTGCACGTAGCCTTCGCCGCGGAGCACGTGCACGGCCAGCGTCACCGCGTCCGGGTCGACCACCAGGAAGAGCGGCACCCGCGCGTCCGCGTAGACCTGCGCCTTGAGCGCCATGTCCGTCCGCCGGCTGCGCGGCGACAGCACCTCCGCGACCAGCCGGACGTCCCGGGGGTAGCGCGGCAGCGGGTCGTCCACCGCCACGACCGCCACGTCCGGCAGCAGCTCGGTCTCGCCGGCCAGCCGCAGCGTGAACGGCGAGAAGACCTCCAGCGGCGGCTCGCACGCCGCCTCCAGCGCCCGCGCCAGCCGTCGTGCCGCCCGGGCGTGCGGCGCAGCGTCCGCGGGCGTCGCGAGCAGCACGCCGTCGACCAGCTCGACCAGCCGCCCGCCGGTCCGCGCCGGCGGCAGCTCCTCGTCCGGCGGCCGGCCGGACGGCGGGCTGGGCGGCAGGCCGGGCGGCCGGAGCAGGATCGGCGGGACCGGAGCAGCGTCGTTGCGAGCGGTGGGGCGGGCGACCACGGTGGCACCTCCTCGTCGGGACGGGGTCCCACCCTGACCGAAACCGGCGCCGGCCGTCGGCGGCCGTCCACAAGCACCTCGGTCGTCCACAGATCCGGCCGGGCGGTTGACCTCTGTTGCACCCCGCAACCACGGTGGTCCCTGCGTACAACGATGCGGTGACGAGAAGGCGACCTCCCCGTCAGGCGTGGTCACCGGCGGTTTACCGTGTCGGCCGACACCCGGGCGGCGGATCCGGAGCAGGAGAGGAGATCCCTTTGCGCCGAGCGCGTGGGATGGGGCTGGTGGCGGCCGCGCTGATCGGCGCGATGTCGCTGACGGCCTGTGGTGACAACAACGACAGCGGCGGCGGTGGTGGCTCGGCCGGCCCGAGCAGCGATCTCAAGGTCGGCATGGCATACGACATCGGCGGCCGTGGCGACAAGTCGTTCAACGACTCGGCGGCGCTCGGCCTGGACAAGGCGAGGTCCGAGCTGGGCATCAAGCCCGACAACGTGAAGGAGCTGTCCGCCCGGGCCAACGAGACCGATACCGACCGGGCGACCAGGCTCGAGCTGCTCGCCAAGGGCGGCTTCAACCCGATCATCGCGGTGGGCTTCGCCTACGCGAAGGCGCTGTCCCAGGTCGCGCCCAAGTACCCGGACGTCAAGTTCGGCATCGTCGACGCCGTCGAGGGCGACGTGAAGGGCCCCAACATCACCAACCTCGTCTTCGCCGAGGAGCAGGGCTCCTACCTGGTCGGCGCGGCGGCCGCGCTGAAGACGAAGTCCGGCCAGGTCGGCTTCGTCGGCGGCTGCAGCGTGCCGCTGATCGCGAAGTTCGAGGCCGGCTTCAAGGCCGGCGTGGAGAAGGGCAAGCCCGGCACCAAGGTGGTCAGCAAGTACCTGTCGACTCCGCAGCAGGGCTGCACCGGCTTCAACGACCCATCCGCGGGCACCGAGGCCGCCAAGGGCATGTACGACGGCGGTGCCGACGTGATCTTCGCGGCCGCCGGCGGCTCCGGCTCCGGCGTGTTCCAGGCGGCGAAGGCGGCGAGCAAGCAGGCCATCGGCGTCGACTCCGACCAGTACCAGAGCGCCGACCCCTCGGTGAAGGACGTCATCATCACGTCGATGCTCAAGCGGGTGGACGTCGCCGTGCGCGCCTTCCTGCAGGATGCCCAGGACAAGAAGCTGAAGTCGGGCGAGCAGCGCTTCGACCTCGCCGCGGACGGCGTGGGGTATGCCACCTCCGGTGGGAAGATCGACGACATCAAGAGCCAGCTCGACGACCTGAAGAAGCAGATCGTCGACGGCACGATCAAGGTGCCGACGACCGTCGCCTGATGGGTCTCAGGGACCTGTCCGGGACCCGGGGGCGACGCGATAGCGTCCCCCCGGGTTCCCCGTCGAAGGGAGAAGGCGGTGCCGTCCGCAGCGACGGCCGGACAGCCGGCCGCACCTCCCGTCGAGGCCGCCGTCGAGCTGGACGGCATCACCAAGCGTTTCCCCGGCGTGGTCGCGAACAGCGACATCCACCTGACCGTCCGTCCCGGCACCGTGCATGCGATCGTGGGGGAGAACGGTGCGGGCAAGTCGACCCTGATGAAGATCCTCTACGGCATGCAGAAGCCGGACGAGGGCACCATCGCGATCGAGGGCCGGCCGGTCAGCTTCTCCTCGCCCGCCGAGGCGATCGCCGCCGGCATCGGCATGGTCCACCAGCACTTCATGCTCGCCGACAACCTGACCGTGCTGGAGAACGTCGTGCTCGGCGCCGAGCCGGGCACGCTCGGCCGGCTGGACGCGCGGCTCGCCCGGCGCCGGATCAAGGAGATCTCCGACGCGTACGGGCTGGGGGTGCAGCCGGACCGGTTGGTGGAGGAGCTGGGCGTCGGCGACCGGCAGCGGGTCGAGATCCTCAAGGTGCTCTACCGGGGCGCCCGCATCCTGATCCTGGACGAGCCCACCGCGGTGCTGGTGCCGCAGGAGGTGGACGAGCTCTTCGGCAACCTGCGCGGGCTGAGGTCCGAAGGCATCACCGTCCTGTTCATCTCGCACAAGCTGGACGAGGTGCTCTCGGTGGCCGACGAGATCACGGTGATCCGCCGCGGCACCACGGTGGCCACAGTGGACCCCGGCGAGGTGACCGCCCGTCGGCTCGCCGAGCTGATGGTCGGCGGGGAGCTGCCGTCGCCGGAGACCCGCGAGTCGACCGTCCGCGACGAGGTCGTGCTGGCGGTCGAGGGGCTGACGGTCCGCTCGCCGGACGGCCGCGCACTGCTCGGGGACGTGACGCTGTCCATCCGGGCCGGCGAGGTGCTCGGCATCGCCGGCGTCGAGGGCAACGGGCAGGCCGAGCTGGTCGAGGCGATCATGGGACTGCGGCCGGCGGCCACCGGACAGGTGGTGCTGGCCGGGACCGACCTCACCGCGCTCGGCACCCGGCGCCGGCGGGAGGCCGGGATCGGCGTCATCCCGGAGGACCGGCAGCGGCAGGGGCTGCTGCTCGAGGCGCCGCTCTGGGAGAACCGGATCCTCGGCCACCAGACCCGCCCTCCGAACGTGTCGGGTCCGTGGATCGACCGCACCGGAGCCCGGGCGGACACCGAGAGGATCGTCCGGGAGTACGACGTGCGCACGCCCGGCATCGACGTCGACGCATCCGCGCTGTCCGGTGGCAACCAGCAGAAGCTGATCGTCGGCCGGGAGATGAGCGGCAGCCCGGTGCTGCTGCTGGCCGCGCACCCGACCCGCGGCGTGGACGTCGGTGCGCAGGCCGCGATCTGGGACGCGCTGCGCGCGGCCCGCGCCGAGGGGCTCGCGGTGCTGCTCGTCTCGGCCGACCTGGACGAGCTGATCGGCCTGTCCGACACGATCCAGGTGATCCTGCGCGGGCGGCTGGTCGGCACCGCCGACCCGCAGACCGTGACACCGGAGGAGCTGGGCTCGGCGATGACCGGAGCCGGCATCGACGCGGTCACCCGGCCCGCCCCCGAGCCGGCCCCCGGACCCGCCGCCGAGCCGGGGGCACCGGCGGCCCGGGGACCGGGACTGACCGGCTCGGGCACCACCGGCACCGGTGACGCCGCCGGGGATTCGGCGGGGGACGCCGCGGCCGACCTGCCGACCGGGAGGGGCGAGTCGTGAGGCGCTTCGACCTGCAGCGGATCGGGCTGGCCCTGGCCGCACCCGTGCTCGCCCTCGTGGTGGCCCTGCTGCTGTCCTCGATCGCGCTGCTGATCTCCGGCAACTCGCCGATCACCACGTTCAAGAGCATGCTCGACTTCGGCGCAGACCCGGACACCGTCGTCCAGATCCTCAACAAGTCGACGATCTATTACCTGTCCGCCCTCGCCGTGGCCATCGGCTTCCGGATGAACCTGTTCAACATCGGCGTGGACGGCCAGTACCGCATCGCCGCGTTCTTCGCGGCCGTGGTCGGCGGCTGGCTGGTGCTGCCCGGCCCGGTGCTCATCGTCGTGGTCGTCCTCGTCGCGGTCGCCGTCGGCGCGATCTGGGCCGGCATCGCCGCGGTCCTCAAGGCGACCCGCGGCGTCAGTGAGGTCATCTCCACGATCATGCTGAACGTCATCGGCGGCGGCATCGTGGCCTACCTGCTCGACCCGAGCCGGCTCGGCGTGCTGATCGGCAGCCAGCAGGTGGAGACCAAGCCGATGCCGGAGAGTGCGTACCTGCCGGGCATCCCGCTCGCCAACGGCGAGGTCTTCGGCTTCATCTTCGTCGCGATCGCCTGCGGCATCGGCTACTGGCTGCTGCTCGGCCGCACCCGGTTCGGCTTCGACCTGCGGGCGACCGGCCTGTCCGAGACCGCGGCGGTGGCCAGCGGCGTCGACGTCCGCCGGATGGTCGTCCGGGCCATGCTGCTGTCCGGCGGGGTCGCCGGACTGGTCGGCATGCCGCTGCTGCTCGGCGAGACCCACTCGTACGGGCAGGACTTCCCCGCCGGCTTCGGCTTCGCGGGCATCGCGATCGCGCTGCTCGGGCGCAACCACGCGGTCGGCATCGCGGTCGGCGCGCTGCTCTGGTCGTTCCTGGAGCAGTCCTCGCAGATCCTCGACCTGGAGGGGGTGCCGAAGGAGATCGTGACGATCATGCAGGGCGTCACGGTGCTCTCCGTCGTGATCGCGTACGAGCTGGTCCGCCGCTTCTCGCTGGTCCAGCAGCAACGCCGGGTCGGCGCGGAGCTGGACGCCGGCGTGCCGAGCGGAGCCCGCGCCGACGAGGAGGCCCCCGCATGAGCCGGATGCCCGCCCCGAGCCCGGAGCCGGCACCGTGACCGCCGGCCTGATCGACCAGACCATCGCGCCGCCGGCCCCCGCCCGGCGCCGGCGGCGGCTCACCCTGCCGGTGGTGCTGCTCGGCATCGCCGGCCTGCTCGTCCTCGTCTCGATCGTCCGGCTGATCACCGGGGCGAACGACATCACCTCGTCCGGCACCACCGGCGCGGCCCTGCGCCTCGCGGTGCCGATCGGGATGGCCGGCCTCGGCGGCCTGTGGTCCGAGCGGGCCGGCGTGGTCAACATCGGCCTGGAGGGGCAGCTGATCCTGGGCACCTGGTTCGGCGCCTGGGGGGCGTACGAGTTCGGTGCCTGGTGGGGCGTGCTCGCCGGCATCGTCGGCGGCGCGCTGGGCGGCCTGGTGCACGCGCTCGCCACGGTCACCTTCGGCGTCGACCACATCGTGTCCGGAGTCGCGCTGAACATCCTGGGCGCCGGGGTGACCCGCTTCCTGTCCGCGCTGATCTTCGTGGACGCCCCCGGCGGCGGCGTGACCCAGTCGCCGACGCTGCCCTCGATCCACACCGTCACGCTGCCCGGCTCCGAGGCGCTGCGGGACCTGGAGGCGAAGGGCTGGTTCCTGCTCTCCGACATCGCGGGCCTGATCGGCGGCCTGATCACCCAGGTCTCGCTGCTCACCCTGGTCGCGGTCGCGCTGGTCCCGATCTCGTACCTGCTGCTCTGGCGCACCAAGTTCGGCCTGCGGCTGCGGGCCTGTGGCGAGGCGCCGTTCGCGGCCGAGTCCCTCGGCGTGAACGTCTACGTCATGAAGTACGTCGCCGTGATCATCTCCGGCGCCCTGGCCGGCCTGGGCGGGGCGTTCCTGTCCGAGGTCGCGACGAGCATCTACCGGGAAGGGCAGACCAACGGCCGCGGCTACATCGGCCTGGCCGCGATGATCTTCGGCAACTGGCGGCCCGGCGGGCTGGCGATGGGCGCCGGGATCTTCGGCTACACCGACGCGCTCCAGCTGCGCAGCGGCGGCGAGTCGGTGCATGCGCTGCTGCTGCTGCTCAGCATCGTGCTGGCCGGCCTCGGCGGCTGGTACCTGCTGCGCGGGCGCCGGGTGACCGGTGCGATCACCATCGTGATCGCCGCGCTGGTGCTGCTCTGGTTCCTCGCCACGGACACGGTGCCGGACGAGTTCGTCGGCTTCGCGCCGCACCTGACCACGCTGCTGGTGCTGTCGCTGGCCGCGCAGCGGCTGCGACCACCCGCCGCGGACGGCCGGCCGTACCGGCGCGGCGAGGCGCGATGACGGAGCCGGACTGGGCCGCGCTCCGGCAGGCCGCCCGGGAAGCGGTGCGGCACGCGTACGCGCCGTACTCCGGCTTCCCCGTCGGCGCGGCCGCCGTCGTGGACGACGGCCGCACGATCGTCGGCTGCAACGTGGAGAACGCGTCGTACGGGCTGGGCCTGTGCGCCGAGTGCGGGCTGGTGTCCACCCTGCATGCCACGGGCGGTGGCCGGCTCGCCGCGCTCGCCTGCGTGGACCCGAACGGCGCCCCGCTGCTCCCGTGTGGACGGTGCCGGCAGCTGCTCTGGGAGCACGGCGGGCCGGGCCTTCTGGTGGACACGGCGGACGGGCCGGTGCCGATGACCGAGCTGCTGCCGCGCGCCTTCGGTCGGGAGGACCTCGACCGCGTGCAGGGCGCCGGGCCGTGAGCGAGGGCACGCAGCCCGAGCGGGGAGTGCCGAGAGCCGGTCCGCCGACCGGCGCGGGAGGGTCCACGTCCCGGTCCGGGGAGTGGGCCCAACGCGAGCCCTTCGACGCGGTCGACGTGATCCGCACCAAGCGGGACGGTGGCAGGCTGTCCGACGAGCAGGTCGACTGGGTGCTCGACGCGTACACCCGGGGCGCCGTCGCGGACGAGCAGATGTCCGCGCTGCTGATGGCGATCCTGCTGCGCGGGATGCAGCCGGCCGAGCTGGCCCGCTGGACCCGCGCGATGATCGAGTCCGGGCACCGGCTCGACCTGTCCGGTGTGGACCGTCCGACCGTCGACAAGCACTCCACCGGCGGCGTCGGCGACAAGATCACGCTGCCGCTCGCGCCGCTGGTGGCGGCGCACGGGGTGGCGGTGCCGCAGCTGTCCGGCCGCGGGCTCGGGCACACCGGCGGCACGCTGGACAAGCTGGAGGCCGTACCGGGCTGGCGGGCACGGCTGTCCACCGCCGAGTTCGAGGCGCAGCTGCGGGACGTCGGCGCGGTGATCTGCGCGGCCGGGGAGTCGCTGGCGCCGGCCGACCGCAAGCTGTACGCGCTGCGCGACGTGACCGGCACGGTCGAGTCGGTCCCGCTGATCGCCTCCTCGATCATGTCGAAGAAGATCGCCGAGGGTGCGTCCGCGCTGGTCCTGGATGTGAAGGTCGGCTCCGGCGCGTTCATGAAGGAGCTCGGCTCCGCCCGGCAGCTGGCGACGGCGATGGTGGAGCTGGGCGGCGCGCACGGCGTCCGGACGGTGGCGCTGCTGACCGGGATGGACACCCCGCTGGGGCGCACCGCCGGGAACGGCCTCGAGGTCGCCGAGTCGGTCGAGGTGCTCGCCGGCGGCGGTCCGGCCGACGTCGTGGAGCTGACGCTGGCGCTGGCTCGGGAGATGCTCGCGGCCGCCGGGCGGTCCGATGTGGACCCGGCCGAGGCGTTGCGGGACGGGCGGGCGATGGACGTGTGGCGGCGGATGATCGCGGCCCAGGGCGGCGACCCGGACGCGCCGCTGCCGACGGCCCGTGAGGTGCACGAGGTGCCGGCGCCGGCGACCGGCGTGCTCACCGGGCTGGACGCGTACGCGGTGGGCGTCGCCGCCTGGCGGCTGGGCGCCGGCCGGGCCCGCAAGGAGGACCCGGTGTCCCCGGCGGCGGGGGTGGAGATGCTCGCCAAGCCCGGGGACCGGGTGACCGCCGGGGTGCCGGTGCTGCGGCTGCACACCGACGAGCCGGCGCGGGTGGAGCGCGCGCTGGCCGCGCTGGAGGGCGCGATCACCGTCGGCGACGGCGGCCCGGCCGGCGGCGACCTGGTGCTCGACCGGATCGCGGAGGACTGAGCCGTGCCCCAGCACATCCCGTCGCCGACCACCGTCCCGGTGCCCGGCGGCAAGCGGATCGACGAGTACGTCGGCCGGGTCAACTCCGGCACGTCGGCGGTCTCGGTCGCCCGGATGACCGCGCCGGGCGGGTGGGAGGAGCCGGCGCAGGCGCCCGATTTCGACGAGGTGACGCTCGTGCTGCGCGGGACGGTCCGGGTCGAGCACGACGGCGGCACGCTCGAGGTCCGGGCCGGCGAGGCGGTGCTGACCCGCGCCGGCGAGCGGGTCCGCTACAGCACGCCCCACCCCGACGGAGCCGACTACGTCGCGGTCTGCGTGCCCGCCTTCGCCCCCGACGCCGCCCACCGCGACGACTGAGCCTCACGGCTGCCTCACCAGCTCCTCCAGTGGCATGAAGCTGCGGGAGATGCCGGCGGCGGCAGCCAGTGGCTGGCCGCGGAGGTCGCCCGGCTGGTGCGAAGCGGCGCTCGCCGAGACGACGATCCTCCTGCCGGACGAGGCCCTGCTCCGGACCTGCGCCTGGTTGCGGGCCGAGGCCGCCCGGGTCGGTCACCCGCTCGCCCACCGGTCCAACGCCAACGACGTGTGGATCGCCGCCAGCGCCGCGCACCACCGGCTCCCGCTGGTCACCGGCAACGTCCGGCACTTCGCCGGGCTGCCGGAACTCGTCGTAGTGGCCCCGGAGGGGGTGCGGTGACACTGGTGAGGCGACCTGCGGACGGCAGGACCGGTCGATCGGGCGTAGCGGGACGGCGGCGTGAGCCGGCAGGCTGGCCGGCGTGACCCACGATGCCATCCAGGTGACCGGGCTCCGCAAGTCGTACCAGGGCCGACCCGCCGTCGACGGTGTCGACCTCGAGGTACGCCGCGGCGAGGTCTTCTCCCTGCTGGGGCCGAACGGGGCCGGCAAGACCACCACGGTCGAGATCCTCGAGGGCTACCGGCACCGCGACGCGGGCGAGGTGCGGGTGCTCGGCGACGACCCGGCCGCGGCCAGCGCGGCCTGGAGGGCGCGGATCGGGATCGTGCTGCAGCGGGTGGACGACCTGTCCCAGTCCAGCGAGCTGACGGTCCGGGAGTGGGTCGGCGCGACCGCCGCGTACTTCCCGCGGCCGCGGCCGGCGGACGAGACGATCACCCTGGTCGGTCTCGGCGACAAGCGGGACGCCCGGGCGTCGTCGCTGTCCGGTGGCCAGCGCCGCCGGCTGGACGTCGCCCTCGGCATCGTCGGCCGGCCCGAGCTGCTCTTCCTGGACGAGCCGACCACCGGCTTCGACCCGGAGGCGCGCCGGCAGTTCTGGGGTCTGCTCGAGGACCTGGCCGAGCAGGGGACCACGATCCTGCTCACCACCCACTACCTGGACGAGGCGGAGCACCTGGCCGACCGGGTCGCGGTGATCAACGCCGGCCGGATCGTCGAGGTCGGCACCCCGCAGACGCTCGGCGGCCGGGCGCAGGCGGCCGCCACGGTCCGCTGGGTCGGCCCGGACGGCCCGCGCGAGGTCACCACGGACACCCCGACGCAGGTGGTCACCGAGCTGGCCGCCCGCTTCGACGGCGAGGTGCCGGAGCTGGTGGTGGCGCGGCCCAGCCTGGAGGACGTCTACCTGCGGATGATCGGAGCGGGCTCGTGACGGCCGACAGCACCACCCGGACGGCGGCCGGCGGCGGCACCACCCGGCCGGAGTTCCGCCCGCCGCCGCTGCTGTCGGTGTACGCGGTCCGCGCGAAGGTCGAGCTGCTCACCTTCATGCGGGAGCGGGAGGCGGTGGTCTTCACCTTCGCCTTCCCGATCCTGCTGCTGGTCGTCTTCGGCGCGGTCTTCGGCCGGCAGCGGCTGGAGGGCGGCATCAGCTTCGCGCAGTACTTCGTGGCCGGCATGATCGCGGCCGGCCTGTTCGCCTCCAGCTTCCAGAACCTGGGGATCGCGATCCCGATCGAGCGGGACACCGGCGCGCTCAAGCGGCTGGCCGGCACCCCGATGCCGCGCTCGGCGTACTTCGCCGGCAAGGTCGCCGTGGTGGCCGTCGTCGCGGTGGTGCAGAACGTGCTGCTGCTCGCGATCGGGGTGCTGTTCTACGACCTGGACCTGCCCACCTCGGCCTCCCGCTGGGTCACGTACGCCTGGGTGAGCCTGCTCGGGCTGACCGCCTGCACGCTGCTCGGCATCGCGGTCACCGCGATCGTGAAGAACGGCCGGAGCGCCCCGGCGATCATCTCCCCGATCGCCATCGTGCTGCAGTTCATCTCCGGCGTCTTCTTCGTCTTCTCCCAGCTGCCGTCCTGGATGCAGGAGATCGCGGCGGTCTTCCCGCTGAAGTGGATGACCCAGGGGATGCGCTCGGTCTTCCTGCCGGACGACTACCAGACGGTGGAACCGGCCGGCAGCTGGGAGCACGGCCGGATCGCGCTGGTGCTCGCCGCCTGGTGCGTGCTCGGCCTGGTCGTCGCCGTTCGGACCTTCCGGTGGCGCAACAAGGCGGACGGCTGACGACATCGGGCGTTCATGCCACCACCCCCCGTACCCGACCTGGTGCCGGTATCGTCTCGTCATGCCGACCCCGATCACCGCCGAGACCCTCCGCCGCGTGCCCAAGGTGCTGCTGCACGACCACCTCGACGGGGGGCTGCGGCCGGCGACGGTGGTCGAGCTGGCGCGCGGGTCCGGTTACGCCGAGCTGCCGACCACCGACGCCGCCGGGCTGGCCAGCTGGTTCCGGGACGCCGCCGACTCCGGCTCGCTGGAGCGCTACCTGGAGACCTTCGCGCACACCGTCGGCGTGATGCAGACCCCGGCGGCGCTGCGCCGGGTGGCCGCCGAGTGCGCCGAGGACCTGGCCGCGGACGGCGTGGTCTACGCGGAGGTCCGGTTCGCCCCGGAGCTGCACGTCGAGCTGGGGCTGTCGCTGGACGAGGTGGTCGAGGCGGTGCTGGCCGGCTTCGCCGACGGCTCGGCGACCGCCGGGGCGGCCGGCCACCGGATCCGGGTGGGGGCGCTGCTCACCGCGATGCGGCACAACGCGCGGTCGATGGAGATCGCCGAGCTGGCGATCCGGTTCCGGGACCGGGGCGTGGTCGGCTTCGACATCGCCGGCGCGGAGGCCGGGCATCCGCCGACCCGGCACCTCGACGCGTTCGAGTACCTGCAGCGGGAGAATGCGCACTTCACCATCCACGCCGGCGAGGCGTTCGGGCTGCCCTCGATCTGGCAGGCGCTGCAGTGGTGCGGCGCCGACCGGCTGGGCCACGGGGTCCGGATCATCGACGACATCACCGTGCCCGAGGACGGCTCGACC
>JBJMII010000063.1:0-12654 GCA_045806925.1 Mycobacteriales bacterium
GCTGCGCGGCCTGCGGCTGAGGCAGGCGGTGGCGGCCGGGGTGGCGGTGGCGGTCGCGGCGGTTCCCGAGGGCCTGCCGCTGGTGGCGACCGTGGCCCAGGCGGGCGCGGCGCGCCGGCTGTCCCGCCGGGGCGTGCTGGTCCGCTCGTCCCGCACCCTGGAGGCGCTCGGCCGGGTCGACGTCGTCTGCTTCGACAAGACCGGCACGATCACCGAGGGCCGGCTCGCCGTGACCCACCTCGCCGGCGTCGACCGGGACCTGGCGCCGGACGACCCGGCAGGGGAGCGGCTGTTGCTGATCGCGGCCCGTGCCTGTCCACCCGTTTCCCCGGACGGCGTCCACACCGTCCCGCATGCGACAGACCGCGCGATCCTCGAAGCCGCTGGGCGCCTGGACCGAGGGCGGCTCGCCGAGGGCCGGGACGACGGCTGGCGGCTTCGGGTCGAGCTGCCGTTCGAGACCAGCCGCGGATACGCTGCCTCGCTCGGCACCGACGGCAACGAACCGCATCTTGTGATCAAGGGGGCGCCGGAGGTCGTGCTGCCGCTGTGCCGCCGCGTGACCGGCGACTCGGGGACCGAACCGCTCAGCGCCGCGCGGCAACGAGCCGCCCAGGACAGAGTGCAGCAACTGGCGGCCCGAGGTCTGCGCGTGCTCGCCGTCGCCGAGCGCCCGGTGAGCGAGGCGGAGGACACCAGCGACCTGCAGGAGCTCTCCCGCGACCTCGTGCTGCTGGGACTCATCGGAGTTGCGGACAGGCCCCGTGCCGAGGCCGCCGAAGCGGTGCGTCGGTTGACCGACGAAGGCGTGCGGACACTCATGGTCACCGGTGACCACCCGACCACGGCGACGGCCATCGCCAATGCCGTCGGCATCCCTGTCGACGGCGTGCTGACCGGGGCCGAGCTGGATCGGATGACCGAGGACGAGCGCATCCGGCGGGTGAGCCAGACCACGGTGTACGCGCGGGTGTCTCCGGAGCAGAAACTGCGCATCGTGGAGGCGCTGCAGAAGGCCGGTCAAGTGGTCGGGATGACCGGCGACGGTACGAACGACGCGGCGGCCATCCGGCTCGCCGACGTCGGTATCGGGGTCGCCGCCGCCGGGTCGTCGTCCGCGAGGACCGCCGCCGACATCGTCCTCGCGGACGCGGCCGTGCTGCGCATCCACGACGCGCTGCGTGAGGGCCGCGGACTCTGGCGCCGGGTCGAGGACGCGGTGTCCATCCTGGTCGGCGGCAACGCCGGCGAGGTGGCCTTCATGGTCCTCGGCACCGCGACCGCCGGCCGTGCCCCGCTGAACGTGCGTCAGCTCCTGGTCGTCAACATGCTCACCGACATGGCCCCGGCCCTTGCCGTCGCCGTCGCTCGCAGCCCAGACGACGCCACAGCCACGCAGCCGTCGAGTGCGGCCCTCGGTGCCCGGCTCACCCGGGCCCTCGCGGTGCGAGGCGGCGCCACCACCCTCGGAGCGACGATGGCATGGACCATCGGGCGCGTCACCGGCCGTAGACGCCGGGCGAGCAGCATGGGACTCGCGGCCCTCGTGGGCACGCAACTCGGCCAGACGCTCCTGACCGGCAGGCACAGCCCCCTGGTGGTCGCTACCACGCTCGCTTCCGCGGTCGCGCTTGTCACGCTCGTCGAGACGCCCGGGGTCAGCCAGTTCTTCGGCTGTACCCCACTCGGTCCGGCCGCGTGGGGAGTGGTGCTGGCCGCGGCCACGACCGGCACGCTCGCCGCAGTGCTCGCGCCCCGGCTGCTTCCCCCACCGGCAGCTCAGCCCGATCCGGGACGTTCCCGGTCCGCGTGACGGGGCCGCCTTGACGGGCGGGTGCCCGCGACCGGCGAGATGGCTTGCTCCACGAGCTCAGCCGGCCCGACGGCCAGGGCCTGGGCGAAGGCGAAACCTGATGCGCCCCAGCACGCCGGCTTCATATCCTCGTGCGGGTGAGGCTGAGCGAGCTGCAGGCGCAGGTGGCGGCCAGCTATGACCGCCTCGGCATGCCCTCCTGGCCCAGTCCGCACCCGGGGATGTCCTCGCCGCGCGAGGAGGAGTACTCACGGGTCACCGAGCCCGAGCGGTTTCGCATCGTGCACGCCCGCGCACGAGTATGGGCCGACAGGCTCGGCGATGTACGCCGAGGCCTTCGTGGGTCGCCCTTGGCTGAACTGAGTCTCCTCACCGAGAGCCAGGCCGGTCGGGCCGGCTGGGGTCTTCGACGGTGCCGCAGGTGACCGGCCTGCACGATGCGGAGATTCCGGCCGGCTTCACGGTCATCTCGGCCGAGGCGGCTGAGGAGGATCGGCTCCGCACCTTGGACGAACTGCTGCGCGAGGACCTGGTGCGGCATGCCCGCGCGGCGGCGCTGGAGATCGCCCTGCGGAGGGCACCGTGTTGACGGCTCGGCGCCCTTGACGCATCTGTGTCCGTGCGGGACAACGTTCCTACCGGCTTTGAACCAGCTGCGGCATTTCGTGGCGACGAGGGGTGCAGGATGGCGCTTGACAGCCACCGGGCGGCCGACCGGCTGCGTCGTCGTGTGGTGCTCGGCGGCGCCGTGCTGCCGCTCTTCGCGGGTCTGCTGATCGTCGCCCCACCGGCGCCGCCCGCGCACGCCGCCGGGTGCACCTCGACGGTCGACTGCCTGTCGCAGCTGACCCTGGCCGAGAAGGCGGGCCAGATGACGCAGGTGGCCAACACCTACCTCACGAACAGCCAGGACATCGCCGGCTACGGGCTCGGCTCGGTGCTCAGCGGCGGGGGCGGCGGCCCGAACGGCGCGGGCGGCACCGCTACGCAGTGGGCGGACATGGTCGACGGCTACCAGAGCTACGCGCTGCGGAGCCGCCTCGGCATCCCGCTGCTCTACGGCGTCGACGCGGTGCACGGCCACAACAATGTCCAGGGCGCCACCCTCTTCCCGCACCACCTCGGCATGGGCGCCGCCCGCGACGCCGCCCTCGTCCAGCGGGTGGAGGACGTCACCCGGCAGGAGGTCCTCGGCACCGGCATCCGCTGGGCGTTCAGCCCGTGCGTGTGCGTTCCCCGCGACGACCGCTGGGGCCGTACCTACGAGGGGTACGGCGAGGACCCGTCGGTCGTCTCGCCGCTGGCCGCCGCCGCCGTCCGGGGCTTCCAGACCGGCGCGGTCGGCCCCAGCTCGGTCCTCGCCACCGCCAAGCACTACCTGGGCGACGGCGGCACCACCTTCGGCACCGGCGACAACGGCTACCTCATCGACCAGGGCGACACCCGGCTCAGCGAGGCGGCCCTGCGGGCCGTCCACCTGCCGTCGTACCAGAGCGCGATCAGCGCCGGGGTGGGCTCGGTGATGGTGTCCTACAGCAGCTGGAACGGCCAGAAGGTGCACGGCGACAGGTACCTGATCACCGACGTCCTCAAGGGCGAGCTCGGGTTCAGGGGCTTCGTCGTCAGCGACTGGGGCGGCATCAAGCAGCTTCCCGACGCCACCTACGCCGGTCAGGTCGCGCACGCCGTCAACGCCGGCATCGACATGATCATGGTGCCGGACAGGTACGTCGACACCATCAACGCCATCGTCGCCGGCGTCACCAACGGCACGATCCCGCAGACCCGGGTCGACGACGCGGTCACCCGCATCCTCGACGCCAAGTTCGCCCTCGGCCTGTTCGACCACCCCTACACCGACCGCACCTACACCACCCAGGTCGGCTCGGCCGCCCACCGCGACGTCGCCCGGCAGGCCGTACGGCAGTCGCTGACCCTGCTGAAGAACGGCAACAACGCGCTGCCGCTGTCGAAGACCGGCACGTACAAGATCGTCGTCGGCGGGAGATCCGCCGACGACCTCGGCAACCAGACCGGCGGCTGGTCCATCAGCTGGCAGGGTTCCAGCGGCACGCACACCATGGGCACCACCTTCTGGCAGGCGCTCCAGCAGGCCACCGCGGGCACCGGCATCACCCTGCAGGACGTCGGCACCCGCACCAAGGGCAACTACCGGGGCGACGTCGGGATCTGGGTCGGCGGCGAGACCCCGTACGCGGAGGGCCAGGGCGACTCGTCCACCCTCGCCTTCGGCCGGGACAACTCCAGCCAGCTCAGCGACCTCTGCGCCCGCGTCACCACCTGCATCGGCGTGCTCTACTCCGGACGCCCGCTCATCATCGGCGACCAGCTGCCGAAGGTCGCCGCCTTCGTCGCCGCCTGGCTGCCCGGGACGGAGGGCGCCGGCGTCACCGACGTCCTCTTCGGCGCCGGCTTCACCGGCACGCTCCCGGTCAGCTGGCCGAAGGCCGTCAGCGACGAGCCGATCAACAACGGCGACGGCAAGGCGGCACTGTTCCCGCCCGGCTACGGCATCACTCCGTACTGACCGTCCCCGGGAGCTGGCTTCCGCTCGGGAGCGATCGCGGTAGCCCGAACCAGGGGAGCACGCTGTTCTCGAGGGCGCTGTGGACCGATTCGACCCTCGAGTCCAGCATGTCGACCACCTCGTTCGCGTGGAGTCCGAGGACGGCGCAGGTGTGACCAGCCGGGCACAGGAAGGAACCGGAGATGATGCTGACGGACAAGGTTGCGGTGATCTACGGAGCCGGCGGCGCGATCGGCGGTGCTGTCGCACGCGCTTTCGCGGGCGAGGGGGCCAAGGTCTTTCTCACCGGGCGCCTCCGGGCACCGGTCGACGCTGTTGCGAAGGACATCGTTTCGGCCGGCGGATCCGCCGAGGCGGCCGAAGTCGACGCTCTCGACGAGCAGGCTGTGGACAGTCATCTGCAGTCCGTGCTGGATGAGGCGGGCCGCCTCGACATCTCGTTCAACGCGGTCGGCATCCCGAATACGAAGATTCTGGGTGTCCCCCTGGTCGAGCTGGATGCCGGGCAGTTCTCCCTGCCGATCACGGCCTACACGACGTCGTACTTCCTGACCGCACGGCTGGCGGCACGGCACATGATCCCGAACAGATCGGGGGTGATCATGACCGTCACCGCACTCCACTCGCGGACCGGCATCCCCTTGGTGGGAGGTTACGGTCCGGCGATGGCCGCCAAGGAGGCACTCACCCGAGAGCTGTCCGCCGAGCTCGCACCTCAGGGCATCCGCGTGGTCGGTCTGCGACCGCAGGGCATGCCGGAGACACGCACGATCAAGGACGCCTTCGAGCCTCGCGCCAAGGCATCGGGCATGACCTGGGAACAGTGGCAGGAGCTCCTCGCGAGCAGGACCCACCCGCGCCGGCTCATGACGCTCGAAGAGGTGGCGAACACGGCGGTCTTCATGGCTTCCGACAAGGCGAGCGGGATGACGGGAACCACAGTCAACCTGACCATGGGCAGCCTGGACGACTAACCTCGTTACAGCGGGGCGGTGAGTTCCAGCGCGACCCCGTCGGGGTCCTTGAACGGCAGCACGGCTATGCCGAACGGCGGCAGTTCGCTGATCTCGCTGTGCTCCACACCGCGCTCCTGGAAGGCCTGCGCGGCCGCCTCCAGGTCGGCTCGTCCGGTCACGGCGAAGCTGAGGTGGTCCAGGCCGCAGCGGAGCGGGTCGAAGCGGTCGGCGGCCCGGTCGGCGTCCACCGGTCGCAGCCCCAGGAGCAGGTCGCCGTTGGCCAGGACGATGCCGCCCTGCAGCAGGTCCAGCGTCAGGTCGTGGTGGGGGTCGTCGGCCGGTGGCGAGGTGTCCATCGCGGTCTGGAACCCGAGCAGCTCGGTGTAGAACGCCCGGGACCGTTCGACGTCGGTCACCGTGAGGCGCAGGTGATGGACGGGGCCGATGGTGAGCGGGACTGTCATCGGAGCGCCTCCTGGGATCAGGGCTGGTAGCGGTATCCCATGCCGGGTTCGGTGAGAAGGTGACGTGGGCGGGCGGGGTTCGGTTCGAGCTTGTGGCGGAGGCGGTTGAGGTAGAGCCGGAGTGAGGAGGTGTCGTCGGTGTACGCGGGTCCCCACACCTCGGTGATCAGCTGGCGGCGTCCGACGAGCCGGCCGGGACGGCGGACGAGCGCGTCGAGCAGCCGCCACTCGGTCGGGGTGAGCCGGACCTCGGGCGGCGCGGGCTGGTCGGTCTGGCGGGCGTCCACCCGCCTTGCGGTGAGGTCGATGCGGTAGTTGCCGATGTCGACGGCGGCGCCGGCGGGAGCCAGGGTGCGCCGGGCGACCGCGCGGATACGGGCGAGCAGTTCCTCCACGCCGAACGGCTTCGTGACGTAGTCGTCTGCACCGGCATCGAGCGCGGCGACCTTGTCCCCGCCGAAGGTCCGTCCGGACAGGACGATGATCGGCATGCTGGTCCACTCACGGAGGCTGCGGATCACCTCGACGCCGTCGAGGTCCGGCAGGCCGAGGTCGAGAACGACCAGGTCGGGATGGTTGCTGGCCGCGGCGGCCAGCGCTTTGCGACCGGTGCCGGCGGTGAGGACTTCGTGGCCCCGGGCGCGCAGGGTGATTTGCATGGCCCGCAGCAGCTGGGTCTCGTCCTCGACCAGCAGCACGCAGGTCATCCGGCCGCCTCCGGCTGCGGGGTGCGTCGCCGGGCGGCCGGCGCGGCCGGCAGGGACAGCACCATGGTGAGGCCGCCGGCGGGGGTGTGCGCCGGTTCGAGGGTGCCGCCCATCGCCTCGGCCAGCCCGCGGCAGAGCGCGAGCCCTAGCCCGATGCCGGCGCTGGTGTCACGGTCGCCGAGCCGCTGGAACGGTACGAAGATCCGGTTCCACTCGTGCTCCGGGACGCCGGGACCGTGGTCGACGACGCGAAGCTCGACCCGGTCTGCGGAGGTTTCCGCCGACACCAGCGGGGGCCGGTCGGGCGGGGAGTGCCGGGCGGCGTTGCCGAGGAGGTTGACGAGGATGCGTTCGAGCAGGCCGGGGTCGGCGACCAGCTCGGGCAGGTCCGGTGGGATCCGCAGGACTACGCCGCGGCCGGCCGGCCCCAGGTCGGCGAGCACGCCGGGCAGGACGTCGTCGACACCCAGCGGCGTCCGGCGGACCGCGAGCGCACCGGCCTGTAGCCGGCTCATGTCCAGCAGGTTGTCCACCAGGCTGGTGAGCCGGTCCAGCGATTCGTCCGCGGTGGCGAGCAGCTCGGCCCGCTCCTGCCCGCCCCACTTGACATCGTCGGCACGCAGCGCGGACACCGCCGTCTTCGCCGACGCCAGCGGTGAGCGCAGGTCGTGACCGACCGCGGTGAGCAGCGCGACTCGGGTCCGGTCGGCCTCGGCGACGAGCTCGGCGTCGGCGGCGGCGTCGGCGAGCCGGCGTTGCCGCAACGCCACTGCGCTGACGGCGGCCGCGACGGCGACGAACGCGACCAGCGCGATCGAGTCGGTGCGGTCGGCGACGGCGAAGCCGAGCAGCGGCTCGGTGAAGAAGTAGTTCAGCAGGAGGGATCCGGCCACCGCTGCGGCCAGTGCCGGCCAGAGGCCGCCGACCGTGGCGACAGCGACCACGGCGAGAAGGAACGCGAGCACGTCCGTGGTCAGGTCAAGCGTGCCGCGCAGCGGAACCAGCAGGGCGGTCAGCGCCGGCAGCAGGACGACGCCGAGCGCCAGCCCGGCGAGCCGGCGCCGGCCGGTCAGCGGGACGCGGCGGCCCGCCTCCCGGCTGCCGGCCGACGCCTGGTCGATCCGCCCTCGCATCTGGTCAGCGTCCCACCGTCTGCTCCCGTGCGGCGCTCTCGCCCGCCTCGTCGACGGCGGAGGCGGCACCCGCCCGCGCCCGCCTGTCTCCCGCCGTGGCCGAGTCGAGCTGCCAGGGCACGCTGGTCACCATCACGCTGGGCTGGAACAGCAGCCGTGCCTTGAGCCGCAACGCGCTCTGGTTGTGCAGGAGCTGCTCCCACCAGCGGCCCAGCACGTACTCCGGGATGAACACGGTGACGACGTCCCGGGGGGTG
Source organism: Mycobacteriales bacterium (assembly GCA_045806925.1). GTDB lineage: Bacteria > Actinomycetota > Actinomycetes > Mycobacteriales > CADCTP01 > CADCTP01. The sequence goes on from JBJMII010000063.1 coordinate 7,879, forward strand.
GACCGGCGCAGGTCCCGGACGTACTGCAGCACAGGTCGGGTGATCTCCCGGTACGGCGACTCGAGCACCGTCAGCGGTACCGGCACCCGGCGGCGCTCCCACTCCTGCCAGAGCCGGCGGGTGTCGGCGTCGTCCACGTCGACCGTGAGCGCGGTCAGGGTGTCCGGCCGGGTCGCCCGGGCGTACGCCAGGGCCCGCGCGGTCGGCAGGTGCAGTCGGGACACCAGGACGATCGCGTGCGTGCGCGCCGGCAGCACGCCCGCGTCGTCCCGCCACGCCAGCTCCCGGCCGACCCGCTGGTAGTGCCGGTGGATACCGGTCATCGCCAGGTAGACCAGCGGCATCGCGATGACCACGATCCACGCCCCGGCCAGGAACTTGGTCGCCAGCACCACCGCCAGCACCAACCCGGTGGACGCCGCCCCGACCGCGCTGACCGCCCGCTTGCGGCGGATCGACCGTCGCCCGGCGGCCGGGATGCCGCGGAGCAGCCGCGTCCAGTGCCGGACCATGCCGGCCTGGCTGAGCGTGAACGACAGGAACACCCCGATGATGTAGAGCTGAATCAGCCTCGTGGTGGACGCGCCGAAAGCCCACAGCAGCAGGCCAGCGGCGACGGCGAGCACGACGATGCCGTTGGAGAACACCAGCCGGTCCCCGCGGGTGTGCAGCTGGCGAGGCGCGTACCTGTCCTGGGCGAGGATCGAGCCGAGCACCGGGAAGCCGTTGAAGGCGGTGTTCGCCGCCAGCACCAGCACCAGCGCGGTGAACACGGTGATCCAGTAGAAGCCGACGGAGTGGTTCCCGCCGAACACGGCGGACGCGATCTGGGCGATCACGGTCTTGGTGCCCGTGCCGGCCGGCAGGCCGAGGTCGACGGGGTTCTCCGCGACATGCACGTGCGTGATCAGGGCGAGGGCGGTGATCCCGCCGAACATGGTGATGGCGAGCCCGCCCAGCACGAGCAGGGTGTGCGCGGCGTTGGCGCTCTTCGGCGGCTTGAACGCCGGCACCCCGTTGGCGATCGCCTCCACCCCGGTCAGCGCGGTGCAGCCGGAGGAGAACGCGCGCAACGCCAGGAACACCAGTGCCAGACCCGCGTACGAGTGCTCGGCGCCGACGGGCAGATCCGCCGACTCCGCCCGGGGCGGGCTGCCCGCAGCCGCACGCACCAGGCCCCACAGCACCAGCACCAGCACCCCGCCGACGAAGGCGTAGGTGGGGAACGCGAACGCGCGCCCGGACTCCCGGATGCCCCGCAGGTTGCCCAGCCCGAGCAGCGCCAGGAGCCCGAACGCGACCGCCAGCTGATGCCCGTGCAGCGCGGGCACCGCGGACGCGATGTTGTCCACTCCGGCGGACACCGACACTGCGACGGTGAGCACGTAGTCGACCAGCAGCGCGCTGGCCGCGACCAACCCGAACGGCCGGCCGAGATTCTCCCCCGCCACCTGGTAGGCGCCGCCGCCGCGCGGATACTCGTGCACGGTCTGCCGGTACGAGGCGACCACCACCGCCAGCAGCACGACCACGCCGGCCGCCACCGGCACCGTCAGGTGCAGCAGCGCGATCCCGCCGAGAGCCAGCACCAGCAGGATCTCCTCGGTCGCGTACGCCACCGACGACAACGGGTCGGACGCGAAGACCGGCAACGCGATCCGCTTCGGCAGCAACTGCTCGGTGGCCCGGTCGGTCGCGTACGGTCGGCCCACCAACAGCCGCTTGGCCACCTGCCCAAGTCCTGACACCCGCCGACGGTAGGTCCGCCGGACACCTGGCCCGCCGGGTCGCGCACCCGATTCTCACAAGACACTAACGCAGATCAGCTCCCATCCCCGGGCCGCGGCATCGCCGCCCGATCTTCTGCCTGCAGAACGTAGATGAACGCGTCGACGTCGCCCGAGGGGGTGTGGACGCTGGTCGCGATGCGTCGGTAGCCGGGTGCCTCGAACCGGTCCAGGCGGGACCAGTGCGCCGGCAGGTCGACCGACCGAACGATCCGGTGGTGATCTCCCCGGCCGGTTCGTAGGTGCCGATCACGACTCCCCTCCCCGCGCCGTACGGCCAGCCATAGCCCACCGGCAGATGCTCACCGTGGCCTGCCGCTGGCCGCGCCGCGAGACCGCGATGTCGTCGTCAACGGCTAATCGAGCTGCTCCTGCGCCTGCGTGAGCAGCTCCACGACCCGCGCGCCGAAGCGCACGTCCACCGGGTGATGCTCGCCCGACTCCGCCGCCGCGATGAGCTCCCGGGCCGCGACAGCCAGCGGTTCGTCCGGGCGACCGGTGCGCAGCGGCATGCTCGAGAAGCCCGCCTCGCCCCACAGCGTCACGTCGTAGGTCTCCGCCGCGCGCGGAGCGAACTGCGTCAGCGTCACCGTGCTGGTGACGCCGGACTCATGGCGCAGCACCAGGTTCACCAGGTCCCCGTCACCCGCCGTCGCGGTCAGCGCTGCGACCGGGCCAAGGGCTGTCATCAGCGTGGAGAACGCATGCGGCCCGGTGTCCCACAGCGCGCCCCACTCGTGCCGCCACGGTGCGGAGCCGAACGGGTTGTCCGGCTCCTGCAAGGCGCTGAACCAGCGCATCCACCCGCCCCGCCAGCCGCCGGTGCGGCGTACCTGCTCGAACCAGGCACGTGAGGTGTCGACGAAGCGGTCGGTGAAGAACACCACCGAGGCGACACCCTGAGCTGCGTCCGCCAACGCATGTGCCGCCCCGACCGAGGTCGCCACCGGCTTGTCGAGAAGCAGGTGCTTGCCCGCCTTCGCAGCCTCGGTCGCCATCGCCGCCTGGATCTCCGGTGGGACCGAGAAGGCCACGGCATCGACCCCTCGTAGGAGGGCCCCGTAGTCGTCGTATGCCGTGCTGCCCAGCTGCTGCGCAAGCAGCAGGGCTCGTTCGGCACGGCGCCCCCACACCCCGACGAGCTCGACTTCCTCCACCGCGACAAGCCCGGGACCGTGCGCCATCCACGCCCAGGGCCCCGTACCGACCAGACCGAACCGCACAGCAGGCAGGCTAATCGGCCGCGTACGCGTCGTCCTACCCCACCCCACCGGAGCGGGCTGCCGCCGCTCGACTGGCGGCATGGAGCGCTGCTTTCCCCCGCGGTCCCTGCCCACGAACGCGTCGTCCTGGCCGTAGCGCCGTTGGGCCGCACCGGGAACGACATCGGCGGCGTCGGACGCTCTGGCCGTCGTGGTCGGACAGGTGGCACTCTTGACTGCTGTGACGACGTTGACCCGGCCGGTCGGGAGATCGTCGTCGCGGGCGTTCGGTCCGTCGGACCGTCAGTTCGACCGGCTGGTCCTCCGCTATGCGGTCTTGCTGCGTGTCGGCGGTCTGGTGGCAGCGACGGCGGCGGCGTTTCTGGGCATGGTGCCGCTGGTTCAGCCGCAGTGGGTGGTCGGAGCCGTCCTGTTGCTCGCGGTGTGGACGGCTGTGTTCGTCACCCGAGCCGCCCGGGGTTGGCCACCGGCCGGCTACGTGATCGTGGACGCTGCGGTGACGCTGTCCATCTGCGCAGCGCAGGAGAGGGTTTCTCCGGCCCGTTCGCTCGCCGACGGATCCAGCTGGGTGATGGCCTTGGTGAGCACGAGCGTCTTCATCGCTGCGCTGCTCCTGCGCCCCGTCGGCGGGCTCGCGGTCGCCGCGGCCGCCGGCCTGACCTGGTTCGTGGTCGCCGAAGCGCCGGCGCTCGGCCTGGTGTTCCTCGTGCAGGGTGGCTTGGCAGCCGTGCTCGTGGGGCAGATGCGCCGCGGGGGCCGGTCGGCGGACGAGGCGTTCCGTGCCCGGGCCGCCGCGGACAGGGAGGCGCAGGTCGAGCAGGCGCGTCGGACGGACGAGCGGGAGCAGTTGCGGCGCCTGCACGACACCGTCCTCACCACGCTGTCCATGGTGGGCGCCGGTGCCTTGGACGGCCGTTCGGCCGTGCTGGCGGAGCGTGCGGCGGCCGACCTCGTGGCGCTCGAGGCGCTGCGCCGCTCCCCCGAACTGGACGGTGACGGCGGACCGGTGTCGTTGCTGGCGCATCTGGACGACGTGGTGAGAACGATGGCTGGCCAGGTGGACGTCACGCTGGCACTGTCGGCGGCCATCGTGCCGGCGCCTGTGGCGAGAGCGCTGGCGGACAGCGTCGCCGAGGCTCTGCGTAATGTGGCTCAACACGCCGGCTGCGCGCGGGCGTCGGTGTCCGGAGGACGAGACGGCAGCGGCGTGGGGATTGACGTTCGGGACGCCGGCCGGGGGTTCGAACCCGCCGGCGTCCCGCCGTCCCGGCGGGGTCTGCGCGAGTCGGTGGTCGGACGCATGGTCGCCGTTGGCGGCAGCGCGGTGGTCGAGTCCGCGCCGGGCTGTGGCACGCGCGTCGTTCTGCGGTGGCCAGGTGGCTAGCCCCGCCGCGGACTTTGCCACCCGGTACGCCCGCGGCTTCACCGTGGGCCTCGTCGTCATCCTGGTGATCTGGCACGGCGGCTACGATCTCGTGCTCGGGCTCGCCCACCTCGACGAGTATCGACTCTGGCCGGTGGAGGTCGGGGCGTGGGTCGCGATGGCGGTCGTGGTCGCGGCGGCATCGGCGCGCGCACTTCGCGGGACCGCCGCCGGCCGGAGCGGCTCCTGGCTGCTGGCCGGAGTGACGCTCGCCGCGGGTGTGGCCGCGACCCTGGCCTGCCCGTCCGAGGCGCTCATCGACGCGGACTGGGCGTGGGGTGGCATGGGATGGGTCGCGGTCCTGGTCCTGCACCGCCGTCCCCTGCGCGAGTTCGTGGCGACC